>NZ_JBEZNF010000004.1:0-323337 GCF_040653095.1 Streptomyces sp. NPDC048057
CCTCGTGATCCGAACCATGACGCCGCGCCGGGCCGGCTCATCCGGTGATGGCCGCCTCCATCACGGCCCGGGCGATCGGAGGAACGGCGACAAGCCCACCACCGGGCCGCAGAGAGCAACGCACACCGCAGGGGACGCCACAGACAGTCCCAGTCGCCACGGCGCAGCAGGACAGCCACAGCTGAATCGTGGGACCGGTCCGGGGAGGGGAACCACCGGGGTCTCGGGAGCGCCGCAGCCCGGAGGGGTGCCAGGAGGTCACTCCACCACGTGACGGCCCTCGGGCTGCGCCGTGCAGGACGTGCGGAAGGTGCAGGTCGTGCAGTGGGGGCCCGTCGTGGGGGTGAAGCGTTCGTCGAGGACGCGGCCCGCCGCCGTGGCCAGCAGGTCGCCCACCCACTCGCCCGCCAGGGGCTCCTGCGCCTGGACCTTGGGGGCGGCGTCGCCGCCCTCCTTGCGGGGGGCCGCTTGGCGCAGGTGGACCAGTTCGGCGCCGCCGGGCTCGGGGCGGCGGCCGTCGAAGACCTCGTCGACCGCGCCCTCGCGCACCGCGAGCTGGTACACCGCGAGCTGCGGGTGGCGCGCGACCTCCTCGCCCGTCGGGGCCTGCTTGCCCGTCTTGAAGTCGACGACGTACGCCCTGCCCTGCGCGTCCCGCTCGACGCGGTCCATGGAGCCGCGGATCCGCACCTCGTACTCCCCCGCCTCCAACGTCACGTCGAACTCGCGCTCCGTCGCCGCCGGGACGCGCCCCGCGCGGTCCATCACGTGCCAGCGCAGGAAGCGTTCGATCGCCGCGCGCGCGTGCCGCTTCTCCTGCTCGGACTTCCAGGGCGCGTCGAAGGCGAGCGCGTCCCAGACCGAGTCGAGGCGCTCCATCAGAACGGCGAGGTCGGCCGGGGTGCGGCCGGAGGCGACCTCGTCGGCGAGGACGTGGATCACGTTACCGAAGCCCTGCGCGACGGTGGCGGGCTCGTCCGCCCGTACCTCCCGTCCCAGGAACCACTGGAGCGCGCAGGTGTTGGCGAGCTGGTCCAGGGCGCTGCCGGACAAGGCGACGGGCTGGTCGCGGTCCCGTAGCGGGGCGCTGCTCTGGGTGGGTTCGTGCAGGCCCCACCAGCGTTGCGGGTGCGCCGCGGGGACCAGCGGCAGGCCCTCGTCGTCCTGGAGCGCGGCGAGCTTGGCCAGCCGTCGGGCGGCGGCGTCCCGCAGCGCGGGCGAGGCGTCGGGGTCGACGGTCGTGGCGCGCAGCTCGGCGACGAGCGCGGCGACGGCGAGGGGCCGGCGGGGGCGGCCGGCCACGGCGACCGGGGTGACGCCGAGTTCCGCGAGGAAGCGGGACGGCTGGTCGCCGTCGTCGGCGGGCGCCTGGACCGCAGTGACGACGAGGCGCTCGCGCGCGCGGGTTGCGGCGACGTAAAAGAGGCGTCGTTCTTCGGCGAGCAGCGCGCCGGGCGTGAGGGGTTCGGCGAGGCCGTCGCGGCCGATGCGGTCGGCCTCAAGGAGCGAGCCGCGGCGGCGCAGGTCGGGCCAGAGCCCCTCCTGCACGCCGGCGACGACGACCAGGCGCCACTCCAGGCCCTTGGAGCGGTGCGCGGTCATCAGGCGCACCGCGTCGGGGCGCTCCTGGCGGCCGGAGAGGGTGTCCGCGGCGATGTCCTGGGCCTCGATCTCCTCGATGAAGTTGAGCGCGCCGCGCCCGCCGGTGCGCTCCTCGGCCCGTGCGGCGGTGTCGAACAGTGCGCACACGGCGTCCAGGTCGCGGTCCGCGTTCCGTCCGGCCGCGCCGCCGCGCAGGGCGGCGTTCTCCAGTCGCTGCGGCCAGTACGTGCCGTTCCACAGCGTCCACAGGGTCTCCTCCGCCGTGCCGCCGCCGTCGAGGACGGCGCGGGCCCGGGCCAGCAACCGCCCGAGTTCCTGGGCGCGGCGGGCGTACGAGGGGTCGTGGGCGACCAGTCGTTCGGGTTCGGCGACGGCGCGGGCGATCAGGAGGTCGGACGGCGGGGGCAGGCGGTTGCCCGCGGCACGTTCCTCGTCGCGCAGGGCGCGGCCGAGCTTGCGCAGGTCGGCGGCGTCCATCCCGCCGAGGGGGGAGCTGAGCAGGGTCAGCGCGGTCTCGACGTCGAGCCAGCCGCCCGATGCCCCGTCCTCGCCACCCGCGTCGCCGTCCTCGCCGCCTTCGCCGTCGGCGCCGTCCTTACTACCTGCGTCGCCGTCGGCGGGCTGCGCCGCCACCGCACGCAGGGCCGTCAGCAGTGGCGCGACCGCGGGTTCGTGGCGCAGCGGCACGTCCGCGCCGTCGATCTCCAGCGGCACCCCGGCGGACGTCAGGGCGCGGCGGATCGCGGGGATGGTGCGGTTGCCCGCGCGGACGAGGACCGCCATGTCGTGCCATGGGACGCCGTCTTCCAGATGGGCCCGGCGGAGGACGTCGGCGACGTTGTCCAGCTCGGCGGAGGACGTGGGGTAGGTGTACGCCTCCACGCGCCCGCCGCCGCGCGTCGCGGCGAGGTCCCGGTGGGCGCGGACCTTGTCGCCGGGCAGCCGGGTCAGCGGCATCCGCCGGGTGAGCAGACGGGTCGCTTCGAGCAGCGTTTCGCCGCTGCGCCGGGACGCGGTGAGGACGGCGACGCCCGCGGGGGCGCCGTCCGCGTGCGGGAAGGCGGTCGGGAAGCCGAGGATGCCGTTCACGTCGGCGCCCCGGAAGGCGTAGATCGACTGGTCGGGGTCGCCGAAGGCGACCAGGGTCCGGCCGCCGCCCGCGAGCGCCTTCAACAGCCGGACCTGTGACGGGTCGGTGTCCTGGTACTCGTCCACGAACACCGCGTCGTACGGGAAGTCGTGCGGGAAGGAGCGCGCGGGCGCCGTGCGCTCGGCGAGGAGGACCGCCCGGTGCACCAGCTCGGCGTAGTCGAGGACGCCCTGCATGTCGAGGACGTCCAGGTACTCCGCGAGGAAGGAGGCCGCGGCCCCCCAGTCGCGCCGTCCGGTGCGCGCGGCGAACCGCGCCAGGGACGCGGGGTCCAGGCCCAGCTCCCGGCTGCGGGCGAGCACGGCCCGCACCTCGTCGGCGAACCCCCGGGTGGTCAGACAGGCCCGCAGCTCGTCGGGCCAGCGGTTGCGGGCCAACCCCTCGCCCTCCAGGTCGAGCTGGCCGGTGAGCAGTTCGCGCACGGCGACGTCCTGTTCGGGGCCCGACAGCAGCCGCAGCGGCTCGGCGAACAGCTCGGCGTCCTGGTGGGCGCGGACCAGGGCGTAACAGAAGGAGTGGAACGTGGTGGCCTGCGGGCCGCGCGCGCCGCCGAGGCGCAGCGCCATCCGGTCCCGCAGCTCCACGGCCGCCTTGCGGCTGAAGGTGAGGACGAGGATCCGCTCGGGGTCGGCGCCCTTGGCCAGCCGGGCGGCGACCGCCTCGACGAGGGTGGTCGTCTTGCCGGTGCCGGGGCCGGCGAGGACGAGCAGGGGGCCGTGGCCGTGGTCAACCACGGCGCGCTGCGCGGCGTCCAGAGGGAGGGGACCAACGGTACCGAGCGGGGTGCGGACCAGCCGGTACGTGCTCGTGCCCCGCCCTCGGTTTCCCTGCGGGCGCGGGAAGCCCCCCTGCCGTCCCTGTCGCGGGTGCGGCGTGCGCCCTGTGGTGGAGGAGGAGGTCACGTGGATCGCCGGTCCTGGTGGGTGTGGTGGTGCTGATGGAGCTGGAAGTGACATGGAGGGAGAGTCGGAGGGGAGCACGGGAAGGGGTACGGGAGGAGTCCCGTCGGGTCGTCCCCGCGCGGCCGGGGCCGCGCGCAGTCGACGCTACCTCGCCGCCGCCGGGCGCCCGGGCGCACCCGGCGCCTCCACGCGCCCGGACCGCCGTCCCCCGCCCTCGTACTCCGTACGGTCCCGGCCCCGTCAGCTCCGCCGTCGCGTGCCGGAAGCCGTCAGGTGTGAGCGTCGTCTATCGCGCCACCACCGTCGCCGCCGTCCCAGCGGGCGAGCCTCATGTTGATCCGCGGTACGTGCCCCTCGGCGGCGGGCGGGGCCTCGCGCAGCGGGGTGCCCTCCGCGCGGTAGTTCCCGAGGGCCTCCAGCTCGTGGCCGGGCAGCAGCGTGCCGTCCGAGCGGACCACGCGCCACCAGGGCACGGCGCCGCCGTACAGCGCCATGACGCGGCCGACCTGGCGCGGCCCGCCCTCGCCGAGCCACTCGGCGATGTCGCCGTACGTCATCACGCGGCCGGGCGGGATCAGCTCCGTGACGTCGAGGACCCGCTCCGCGTACTCCGGAAGCTCTTCCATCCGGCCCATCCTGCCCCACCCCACCGACAACGCGGCCAACACAGCCAACGCGGCCAACGCAGCCGACGCGACCAAAGCCGCCAACCCCGCCACAGCGCGGGCGTTTGCGAATGGTCCGGACCACCATGAGCGGCAAAGCAGACAAAAGCCGAAGTATCATCCGGGCGACGTCCGTGCGATGCCCCCTGATGCCCTCGTCCGCCGTCCGGTCGTGCCACCATCGTGCGGACGGTGACTGGTGAGGCGCGCTCAGCAAGAGCAGCAGGAAGTGCAGGAAGAGACCGAGACGGCGAAAGGGGGAGGGCGTGCAGCCCGGGACGACGGCTGACCCCTCCTGGAGCGGGCCGGACCGGCCCGCTCCAGGAGGGTTCGCGGACCACCGGGAGCACACGGGTCCCGGCACCCCCGCCGCACCCGCCGACGGCGCCCCGCCCAGGAAGGCGCCCCCCACCAAGGACGTAGGACCGATCGAGGACAAGAAGCACGTAGACGACGCCGGCGCCGACAGCGGTGACAACGGCCGGCGCGAGGGTGCGGGCGACCGCTCCCCCGGTGCCGACCGCTCCCCCGACGGCGGCAGGCGCGGCAAGGACGCCGCCTACACCGACGGCGTCGACAGCGTGTCCGGCGACGAGCCCCTGCTCGCCGCCCGCGTCCACCGCCCCTCCGACCTCATGCGCTTCCTCGTCGGCATCCTCGCGATCGCCGTCGTCCTCGCCATCGCCGCGTTCGCCCAGGGCACCACCACGGGCCTGGAGAACGACATCAACAAGGGCACCGGCCAGGCCCCCGACCTCCTGGTCAAGCTCGCCGGTCTGGTGTCCTCCATCGCCGTCCTGCTCGTCCCCATCGCCTTCGCGATCGAACGCCTGATCAAACGGGACGGGCTGCGCATCGCCGACGGCGTCCTCGCGGCCGTGCTCGCCCACGGCGTCACCCTCGCCACCGACCTCTGGGTCGCCCGGGTGGCGCCCGCCAGCATCCAGGACGCGCTCACCCAGTCCCAGAGCGGCGGACTCACCGACCCGGTCCACGGCTACCTGGCCCCCGTCATCGCGTACATGACGGCGGTCGGGATGGCCCGCAGACCCCGCTGGCGGGTCGTGCTGTGGGTGGTGCTGCTGCTGGACGCCTTCGCGATGCTCGTCGCCGGGTACACCACACCGTTCTCGATCATCCTCACCGTGCTGCTCGGTTGGACCGTGGCGTACGGAACGCTGTACGCGGTCGGCTCGCCGAACGTCCGCCCCACCGGGCAGACCCTGCTGGCGGGCCTGCGCCACGTCGGGTTCCGCCCGGTCACCGCGATGCGCGCCGAGGACGTACCGGAGTCCTCCCCGCTGCGCTCCGCCGGCAGCGGCGGCGCCGAGCAGGGCGACCGGGGCCGGCGCTATCTGGTCACCCTGGAGACCGGGCCGCCGCTCGACGTCACCGTCGTCGACCGCGAGCAGCAGGCGCACGGCTTCTTCTACCGGCTGTGGCGCCGGCTGACGCTGCGCACCATCACCACCCGCCGCTCCTCCCTCCAGTCCCTGCGCCAGGCCCTGGAGCAGGAGGCGCTGCTGGCGTACGCGGCGATCGCGGCCGGCGCGAACGCCCCCAAGCTGATCGCCACCTCCGAGTTGGGCCCGGACGCCGTGATGCTCGTGTACGAGCACCTGGGCGGGCGCAGCCTGGACGACATGGCGGACGAGGAGATCACCGACGACGTGGTCCGGGGGGCCTGGCGCCAGGTCAAGGCGTTGCAGTCGCGTCGGATCGCGCACCGCAGGCTGACCGGCGACGCCATCCTGGTGGATCGTTCCGGCAAGGTCATCCTGACCGACCTCAGGGGCGGTGAGATCGCCGCGGGCGACCTGGTGCTGCGGATGGACGTCGCCCAGCTGCTGGTCACCATCGGGCTGCGGGTCGGCGCCGAACGCGCGGTCTCCGGCGCCCTGGAGGTGCTGGGCCCCGACGCCGTGGCGGACTGTCTGCCGCTGCTCCAGCCGATCGCGCTCAGCCGCTCCACCCGGGCGACCCTGCGCAAGCTGGCCAGGGAGCGGGCCGAGCGGGAGCGGGAGGCCGTCCTGGAGGCGTCCGCCGCCGATCGCCGCGCCCGCGCCGAAGCGGCCGGCGAGCGCACGGCGGCGGCCGGCAAGAAGGCCGTGCGCAAGTCCGAGCGGGCGGAGAAGCAGGCCAACAAACGGGCCATAGACGAAGCGCTCGACGAGGCCCGCGAGGAGGACCTGCTCACCCAGATCCGTCACCAGGTGCTGCTGATCCGCCCCCAGGCGCCGGTGGAGCCGGTCCGGCTCGAACGCATCCGGCCGCGGACGCTGGTGAGCCTGATCGCGGGCGCGATCGCGGCGTACTTCCTGCTCTCCCAGATCGCGGGCAACAACCTGGCCGCCGACTTCGGCAGCACCAAGTGGGTGTGGGTGGCGGTCGCGGTCGCGTTCTCGGTGCTCAGCTACCTGGCGGCGGCGATGAGCCTGCTCGGCTTCGTGCCCGAGCGCGTGCCGTTCCCCAAGACGGTCCTCGCCCAGGTCGCCGGCTCCTTCGTCAAGATCGTCGCCCCGGCGGCGGTCGGCGGGGTCGCGCTGAACACCCGGTTCCTCCAGCGCTCGGGCGTACGGCCCGGGCTCGCGGTGGCGAGCGTCGGCGCGGCGCAGCTCTTCGGCCTCGGCGCGCACATCCTGCTCCTGCTGACCTTCGGCTACCTCACCGGCACGGAGAAGACGCCGTCCCTGAGCCCGTCCAGGACGGTGATCGCCGGACTGCTGACGGTCGCGGTGCTGGTGCTGGTGGTGACCGCGATCCCGTTCCTGCGCAAGTTCGTCTCGACGCGGCTGCGGTCGCTGTTCGCAGGCGTCGTGCCGCGGATGCTGGACGTGCTCCAGCGGCCCGGCAAGCTGCTGACGGGCATCGGCGGGCAGCTCCTGCTCACCTTCGCCTTCGTGATGTGCCTGGACGCCTCGATCCGGGCGTTCAACGGCGGCGACCAACCGCTGAGTTACGCGAGCCTCGCGGTGGTCTTCCTGGCGGGCAACGCGCTGGGGTCGGCCGCGCCGACGCCCGGCGGCGTGGGCACGGTCGAGGGCGCGCTGATCCTCGGCCTGATCGCCGCCGGAGTGCCGCGGGACGTGGCGACGGCCGCGGTGCTGCTGTACCGGATCCTGACACTGTGGCTGCCCGTCCTGCCCGGTTGGTTCGCCTTCAACCACCTCACGCGCCGGGGTTCGCTCTAGGGCGTGGGGCAAGGGCCCGGTCGAGAAACCACCCGCATGGACCGCCGCGGGGGCGCCCGGCTGCACCACCGCGCACGATGGCGGCATGCCGACCACCGCCAGCGCCGTCCGCGCCGCCGCCCTCGTCGCCTCCCTGTCCGTGCTGCTGGCGGCGGGCTGCTCCGAGAGCGGCGAGAAGGGGAAGGATCCGGCCGGCGGGAAGGCGAGCACGGCCTCCCCCGAGACCGGCGCCTCGCCCCTGGGCAAGAAGCTCACCGGGCAGAAGCTGACGTGGAAGCCGTGTCCGGCGCCTTCTGAGGCCGAGGGCGGCGGCCCGTCGCCCGCCCCGCTGCCCGGCGGCTCGGAGTGGGAGTGCTCCTTCATGGACGCGCCCCTCGACTACGCCGATCCGGACGGCGAGACGATCGAACTCGCCCTGATCAGGGCGAAGGCCACCCAGACGGCGGACCGCATCGGCTCGCTGATCTTCAACTTCGGCGGGCCCGGCGGCTCGGGCGTCGCCACCCTCCCCGCCGCCGCGACCGACTACGTCGCCCTGAACGCCCGCTACGACCTGGTGAGCTTCGACCCGCGCGGCGTCGGCCGCAGCGCCGGCGTGGTGTGCGAGGACGACAAGCAGCTCGACGCCTTCTACGCCCTGGACGCCACGCCCGACGACGCGGCCGAGATCACGGCGTACGAGAAGGGCCTGAAGTCCTACGCGGCGGCCTGCAAGAAGAACTCCGGCGACGCGCTCCCCCACGTCGGCACCCTCAACGCGGCCCGCGACATGGACCTGATGCGCCAGGTGCTCGGCGACGCCAAGCTGCACTACTTCGGGATCTCGTACGGCACGGAACTCGGCGGCGTGTACGCCCACCTCTTCCCCAAGAACGTCGGCCGGGCCGTCTTCGACGCCGTCGTCGACCCCACCAAGGACTCCGAGCAGAGCTCCCTGGGTCAGGCGAAGGGCTTCCAGCTCGCCCTCGACAACTTCGCCCGGGACTGCGTGGACCGCGGCGACGAGTGCCTGCTCGCCGGCACCACCGTCGAGGAGGTGGAGGCCGGCGTCGTCGACCTGCTGGAGCGGCTCGACCGCCAGCCGATCCCCACCGGCAGCGGCCGGGAGCTGACCCAGACGCAGGCGCTGAACGGCATCGCGCAGTCCCTGTACTCGCAGGAGTTCTGGGAGTACCTGGAGGCGGGCGTCAGCGAGGCGGACGGCGGCGACGGCTCCCTGCTGCTCGCCCTCTCCGACGCGATGACCGGACGCAACACGAACGGCCAGTACAGCAACTCGGGCGCGGCCTTCAACGCCATCAGCTGCGTGGACTCCAAGGACCGCTACTCGGTGGCGCAGACGAAGAAGGAGCTGCCCACCTTCCGCGATGCGTCGGCGGTCTTCGGCGACTACCTGGGCTGGGGCATGATCAGCTGCACCAACTGGCCCGTCGGCGGCACCTGGAACCACCCCGACGTCTCCGCGCCGGGCGCCCCGCCGATCGTCGTCATCGGCAACACCGGCGACCCCGCCACCCCGTACGAGGGCGCGAAGGCGATGGTCGACGCGCTCGGGCCGGGCGTCGGCGTCGAGATCACCTACCGGGGCCAGGGGCACGGGGCGTACGGCGCGACCAGCACGTGCGTGAAGGGCGCCGTCGACGCGTACCTGCTGGAAGGGCGCGTCCCCGCGGCCGGGACGGTGTGCCCGTAGGACGCGCACGGCCACGGCGCTGTCAGTGGGGGCACCTACGATGGAACGCGTTCGGCATCGGTCGGGCACGGACCACGGGGGGTTCGCATGGGGCAGATGCGCGCGGTGCGCAGGAGGTTTCGGGCGGGGGCGCTGGTCGCGGCGGCCGTGCTGCTCGCCGGGACGGCCGTCAGCTGCACGGACGACGGGGGCGGCACGACAGGGCCGAGCCCGGACGCCACGCGGTCGAGCGCCCCGCCCAGCAGTCCGGCCGCTAGTCCGTCGGGCGGCGCCCTGCCCGCCTCCGTCACCGGGCAGTTGCCCGTGTGGCGCCCGTGCAAGGCCCCCGCGGGCGACCCCGGCGCGGACGCCCCGGGCGGGCGCTGGCAGTGCGCCTCGATCCGGGCTCCGCTCGACTACGCGACGCCCGACGGCGAGACGATGTCCCTCGCGCTGATCCGCGCCGAAGCCACGGACGAGAAGCGCCGCATCGGCTCCCTCGTCTTCAACTTCGGCGGACCCGGCGCCTCCGGCGTCGGCGCGTTGCCCGGCTTCGCCGAAGACTTCACCCAGCTCAACGAGCGGTACGACCTGGTGAGCTTCGATCCGCGCGGCGTGGCGGGCAGCTCCAGCGTCGTGTGCCGCGACGACCGGGAGACCGAAGCGTCCCACCGGGTCGACAACACCCCCGACTCGCCCGCCGAGGAGAGGGCGTTCCTGGCGGACTCCGCCGCCTTCGGCGCCGGCTGCGCCCAGCGCTCCGGAAAGGTCCTCCCCCACGTCAGCACCGCGAACACCGCCCGCGACATGGACCTGATCCGACACGTCCTGGGCGATGCCGAACTGCACTACTTCGGCTTCTCGTACGGCACGGAACTCGGCGGCGTGTACGCCCACCTCTTCCCGAAGAACGTGGGCCGCCTGGTCATGGACGCGGTCGTCGACCCCACCGCGGACTTCGCCGGCGGCGCGCGGAACCAGGCCCTCGGCTTCCAACGCGCCCTGGACAACTACTTCACCAGCCGCGGCACCAGCGCCAAGGACGGCACGGCCGAGGTCGCGGCGCTGCTGAAGCGGCTGGACGGCAAGCCGCTGCCGGCGTCACCGGGCCGCGAACTCACCGAGTCCCTCGCGCTCACCGCCGTCGTCTTCTCCCTCTACAGCGAGGAGCGCTGGCCGCTGCTGACGGAGGGGCTGGCAGCCGCCGAGCGGGGCGACGGCACGAAGCTGCTCGACCTCGCCGACAGCTACAACTCCCGTGACGCCGAAGGCCGCTACTCCACGAAGAGCCACTCGCAGCGGGCGATATCGTGCGCCGATGCCCGGGCCAGGCCCACCGCGGACGACGTGAAGTCCCGCCATCTGGCGGACTTCACCCGGGTGTCCCCGGTCTTCGGCCCGTACCTGGCGTGGGACGTGGCGGGCTGGTGCGCGCAGTGGCCGGTGAAGGGCACGTGGGAGAAGCCGCAGGTCTCGGCGAAGGGGGCGCCGCCCGTCCTCGTCATCGGCACCACCGGCGACCCCTCCACGCCCTACGAGGGCGCGCAGCGGATGGCGGAGGGCCTGGGCGCCGGGGTCGGGGTGCTGATCAGCAGCAAGGGGCAGAACCACGGCTCGTACGGCTTCTCCCCCTGCGTCACCCGTCTCGTGGACGCGTACCTGTTGAGCGGCAAGGTCCCGAAGAACGGCACGACCTGCGGCTAGGGCCTGTCCTACCGGCGGCCGAGGCCGGCGGACGGCCCCGCGGGTGGGTCCGCCGGACATGGCGCGGCCCCGGCCGTGCGCCGCGTCGGGAGGACGTCGGTACGCGACCGGGGCCGGAAGTGCCCAGTGCTTCGCGGGGCTCAGTACACGGGCTTGCTGGGCTCGATCTGGTTCACCCAGCCGATGACGCCGCCGCCCAGGTGGACCGCGTCGGCGAAGCCCGCCGACTTGAGGACCGCGAGGACTTCCGCACTGCGGACACCCGTCTTGCAGTGCAAGACGATCTTCTTGTCCTGCGGCATGCTCTCCAGGGCCGCGCCCATGAGGAACTCGTTCTTGGGGATCAGCTTGGCGCCCGGGATCGAGACGATCTCGTACTCGTTGACCTCGCGGACGTCGATGATCTCGATGTTCTCGCCCTCGTCGATCCACTCCTTGAGCTGCTTGGGAGTGATCGTCGCGCCGGCCGCGGCCTCCTGGGCCTCGTCGGAGACGACGCCGCAGAACGCCTCGTAGTCGATCAGTTCGGTGACGGTGGGGTTCTCGCCGCAGACCGCGCAGTTCGGGTCCTTGCGGACCTTCACCTGGCGGTACTGCATCTCCAGGGCGTCGTAGATCATCAGCCGGCCCACCAGGGGCTCGCCGACGCCGGTGAGGAGCTTGATCGCCTCGGTGACCTGGATGGAGCCGACGGAGGCGCAGAGCACGCCGAGGACGCCGCCCTCGGCGCAGCTCGGGACCATGCCCGGCGGCGGGGGCTCGGGGTACAGGCAGCGGTAGCAGGGGCCGTGCTCGGACCAGAAGACCGACGCCTGGCCGTCGAAACGGTAGATGGAGCCCCAGACGTACGGCTTGTTGAGCAGCACGCACGCGTCGTTGACGAGGTAGCGCGTGGCGAAGTTGTCCGTGCCGTCGACGATGAGGTCGTACTGGCTGAAGATGTCCATCACGTTGTCGGCTTCGAGCCGCTCTTCGTGCAGGACGACGTCGACGTACGGGTTGATGCCCAGGACCGAGTCCTTCGCGGACGCAGCCTTGGAGCGGCCGATGTCGGACTGGCTGTGGATGATCTGGCGCTGCAGATTGGACTCGTCGACCTCGTCGAACTCGACGATGCCGAGGGTGCCGACTCCGGCGGCGGCGAGGTACATCAGCGCGGGGGACCCCAGGCCGCCCGCGCCGACACAGAGCACCTTGGCGTTCTTCAGCCGCTTCTGCCCCGCCATCCCGACATCCGGGATGATCAGGTGGCGGGAGTACCTGCGGACCTCGTCGACGGTGAGCTCAGCAGCTGGCTCGACCAGGGGTGGCAGCGACACGGGGACTCCGTTGCGTCGGTAAGTCAGTACGGTTGTTCCCTGGTAACACTGCCACGCGCCTACTCATTCCGAGACACCTGGTCCGATCCGCGAGACGATTTCGTCCCAGTAGCCGGGCAGCGCCTCAAATGCCACCATTCGTTCCCGGTCCGGGTCGACCCGGACCGCGGGCACCGTGAGGTCTGTGGGGTTTGTGGGGTTCGGAGGGTCTACGGGGTTCGTGGGGCCCCCGAGGTCTACGGGATCCGCGAGGCCCCCTGGGCCCGCCGGGGCGCGGTCCGGGCGGTCGGTGAAGAAGATCGTCCCGGCGCCCTGCCAGCGCGCGATCCGCACGGCCTCGTCCAGGTGTGTGCGCGGCACCCCGTGGACGAAGTGCACGAACCGTTCCGGCGGATAGCCGGCCGTCCACTCCGCCACCTGCGACCAGCGGTACTCCGTCCAGGCACCGGAGAAGGTCACCAACTGGTCCGCGGCCTCCGCGTATCCCGGGTACGGATGGCCGCCGTGCCCCAGGACGAGGTGCCCGTCCGACCCGCCCGGCCCCCGGCCCTCCAGGAGCACGCTCAGCGTCGCCGTCACCCGGCGCACGCCCGCCAGCTCCGGGCGCTCGACCGGGCAGCGGTCCAACAGGAAGCCGCCGACCCGGTACCACTCCAGGTAGTGGTGGGCGTCGGCGACCAGCTCCGCGAAGGGCCGGGCGCCGCGGGCCAGGTCGAGGTGGCCTATGACGCGTACGCCCGCGTTCGTCAACTGACCCGCGGCGGCCAGGCAGTGCGGGTCGGGACGGGCTCCGGGCCCGTTCGCCACGTTCAGCACCACCCAGTCCAGCGGGGTCCCGGGCCGGGTCAGCTCGGCCCACTCCGTGGGTGCGACGAGCGGGTGGGCGTAGCCGGGGATGCCGATGCGCAGCCGGCCCCAGTCGCGGTCGCGGAGCGCCTGCGACAGACCGGACGCGGCGGGGACGCGGCGCCGCAGGGCCCGGGTGGTCAGATGCGACACGCCGCCTCCATCCAGATGTCGGCCAGCGACTCCTCCAGGTTGATCCGGGGCCGCCAGCCGAGGCGGTCGCGGGCGGTGCGGATGTCCGCCTGCTGCCAGCTCCCGCAGCCGTCGGGGTACGGGACGGGGGTCGAGGAGAGCTGCTCCAGGACGGACTCGGAGCGCTGCGGCCCGATGCCGTGGCCGGGCCCGTGCCCTACGTGACCGGGGCCGTGCCCCGGGTGGCCCGGGTGCCCTGGATGACCCGGGTGCCCCTGGTGGCCGAGGGGTCCGCCGCCGAGCGCCCCCGGCCGCCCCTGCGGCACGTCCAACTCGTGCAGCGCACCGGCGTACCCGGCGACCCGGGCGAGGACCGCCGCCGCGTCTCTGAGACGTACGGCCCGGCCCGTACCGATGTTGACGATGCCCTGCGCGGCGGAGAGCGAGGCGGCGTGCACGGCGCGGGCCACGTCCCGCACGTCCACGAAGTCGCGCTGGACGCCGAGGCCGCTCAGCTTCAACTCGCCGTCGCCGGACTGCATCGCACGGCGCATCGCCTCGGCGAGCCGACCCAGCGGGGAGCCGGCCGGGGTGCCGGGGCCGACGGGCGAGAAGACCCGCAGCACCACGGCGTCCAGCCCGGAGCCGAGGACCAGCTCGGTCGCGGCAAGCTTGCTCACGCCGTACGGGCCGCCGGGCCGCGGCACCGCGTCCTCCGCCGTCGACGAGCCCTGCTGGGACGGCCCGTACTCCGAGGAACAGCCCACCTGGACCAGCCGCGCCCCGCAGCCGCTGCGGCGCAGCGCCTCGCAGACGGTGGCGACGGCGACGGTGTTGTGCCGGGTCAGCTCGCGGGCGCCGCCGCGGGTGGCCCCGGCGCAGTTGATGACGACGCCGGGGTGGACTGCGGTCAGGAAGCGGGTGAGCGCGCCGGGGCTGCCGCCGGCGAGGTCGAAGCGCACGTCGGCGTCGTCCCCGCGCCCGAGGGCGGTGAGGTGGACGGCGGGGTCGGCGAGCAGTCGGTCCGCGACGAAGCGGCCGAGGAATCCATTGGCACCGAGCAGCAACACCCTCATCGCGCGACCCTTTCGCACCGACGGTTCATGGCTGGGGACTGGCGGTTCATGTCGGGTCTCTCCTTAGGGCGTCGTCTGGGTTCGGCGACGGCTGATTCAGCGGATGACGACAGGTACGGCAGATACGGACTGGTACGGCTGGTACGACTCGTGGGGGAGGTGCAGGTGGTGCGTGCTGCCCGGGCCGCCGACACGGCCGGCACGGCTGCGGCGGCGGTGCTGGCGCGACCGCCCCGGCCGAGCCGCCCGGTACGGCCGGCACTTCTGGTACGTCGGGCCTTGCACGTACGACTCAGAGGTCCGGCGCCGGTCGGCCCGGCGGCCGGGGCGCTGCGCAGGTCATGAGGCGTGCGCGGAGGCCCGGGACAGTGCGCCCGCGGCCCGCACCAGCAGCCCGGCGGCGGCCAGCCCGCACACCAGGGCGGACGCCGCGCCCGCGCCCCACGCCGTCAGCACCGCCTCGACGGGGCGCCCCACGACGTCGCAGCCCGGCAGCCGACCGACCGCCAGCAGCACCGGCCCCAGGGCGTGGCCGGCGCAGGCGACGCCCAGCCCGAAGGCCGCGTCCCGCGCGAAGCCGTGCACGATCAGCAGCCGGGCCACGAAGAACAGCAGCCCGAGCGCGCAGGTCGCCGCGAGGACGCCCCCGTCGACCTCCCCTGCGCCGACCGTCGCGGCGCTCGCCGCGACCGCCCCGGCCAGAGCGGTCGCGTACAGCGCGACGACGCCCAACAGCAGCGGACGCACCCCGGACGCGAAGGCGCCGAGCGCCCTGCTCACCCCCAGCCGTCGCCGGGCCCGTACGGAGAACAGCCGGACGCACCAGGCCGCGGGCGCCACGGCGAGCGCCAGCCCCACCAGCGGCGCGGGCGTGAAGGGGGGCACGGCGAAGGGCCCGCCGGCGGCGAAGGCGTCGAGCAGCCCCGAGCCGTATCCGACGGCACCGAGCAGGCACGGCGCCCACACGACGGTGGTGCGCGCCGTGCGCCCCCGCGCCCGCAGGGGCCCGTACCGCAGGCAGAGCACCACGGCGACGGCGACGGCGAGCGTGCCGAACAGCGCGGCGACCGTACGGGGAGTGCCGTCCAGGAGCCGCCAGCCCGCGCCGGTCAGGGCGGCGAGCACGGTCGGCAGCAGCGCCCAGGCGACGCCCGGCGGGGGCGCGGGCGCGGGCCCCGGGGGCCGCGGCGCCTCGTCGTCCCGCGGGACCCGGGCGTACAACTCCTCCGCCAGCGCGAACACGTCGCGGTGGCGGAAGCGCGCGGCCGTCCGGTCGGTCACGCCGTGCGCTTCGAGCCCGGCGGCGATCTCCAGGGGGTCGACGGCGCGTTCGCACAGCCCGCGGTGGCGGTGCAGCAGGGTCTTCACGGGGTCGACGGGGCCGCGGCGCGGCGCGCTGCGGCCGGCCACAGCGCCGGTGCCAGTGCCGGCGGGCTTCTTCGGGGTCGCGGCGGACCGGCCCCAACTCGCGGCGCCCGACCTGGCGCCGGCGCGTCCGGTCCGGTGCGGCGCACGCCCCGTCTCGCCCGGGCGTCGACCCGCGTCGGTGCCCGCGCCGTCGTTCGCCCCCGCGCCGTCGTGCGCCCCGGCCCCGCCGACCGACGCCGTGCCGAGCAGCGCGTCCGAGCGCTCGTCCCAACCCCCGGGGCTCTGCGGCGGACCGGGTTCGTCCGCGTGCGGCGGGTCGGCGATCTGTGACGTGGTCATGTGCGGGCCTCCTTGGCCGTCACCGGTGCGAACGGGCCGGGCCCGGAGGTCTCGGCGGTCGACTCGGTACGGACCGCGGCTTCCGGCCCCCGCCACTCCACCGGGACCCGCGCCTCCGCGGGGTGCCCGAAGGGCAGGGGTCCGCCGGCCGCGTCGACGGCGTCCCGGTGGACCGGGGCGCGGGAGATGACTTCGAGGTAGAGGGAGCGGAAGGCGGCGATGTTCTGGTCGGCGGTGAAGAGTTCGAGTGCGCGGGCGCGCGCGGCGGCGCCGAGGCGGGCGGCGCGCGCCGGGTCGCGGATGAGGTCGAGACAGGCGTCGGCGAGCGCCCGGGGGTTGCGCGGCGGGACGACGAGCCCGGTGCCGCCGATCACCTCGACGACGGCGCCGGCGTCCGTGGAGACGGTGGCCCGGCCGCAGAGCATGGCCTCGACGAGCGTGTGCGGGAAGCCCTCGACGACGCTGGAGAGCACCACGACCCCGCCGACGGCGTAGGCGTCCGCGGGCTCGGGCGCCTCCGGGCCGCCGAGTTCCTCGAAGGAGACGGGGTTGTCCCCGACGGTGTGCGCGTCGGCCGCCTCGTCCGGGAAGAGCTGTGCGGCCAGCGCCTTGCAGTGGGCGAGGTACGCGGTGGCCGCCGGCCCGTCGGCCGGCGGGGCGAACAGCCACAGCCGGGCGAGCGGTTCGCCCCGGCGCACTTCGGCGAAGGCGTGCAGCAGCGCGATCAGGTCCTTGCTCGGGTCGATCCGGCCGACCCAGACGAGGGCGTACGGGTCGCCGCCGTGCTCGGCCTCGCCGACGGACGCGAACGGGTCGGCCGCGAGCCCGGGGTGGACCGTGCGCAGCTTCGCCCGGTCGGCACCGCACTGCTCCTGCCAGCGCCGGGCGTGGTTGTTGCCGGGCGTGATGATCGTCGCCTGGGTGTAGACCTCGGTGGCGAGCCGGCGCTGGAACGTGGCGAGCACGGCGCGCACGGGTGTGCTCAGGGGGGCGCGCCGCGCGGTCGGTTGACCCCCGGCGTACGCGCCCCGGGCCGGGCTCCGGCGCGAACCGGCGCGAACCGCGCTCGGGGCGCCGCCTCGACCAGGCCGCGCGCCCTGCCCGCCTCGCTCGGCGTGCCCGGGACGGTCGGCGTGGTCGACCTGGCGGAGGTAGTGCGCCCGCAGTTGTACGCCGTACTCCGTGACCAGCAGCGGAACCCCGCAGAAGCGTTTGGCCAACAGCCCGGGGACGGCCGCGGCTCCGCCGGAGACGGCGTGGCAGAGGTCGACGGACCCGAGGGCGCCGTCCCCGTACCAGTCCAGGGAGAGCGGGCGCAGCCGGCGCTCCAGCGCATCGGCCACGGTGAGGTGGTCGAGCACGGTGGCGCCGTGCAGTGCGCGGTGCGCGCCGGGCGCACGGCAGGCGGACTCCAGGATGCGCACGGCGTGTTCGGAGCGCAGGTCCGCCCCGAGGACGCCGTACCCGCGGGCGAGGTCGGCGAGGCCGTACAGCCCGTCGGCGAAGGCGTCTGCCCCGTCCGGGCCGGGGGTGCAGATCGCCCTCGCGACCTGCGCGAAGTGGTCGACGAAGCGCCGGCGCCCGCGACGCGGCAGCGGACGCCCGCCGTCGCCGGGCGTCAGCTCCGGCGCGGTGCGGACCTGCCGCACCTGCGGCGGCAACGGGACGGCGCGGCCGTCCCAGGGGGTGGCGCCACCGAGCGCGTACACGTGGAACTCGTGCTGCACGAGCCCGCGCACGAGCCGGTCGCACCACACCGACGACTCACCTGACGCATACGGATAACCACCCTCCGTGAGCAGTCCGACCCGCACGTGCACACCCCCGATCTCGCGTGTGAGCGGCCACCGTTGACCCGGTGACACGCGGCGGAACGACCGTAAGCCGCCGGGACGGTGGCACGACGGACGGTTGTCCGCCGCGCCACCGGAAGGGGTGAATACACGTGACTTTCACAGCGCGATAGCGTTCTGTCGCGCTACAGATGCACTCCGTTACCGATCGTCAGGCTGGGGCCATTCCCTCACGCCGTACGAAACACCGGAAAAGCCCCAAAAAGGGGCCATGGAACCTGGTCGAGAGGGGAGGCGACCTGACGACCGGGGCGCCGTCACCCCTTGGGATACACCCAGGGGTTGGGCTTGCAGCTGATCCCGTCGATCTTCAGCGACTTCGTCTGCTGCTGCATCACCGGGGCGAGCGACCCCTCGGTGCGGCAGCTCACGTGCCCGTGGCCGAGCCGGTGGCCGACCTCGTGGTTGATGAGCATCTGCCGGTAGGAGAGCATCGCGTCCGCCCCGTACGTCTCGGAGCCCTGCCCCCATCGGAACGCGTTGATCATCACCCGGCTCGTGGACGCCGAGTCGCAGCTCACCTTGTCGATGGAGGTGTTCAGCCCCGACTTGGCGCACCACACGTCCGTGGTGCCGGGGCTGGCCAGCGTTATGACGAAGTCGGGGTCCCCGGAGGAGATCCGCTCGAAGCTCATGGCGCCCTTGCGGGCCCAACTGCGCTCGTCGTTCAGGGTGCGCTGCACGGCGGCGGCGAAGAACGCACCGTCCATGTCGAGCCCCTTCTCCACGTCGACCCGGTAGCGGACCTTCTTGCCCGGGCCGGGTGCCTTGTCGAACCCCGGCACGGTCTCGAAGGTGCCCTCGGCGGTCGAGTCGGGGTCGATGGGGAACCGGGCGGCCATCTGCTGCTCGTACGTGGGGGCCTTCGGCTCGCTGTCCCGGGCGTGCGGCCGCGGCCCGCCCTGCCGGCCGTCGGAGCGGGACGCCGACTCGGCCGCGTCACCGCGCTCGTCGCCCGTGGCGGGCACCTCTTTGCGGCGTTCGTTCTCGGCGGAGACCTGCCCGGCGACGACGACCGCGAGCACGGTGGTCACGGCCGCCGCGGCGATCCCGGTGATGGTGCGGCCCTTGCCGCCGCGCCTGGGGCGCGGGACCGGGTCCGGAGCGGTCGGCGCAGTCGGCGCGGCGGGCGGCGCAGCAGCACCGTCCGGCGGCCGGGCGGGGTCGAACGCGTCGACGAACTCCCTGCGCGGGCCCGGTATCCGGGAGCCCATGGGGTCCGCCTCGGGCTGGGCGCCCACCGGCGCCGCAGCGTGCTCCGGGTGGACGTACTGCGCGGGCCCTGCGGGGTGCTGCTGGCCGTGCTGCCCGTGGTCGTACGCGGACGGCGTGCCGGCGCCCCAGCCGCCGCCCGCCTCGTGCTGCTCGGGATGGCCGCCGCGGGCCGTCGGGACGCCGTATCCGGAGGCCGTGTGCTCGGCCCCGTAGCCGTACGCCCCACCGTGGTGGTGCGGGGTGCCCTGGTCGTACGCGCCGGGGGCGGCGTGACCGGGGTGGTACGCACCCGGACCGGCCGCCTGCTGCGGAGCCTGGCCGTAGGAGTCGCCGCTGTAGGGGTCGACCACCGGGTGGCCACCCGCGTCGTACGCCGGAAGGACGCCCGGCCCGCCCGCACCGCCGTACGGATCGGCGTCGCCACCGCCGGCGTCGCCAGCGGTCCGCACCCGGGCGGCACCGGGAGCGCCGGCCGCGCCCGCCGGGTCGGCACCGGCTGCCGCGCCGCCCCCGCCGTCGGTGTTCGAGCCCTTGGGCCCGGGGCCCTTACGGCTGTGTCGTCCCACGGGCCCCGATCAGCTCCTGCCGCAGTCGTCTGTCAATTCCCGGAACGCCTGGGCGACCGTCTCCGGGTACTCCATCATGGCCACGTGACCGGCGTCCGGCAGCGTCAGCAGCCGGGAGTCCCGGAAGGCCACCGCGGCCCTGCGGGCCATCCGGTACGAGACGAGCCGATCACGCCCGCCGTACACCAGCAGCGTCGGTGCGAGGACCCGCTCCGCCTGCCGCCACAGCCCGTGCTGTCCGCCCAGCGTGTACGCATCGACGATACCGCGCGCCGAGCGGACCATCGCGTCCCAGAAGTACGGCAGTTGCAGCCGCCGCTCCATCTCGGCCACGGCGTACCCGAACGCCTCGTCGGAAACCCGGCCGGGGTCCCCGTAACAGAGCGCGGTGACCGCGCGGGTGCGCCGCTCGGCGCTCCACCCCGAGGTCAGCCGGCTGAAGCCGCTGCCGACGCCGGGCAGCGCGAGCAGCGCGGTGGGCACGGCGGTGCGCTGGACGCGCAGCTCGGGCAGGGCCGGCGAGACCAGCGCGAGGGTGCGCACCAGGTCGGGCCGGACGGCCGCGACGCGGGTGGCGACGGCGCCGCCGAGCGAGTTCCCGAAGAGGTGCACGGGGCCGCGGCCGGAGGCGTCGAGGTGGCGGATGACGGCCCTGGCGTGACCGGTGACGGAGTAGTTGCCGTCGTCCGGCGGCGGCGAGTCGCCGAAGCCGGGCAGGTCGACCGCTTCGCCGTCGACCACGTCCGCGAGCAGCGGCATCAGGGACGACCAGTTCTGCGACGAGCCGCCGAGTCCGTGCACGTACAGCGCCGGCGGCAGGCCCGGGCGGGTCGGCGGCCGGGAGCGGACGGTGAGGGTGAGCCCCGGCAGGGCGACGGAGCGCAGCTCCTCGCCTTCGGCGACCCGCACGGCGGCGACCTCGGGAACCGTGGCGACGACGGCGGCACGGGCACCGGGCAGCTCGGTCGAAGACATGCGGGCAATGTTACGAGAGGATCACACCGCGAATCGTGTGTTCGGCGTCACAAGGGGGTACGCGGACGCATAGCGCCACGGTTCGCAAGCTCCTACGCTCAAAGGGGAGGGCTCCGTTCCCGGGCCTCGGGTCCGGGTCCACGGGCGTCACGGAAACGGCGGAAAGCCTCCCCCGGAGCAGAGCCCCCGAAGAAGGGGCCGCAGCACCCATGAGAACCCCATGGAAGAAGAGGTGGCAGGCGGGCGGGCCGGGGAGACCGTAAGACGGGCAAGCCGAAGAAAAGGTGCCGCATGGCTGTCGATCCCACCGAACCGGAGACCACCGAACCGGAGACGACCGGTCCGGGCGCCGAGGGTTCGGGAACCAACGAGGTCCCGGAGGCCGATGCCGTCGAGCAGCACGCGGACCTGCGCCCCGAGGACGACGGACCGCCGCCCCGCATCGACCACGACGCGGCGAACGAGGCCGACGCGGTCGAGCAGGCGCGCGTGGTGACGCTGGACGAGGACGACTACCGGTGACGTGTCGTCGACGCCCGGTGACGCCGCTCCTCCGCTTCCGTGCCACCGGCCCCGACCTGCCCCCCTTTGCCCACGAATAGGGAGCTACCGCGACTGTCCGGTCCGTGAAATTCTGCGTCCGCGACGCGCACGGCCGGGTTACCCAAAAGTACGATGGCGGGCGCGGCGGAGACCGCGCACGGAACGATTTTGGGAGGCGGCGTGACAGCCATCGAGCAGACAGAGGCAGCGCGCCCGCGGGGCACGCGCCTGCCACGCCGAGCCCGCAGGAACCAGCTCCTGGGCGCCGCCCAGGAGGTCTTCGTGGCCCAGGGCTACCACGCGGCGGCGATGGACGACATCGCCGAGCGGGCGGGCGTCAGCAAGCCGGTGCTCTACCAGCACTTCCCCGGCAAGCTGGATCTGTACCTGGCCCTGCTGGACCAGCACTGCGAGGCGCTGCTGCTGGCGGTGCGCTCGGCCCTGGCGTCGACGTCCGACAACAAGCAGCGGGTCGCGGCCACGATGGACGCCTACTTCGCGTACGTCGAGGACGAGGGCGGCGCCTTCAGGCTGGTCTTCGAGTCCGACCTGACGAACGAACCCGCGGTGCGCGAGCGCGTGGAGCGGGTGTCGTTGCAGTGCGCGGAGGCGATCTCCGACGTGATCGCCGAGGACACGGACCTGTCGAAGGACGAGTCGATGCTGCTGGCCGTGGGGCTCGGCGGCGTCGCTCAGGTGGTCGCGCGCTTCTGGCTCTCCAGCGAGTCGGGCATTCCGCGCGACCGCGCCGTACAGCTGCTGACGTCGCTGGCCTGGCGGGGCATCGCGGGATTCCCGCTGCACGGCACCGACGCCCACCCGGACGGGCACTGACCGCGGACCGGTGTTCGCTGATGGCGTTCCCCGAGCGCGGCTGTGCGGGCACCCCTCCGGGCTAATGTGTGCTGGTACGGCGCGGTGACCGCGCAAACGCACTGACCGTTCGGAGGGACATAGCCGTGGAGGTCAAGATCGGCGTGCAGCACTCGCCCCGGGAGATCGTCCTGGAGAGCGAGCAGTCAGCCGAGGAAGTCGAAAGCGCCGTGAGCCAGGCGCTGGCCGGCAAGTCTCAGTTGTTGAGCCTCTCGGACGAGAAGGGTCGCAAGATCCTGGTGCCGGCCGACCGGATCGCGTACGTCGAGATCGGCGAGTCGTCGAGCCGGCGCGTGGGCTTCGGCGCGCTGTAAGGCGGGCGGCCCGCTCGACGCGGGTGCGAAGGGGTCCCGGTGGACGATCCACCGGGACCCCTTCGCGTACGGACGTACGAGCGCGGCGTTCGAAGATCGACCGACGCTCCGTCGCAGGTCGACGGCGGGGCGCCAGGGGGCGCGTACACAGATCAATTCTTTCTGGCGGCTTGCGCGGGGTGGAGGGTTGCTTTCCACGGCCGGGGGGTAGTACCGGCTGTAACCGCTCCACCCCCTTCCGCGTCCGCGAGGTGATCAGCAGTGCTGCTGGAAGCGATCGGCTCGGTCCTGCTCGGTCTCGCCCTGTCCTGGGCGGCCGTCCGCCAGCTCGCCGACCGGCTGCCGGCGCGCCGTCCGGTGCTGCTCACCGGCCCGCTGGGCGCGCTCTTCGGGGCGTACGTGACGCATGCCGCACTGGGCCCCGGGCATTCGCTGGGGACGTTGGTGGGCGCCGTGCTGATCGGGGGCGTCTCGCTGTCGCTGCTGCTGCTCCCGGCGGGCCGCCGCCGGCTCGCCGGTCGACCGCTCCCCTTCTGACGGCGTCCGCGCACGGCGCGAGCAGTACGCGGAGCCGGTCATCGGATGACGTACGAGGGGGAGGGCCAGCAGGACGCGGTCCGAGCGGACCCGTCGGGCCGCTCAGGCAGCCAGGCCGAGGGCGGCCATCCGCTTCGTGTGCGCCTTGGTGATCCTGGTGAACATCGCGCCGACCGCCGCCAGGTCGAAGCCGTCGGCCACCCCGCCGACGAGCATCGTGGAGAGCGCGTCCCGCTCGGCGACGACCCGCTGCGCCTGGGACAGCGCCTCCCCCATCAGCCGTCGCGCCCACAGCGCGAGCCGGCCGCCGAGCCGCGGGTCGGCCTCGATCGCGGCGCGCACCTTCTCGACGGCGAAGTTGCCGTGCCCGGTGTCGTCGAGGACGGCGAGCACCAGCCCGCGGGTGTCGGAGTCCAGGTGGACGGCGACCTCCCGGTAGAAGTCGCTGGCGATCGAGTCCCCGACGTACGCCTTGACCAGGCCCTCCAGCCAGTCCGACGGCGCCGTCTGGTGGTGGAAGTCGTCCAGCGCCTTCGCGAACGGCTCCATCGCCGCCGTCGAGTCCTCCTCGATCGCGGTCAGCCGGTCCCGCAGCCGCTCGAAGTGGTGGAACTCCGCGGACGCCATCTTCGCCAGCTCGGCCTTGTCCCCGAGCGTCGGCGCCAGCTTGGCGTCCTCGGCGAGCCGCTCGAAGGCGGCCAGCTCGCCGTAGGCGAGCGCCCCGAGCAGGTCCACCACGGCGGCGCGGTACTGGGGGTCGGCGGACGCCGTCGCCCAGTCCTGGGCGGCGATGCCGGTGTGCTCGGGAGCGGCTTGTGCCGCGGTCGCCCCGGCTACCTCGTCGGCGGAGTGGTCAGGGGCTCGGTCAGGCGTCTGCATGAACCGCACAATAGCCGCCCCCGCCGGTGTCGTAAGGGGCCGACGAGCCGGGTCCGCGGCTGGCCCGGGCCCCGGCCCGGCCCCTGACCCACCCGGATTCCCGTGATTCCCACAAGATCGGCAGAACACCGGCCAACACAGATGCACGATTCCGGGGTACAGTGGTAATGCGCCTGCTGGGCGTTATGACAGTCGTGTGTCTGACTGCATGACGCGTTCGGCGGGCGATCGCAGTGTTTTGACTGAGGGATGAAGGATTTCGTTTCCTTAAGTGATCCTCGTGATCCTTCTGACCCCATGAGGATGCCCGGTCGGTGGCACGATCGGCTCCGAACCGACCGCCCTCAGCGCGGACCGTGCGCCCTCTCGCGCATGTCCGCAGATGAGGGGCCCCCTCAGCGGCACGAGCGCTTCGAGCGACGGCAGTGGTCCCGCGCCATCGGCCAACCCGCGGCCGGCCAGCACCCCGGTGCGACATCCAGGTGCGGTACGACCCCCGTCGCTCGCCTCGCGCCGCGTCTCACAGAAGAGGCAACATCCTGACTACGCAGCACACGACTTTCCGGGATCTCGGAATCCTGGCGGAAACCGCCGAGGCGCTCGAAGCCGTCGGCATCGTGAACCCCTTCCCCATTCAGGAAATGACGCTCCCGGTGGCCCTCTCCGGCACCGACGTCATCGGCCAGGCCAAGACCGGCACGGGCAAGACGCTCGGTTTCGGCCTGCCGCTGCTGGAGCGCGTCACCGTCCCCGCGGACGTCGAGGCCGGCCGGGCCCAGCCCGACCAGCTGACCGACGCTCCGCAGGCGCTCGTCGTCGTCCCCACCCGCGAGCTGTGCACGCAGGTCACCAACGACCTGCTGACCGCCGGCAAGGTGCGGAACGTGCGCGTGCTCGCCATCTACGGCGGCCGGGCCTACGAGCCGCAGGTCGAGGCGCTGAAGCGGGGCGTCGACGTGATCGTCGGCACCCCCGGGCGCCTGCTCGACCTGGCCGGGCAGAAGAAGCTCGACCTGTCCCGGGTGCGCGCGCTCGTGCTCGACGAGGCCGACGAGATGCTCGACCTGGGCTTCCTGCCCGACGTCGAGAAGATCATCCAGCTGCTGCCGGTCCGCCGACAGACGATGCTCTTCTCCGCGACGATGCCGGGCGCCGTCATCGGGCTCGCCCGGCGGTACATGTCGCAGCCCACGCACATCCGCGCCACCGCGCCGGACGACGAGGGCGCGACCGTCGCGAACATCACACAGCGCGTGTACCGCGCGCACTCGATGGACAAGCCCGAGATGGTCTCGCGCATCCTCCAGGCCAAGGGCCGCGGGCTGGCGATGATCTTCTGCCGTACGAAGCGGACTGCGGCGGACATCGCCGAGCAGCTCGCGCGCCGGGGCTTCGCCTCCGGCGCGGTCCACGGCGACCTGGGCCAGGGCGCGCGCGAGCAGGCCCTGCGCGCCTTCCGCAACGGCAAGGTGGACGTCCTCGTCTGCACCGACGTCGCCGCGCGCGGCATCGACGTCGAGGGCGTCACCCACGTCATCAACTACCAGTCGCCCGAGGACGAGAAGACGTACCTGCACCGGATCGGCCGCACCGGCCGCGCCGGGGCGTCGGGTACGGCGGTCACCCTGGTCGACTGGGACGACATCCCGCGCTGGCAGCTGATCAACAAGGCGCTGGACCTGAAGTTCCACGACCCCGTGGAGACGTACTCCACCTCGCCGCACCTCTTCGAGGAACTGGACATCCCGGCGGGCACCAAGGGCGTCCTGCCGCGGGCCGAGCGCACCCGCGCCGGTCTGGCGGCGGAGGAGCTGGAGGACCTGGGCGAGACCGGTGGTCGTGGGCGCAAGTCGTCCGCCCCCGCTCCCGCCGCCGCGACCGAGCGACCGGCCAAGACGCGGACTCCGCGCCGTCGTCGGCGCACGCGGAGCGGTCAGCCCATGGACACCGCCGGGGCGCAGGGCGCGCCGGAGGCCGTGGTCGGGGCGGACGCCCCGGCGGAGACGGCCGCGGTGCGCACGCCGAGGCGTCGTCGCCGTACGCGTTCCGGCGCTGCCGGTGCCGTGGCGCCGGCCGTGGCGGAGTCCGTCGTCGAGACGGCGGTCGCCAGCCCGGTCGAGACGGTCGAGACGGCGGTTGCCGCTCCGGTGGAGACGGCCGACGCTCCGGTGGAGAGCCAGCCGCGTCGTCGTCGTACGCGCGCGGTCAAGGCCGAGGTCCCCGCGCCGGCAGCGGCGCCGGAGGCCGAGGTCACCGTCGCTGAGGCCGCCGATGTCACCGCGGTTGCGGAGAAGCCCAAGCGGACGCGGACGCGCGCGGTCAAGACGGTCGAGGCGGCTGTGGCCGCCGAGGTCGTGGCCCAGGCTCCGGCCGAGGTCGTGGACGTCGTGGAGAAGCCCAAGCGCACGCGCAAGAAGGTCACTGCACCGGTCGCCACCGACGCCCCCGCGGCCGAGGTCGTGGACGTCGTGGAGAAGCCGAAGCGGACCCGCAAGAAGGCCGTCGCTCCGGTCGCCGACGCCCCTGTGGCCGAGGTCGCCCCGGAGGCCGAGGCCAAGCCGAAGCGCACGCGTACCCGCAAGACGGTGGCAGCCGCCGAGGCTCCGGCCGAGGTCGCGGCTGACGTCGTGGCCGAGGTGGCGGAGAAGCCGAAGCGGAAGCGGGCCGTGAAGGCGGTGAAGTCCGCCGCTTCGGTGGAGACCGCCGAGGTCGCCGCGGTGGCGGAGAAGCCCAAGCGGACCCGTACGCGCGCCGTGAAGTCGACGGCGACCGCGACGGACGCCCCGGAGGCCGAGGCCAAGCCGAAGCGGACCCGTACGCGCAAGACGGCCGTCGCCCAGCCCGAGGGCTGATCCGGCGACGCCACCGGCGCACCAGCGCACACCGACCGGCCCGGTCCCGCACAGGGGACCGGGCCGTCGGCGTTCCGCCCCGGCCGGGCACCCCCCTGGGGACGCCGTTAACCTCAGCGCATGAGCCGCCCATCGACTTTTCAGCCGCCCGCCTGCTCGCGCTCCCGGACCCTGCGCACCGCCCGCGGTGACTTCGCGGTCCTCGACGCCGTCGCCGAGGCGCCCGTCGGCGGCCACCGGGGTGCCGCCCTGCTCGTGCCCGGCTTCACCGGCAGCAAGGAGGACTTCATCGCCCTCCTCCAGCCGTTGACGGACGCCGGGTACCGGATCGTCGCCGTCGACGGGCGCGGGCAGTACGAGAGCACGGGGCCGACGGATCCACAGGCGTACGCGCAGGAGGAACTCGCCCGCGACCTGCTCGCACAGGCCGTGGCGCTCGCCGGGGAGACCGGTGGCGGCCCGGTCCATCTGCTGGGCCACTCCCTGGGCGGTCAGATCTCCCGTGCGGCGGTCCTCATCGACGCGGCGCCGTTTCGGACCCTGACCCTGATGTCGTCCGGGCCCGCGCTGATCAGCGAGGGCCAGCGGGCGCAGGTGCGGATGCTGAGCGAGGCGCTCGCGTCCACGGGGATGGCCCAGGTGTGGGAGGCGATCCAGACGCAGGAGACGCCGCAGGACGTGGACGTCGCGAAGTCGGCGGACCCGGACCGCGAGGACCTGCGGCAGCGCTGGCTGCGCCACAACCCCGTACAGCTGATCACGACGGGCCGTCAGCTGTCCGTGGAGCCGGACCGGGTCGCCGAGCTGGCCGCCGTGGCGGCGCTGCCCAAGCACGTCCTGAGCGGTGAGCGGGACGAGGTGTGGCCGGTGGCGCTGATGGACGAGATGGCGGTACGGCTCGGCGCGGAGCGCACGGTCGTCGCGGGCGCCGAGCACTCCCCCAACACCGACCGCCCCGCCGAGACCGCCCGCGCCGTCGCCGGCTTCTGGGACCGCCACTGACGAGGACGGCGGGGTCCTAGTACTGGGCCTGGAGGTGTTGCCAGAAGCCGTCCCGTAGGGCGCGCCGCAGTGGTGCCTGCCCGCGCAGGGACGTCTGGAGCATCTGTTCGGCCTGGACCAGGAGGTCCTGGTCGACCGGTCCGGGCAGATACGGATGGCCGGGCAGCAGCTCCGCCAGCGCCTCCCGGCCGCGCTCCCCGAGCCAGGTCGCCGCGATCCGCGCGCCCACGAAGCGGACCTCCTCGCGCGAGGGCGGCGGCGAGCCGTCGTGCTCGTACGTGGTGACGGCGCGGCGGGTGATGTACGGACGGCAGAAGTCGAGGTCGAAGGTGCGCTGGCTGTCGACCTCCCACAGCAGCGGCTCGGCCTGGTTGCTGCCGTCCGCGGACTCGATGCCCCACAGGTGGACGCGGGCGCCGTAGCCCTGCGCCGCCTCCACCGCCGAGACCAGGTCCTCGTCCCCGCCGACGAGGGCGGCGTCGCTGATGGCGCGGTGGCGGGCGAGCGACTCCAGGTCGCCGCGGATCAGGGAGTCCACGCCCTTCTGCTGGTTGTTGGCGTTGAGGTTGCCCAGCCGCACCTTGACGTCGGGCAGTTCCGCGATGGACTGCTGCTCCGTGGTGTGGATGCGGCGGCGGGCGCCGTCGTACCAGTACACCCGCAGCAGTCGGCTGTCGGCGAAGATGCCGCGCGCCTTGTCGATGAACGCCTCGATGAGCCCTTCGGCGTCCAGGTCGAAGCAGCGCCGGTCCTCCATGCCGGTCACCAGCAGCCCGGCCGCCGCGTAGACGTATCCCGCGTCCACGAAGATGGCGTGGGTCGAGGGGGTCCGCGACACCTCGACGAGGACGCGCTGGAGGATTTCGTTGGTGCGATCCAGCCGGGCGGCGATCTCACTGACCTCGTTCATGCCGCTCCCCTTCCCGCTCGACCTGCACGAACCCACCAGTACTTAGACACGTAAAAAGTTTCCTTAGCGTAGGGAATAATTGATGCGGCAACCCATGTTGATGATGACTGACCGCATCAGTTCTCCAGCAGGAGGATCAGGACGAAGGGAGAAGCCGTGCGCTTCGAGATCATGCGACTGGACGACGTCGACGGCACCGCCGTGGACAGTACGGTCGTGGATGCCGCCTCCGTCAACCGGATCGTGCAGCAGGCCGCAGCGACGGGCCAGCGCATCTACATCCGCCCAGCCGAAACGCCGGCTTCATAGCTCGTTCGGAGCAACAGACGTGACCGTGCCCCCGCGGATCTCCGCGGGGGCACGGTCGTGTCCGGAGCCGGAACGGGGCCCGGGGCGCGGGCTCAGGCGCCCTGGACCACCTGGGTCACGCCGTTGATGATCTGCTGGACCGCGATCGCGGAGAGCATCATGCCCGCGAGCCGGGTCACCAGCACCACGCCGCCGTCCTTGATCACGCGGATGATCAGCAGCGAATAGCGCATGCTCAGCCAGAGCACCGCGTGCATGACCAGGATCGCCGACCAGACCGCGATCTGCTGGCCGGCGGTGTCCGCGTTCTGCACGGCCAGGATCACCGAGACGATCGCACCGGGCCCGGCCAGCAGCGGCATGCCGAGCGGCACCAGCGCGACGTTCACGTCCTTCGTCTGCTTGGGCTCGTCCGTCTTGCCGGTGAGCAGGTCGAGCGCGATCAGCAGCAGGAGCAGTCCGCCCGCGATCATCAGCGCGGGCACGGACACGTGCAGGTAGTCGAGGATCTGCTGGCCCACGAGGCCGAAGACGGTGATCACGCCGAAGGCGACGGCGACCGCCTGCCAGGCCATCCGGCGCTGCATCTTGGCGGGGCGCCCGGAAGTCAGCGCGAGGAAGATCGGGGTGATCCCGGGGGGATCCATGATCACGAACAGGGTCAGGAAGAGCGAGCCGAAGACGGCGGCGTCGAACACGGTGGTGCCTAAGGGAGTGCGAAGGGAACGTGCTGATGAGGTGGGGAGGGGCACGCCCGCGCGACGCCGAGGACTGCGGTACAGAACTACCGGGCGCTCGGTTCGGCCTGCGCAGGGCCGTGCGGAGGGAGGTAGGGGGACGGCGCGGGGCGCGGTCCTACGCGGGGCTCCCACCCGCGCCCGGGACCGGGAACGCGCCCGTGGCGCGGCGCGTGATCTCCCCGTAGATCTCCGGGTCGGTGGTGTACTGCCCGAGGGCGACGTCCTTGCGGCTGCCGTGGTAGTCGCTGGATCCCGTGGTGAGCAGCCCCAGGTCTCCGGCGAGCACGCGCAGCCGGGCGCGGGTGGGCTCGTCGTGGTCCATGTGGTCGACCTCGATGCCGTCGAGACCGGCGGCGGCCAGCTCGGCGATGGCCTCCTCGGGGACCGTGCGACCGCGCTTGACGGCCGCCGGGTGGGCGAAGACCGCGACCCCGCCGGCCGCCTTGACCAGGCGCACCGCGGTGAACGGGTCGAGTTCGTGCTTGACGACGTGGGCCCGGCCGCCGTCGGCGATCCACTCCTCGGTGAACGCGTCGGAGACCGTCGCCACCGCGCCGACCTCCACCATCGCCGCGGCGACGTGCGGCCGGCCCACGGTGCCGTCCCCGGCGATCCGGGCGACCTGCTCCCACTCGACGGGGACGCCCAGCTCCTGGAGCTTGGCGACCATCGCCCGCGCCCGCGGCACCCGGTCGTCACGCAGCAGCTCGCGCTCGCGCAGCAACTCGGGCTCCGCGGGGTCGAAGAGGTACGCCAGCAGGTGCAGGCTCACGCCGTCGAGGGCGCAGGAGATCTCGGCCCCGGTGACCAGCGTCAGCGGGCGCTCCAGACCGGACAGCGCGGCGGTCGCCTCGGCGTGCCCGCGGGTGGTGTCGTGGTCGGTGAGCGCGACGACGTCGAGCCCCGCGGCGGCGGCGTTGCGCACCAGCTCGGCGGGGGTGTCCGTGCCGTCCGACGCCGTGGAGTGGGTGTGCAGGTCGATGCGCACGCGGGACTCCAAGGGTGGGTGGGGCGGACGGGACGGTCGAGACAAGGGCCGATCCAGTGTATCCGCCCCGGTCACCCGCACGAGCGCGCGAGCGCCGTCCTTGGGGCGGGGCTGCGACGCCCCGCGGCGCGGGGGCGCTCCCCCACCGCTTCGGGTGGGGCGCCACCCGTGCCCGAAGGGCTACGGGGAGCCTGTACGGCCGGCCGCACACCCGGGCGGACATCGTTCCAGGCGCGGCCCGGGGCCCGTCCGCAAAGCCCCGCGTGCGCTTCGCGCCTTCGGCTGCGCACGGGAGGGCGCCCCGGCACGTTGCCGCAGGTCTCGCTCTCCTGCGCCTTTGGACGTGACCGCCGTAGCCCTGCGGGCAGCGTTGGTCCCCGCGGCCCGGTGGTGGGCTGCCGCGGCGCGAGGGCCACGTGGGACTCCGCGAACAGGCCCTAGGTCGTGTCTTCAAAGGCCCGTCTGCCTGGCGTGCCCTGGCACGCACGCTCGCCTCGTTGTCGTCGGTCGCCGACGCTCCGCGTCGGCTCCCTCCTCCGCCTTGCGATCGCACGCACCAGACCCCGCCAGGCCCACCCAAAGGGCGGACGACGCCACTTTGAAGACACTCCCTAGGCCAGGAGCCGTGGCGACAGCGCGCCGCAGGGGACCAGTTCGACCTCGTCGCCCGCGTCGCGCAAGTCGGTGAGGACGAGTTCGTCGTACATCAGGAGTCCGGACCGCTCGGGCCAGACGATCGCCCACAGCCACAGCCCGCGCGCCTCGCCCGCGAAGACCGCGCGGTCGTCGGGGGCGGCGCGGACGTGCCACAGGGGCGTGGGGCGGCCGGCGGCCAGTATCTTCGCCTGCGGCGCCCGGTCGAAGTGGATGTGCGGGCCGGGGTCGGGGCCGTCGATGCCGGCGTAGCGCGCACCGAGGCCCACCCCCAACTCCTCGGCGATCAGCAGTAGTTCACCGATGCCGCCGAGCGGGCCCGGGCCGGAGCAGGCGACGGCGGTGGCCCGGCCGCCGCTGCGGTCGTCGCCGGCGTACGCGACGCCGGTGAAGAGCCAGCCGACCGGCAGCGGCCAGGGCATCCACACGGGCACCCGGGCGCGGTGCACCACGACGCCGAGGGCTTCCACGCTGGGCGGGATCACCGGCTGGAGCGGATGCACGGCGCCGTGGACATCGCACTGCCAGGCGTCGGCGAAGAGTCCGGGCGCCCTGACCCGCCCACCGCACTTCGGGCAACTGGGTTCGCCCCTCATAGGGCCCAACGGTCCTACCAGCCCGCCCCCACGTCAAGGACGATCACCCTTTCCGGCGTGTGCACTTGCGGTCGCACGACACCGGGTGTAGACGCCGCCAGCACGCGTACGCGGACGTCTACGCGGACGTTCAGTCCAGCCGTACGGGCGCGCGCAGCGGATCGCGCAGGTCGGTGCCCTGGGTCAGCCAGCGTTCTTGCAGCGCCTGGGCGCCGTGGACGCGCTTCCAGGCGGCCTCGTTCGGCGTCATCGGCAGCAGCGGCAGGAAGCGCACGGCCTCCAGGGGGGCGTCCAGCTCCAGGTCGTCCACCAGGCCGCCCGGTTCACCCACCAGCACCGAGGTGAAGGGAGCGCCCGGCCACAGCGCCTCGCTGACGTCGAGCGAGGCGCCGGGGGCCACGACGAGGCCCTCGACCTGAGGGGACGCGGCGAGCACGGCGAGCGGGCGCAGCACCCGGTCGGTGTCCGCGAGTCCCGACCGCACCGACAGGACCAACTCGGCGCGGGGCCCCTTGAGCGGGTCCGCGACCACCGCGGTGGGGTCGGCCATCGGGTGGGCCGACATGCCGAGCGTGGCGTACCGCACGATGCCGGCGCCGTCACCTCCGCCGCCGCTGTTGCCGCCGTCGCTGCCGCGTGCGTCGTCGGCGCGGAAGCGGAGCACCTCGATGCGGTCCGTCCCGAGGAACGTCACCGCCGCGCGCGCGTCCGGCGCACCGAGCGCCGTCTGCAACCGCGCTTCGACCAGAGCGAGAACTTCTGCCATCCGGTGAGCATAAATCGCGTAGGGAACGGGCAAAGACACCTGTTGACCGTCAGTCGGCTGATAGTGTTGGCGGCTGGTCGGGACAACGGCGCGAAGGCGTCGACCCGAAGGCGGACGCCAGCTCCGCCCTCCGGTCCCGAGCCGCTCGTCTATCCCCCACGGGGGACCGGCCGGAGGAGGTGGGATCCACGGTGGATCGAAGTCGACCGTGTAGTACCAGCCGCTCTTCCGCGCAGCGTCATCGCTTCTCCCGATGAGCTGACCCACGCACCGCACCGCGGTCCACGGCCCGTCCCGTCACGGTACGTCCGTACGCGACGTTCCGTGACGCACGGCGATCCGCACGGCGGAAGAGCACAGCGCCCCCGCCTTTCCCGCTGACTTTCCCAGCTGTCTTTGCCTGTCTGTAGCGAACGCCGTCACCGCGCACCCCGCGGTGCCGCCCGCTTTGCGGACGTGAGGACCACGTCCCCATTCCGGGCTGTGCCACGCCACGCGCCCCGACGGCCCCTCCGTGAAGGAGCCAGCCGTGTCGATGATCCGTGACCTGCGCGCCGCCGTCCGCCCCTCGCTGCGCAAGAGCAGCGCGCCGTACAGCACGTACGACCCCGCCCACGACCCCTCCGCCTCCAGCGCCGTCGTCGACTGCGCCGTCTACCGCGACGGGCAGCGCGTGACCAGCGAGACGTGTCTGACGCCGCGCGAGGCGATGCTGCGGGTGCGCGAGGGCGGCGGCTTCGCGTGGATCGGGCTGCACGAGCCGACGGAGGAGGAGTTCGCCGGCATCGCCGCGGAGTTCGGGCTCCACCCGCTGGCCGTGGAGGACGCCGTCCACGCCCACCAGCGGCCGAAGCTGGAGCGGTACGACGACACCCTCTTCACCGTCTTCAAGACGGTGCACTACCTGGAGCACGCCGAACTCACCGCGACCAGCGAGGTCATCGAGACGGGCGAGGTCATGTGCTTCACCGGCCGGGACTTCGTGATCACGGTCCGGCACGGCGGCAAGGGCTCCCTGCGGGCGCTGCGGCACGGGCTCCAGAAGGACGAGGAGCTGCTGGCCAAGGGCCCGTCGGCGGTGCTGCACGCCCTCGCGGACCACGTCGTCGACGGCTACATCGCGGTCGCCGCGGCGATGCAGGACGACATCGACGAGGTGGAGATCGACGTCTTCTCCGCGCCGTCCAAGGGCAGCCCGCGCGGCACGGACGCGGGCCGCATCTACCAACTCAAGCGGGAGGTGCTGGAGTTCAAGCGGGCGGTGACGCCGCTGCTGCGGCCGATGCAGCTGCTCAGCGAGCGGCCGATGCGGCTGATCGACCCGGACATCCAGAAGTACTTCCGGGACGTCGCGGACCACCTCGCCCGCGTCCAGGAGGAGGTGCTGGGCTTCGACGAGTTGCTGAACTCGATCCTCCAGGCGAACCTCGCGCAGGCGACGGTCGCGCAGAACGAGGACATGCGGAAGATCACCTCGTGGGCCGCGATCATCGCCGTGCCGACGGCGGTGTGCGGGATCTACGGCATGAACTTCGACTACATGCCGGAGCTGGGCTGGAAGTACGGCTACCCGATGGTGCTGACCGCGATCGGCGTCATCTGTTTCACCATCCACCGCACGCTGAAGCGGAACGGTTGGCTGTGAGGGGCGGCTGTCACGCCTGGCGATAAGCTGCGGCCATGACACCGACGCAGCGGGCGGACCTCTCCGAACCGTCCGACCTGGACGCGGCCCTGGTCGAAGAGGCCACCAAGAAGTCCGGACTGGTGTGGGTACGCGGCGAGGGCGCGGACGCGCAGGAGCGGGCGCTGTGGCACGTCTGGCACGACGGCGCCGCGCACGTCGTCGGCGACGGCCCCCAGGAGCAGCCGCTGCCGGGCCTCGTCGCCGGCGGGCGCGCGACCGTCACGGTCCGCAGCAAGGACAAGGGCGGCCGGCTGGTGTCCTGGGCCGCGTCCGTGCGCGAACTCGAACCGCGCTCCGAGGAGTGGGAGTCGGCGGTCGCCGAGCTGAAGACGAAGCGCCTGAACGCGACGGACACGGAGGGGTTGCGGGAGGGGTGGGCGCGGGGGTGCCGGGTGCTGCGGCTGGAGTTGGCGACGGTGGTTGCGCCCCTCCCGGACGATTCCCTCGCGGAGCCCCCGCGCCCCACCTCCGCGACGACCCGCGGCCCGATCCCACCGGCCCTCCCGAAGCTCCTCCGCCGCGGACGCCGCGCGTGACGCGTGCGCCGCGTCCCTGCGGCCCGGTGGTGTGCTCCCCGCGCCGTTCCTCGCGCTCCTGACGCCCTCGCCGCTTCCCTGCGGGAGCGTTGGTCCCTGCGGCTGCATCGTGGTTGTTCGCGCAGTTCCCCGCGCCCCTGGGTTGCCCCCATGCGGGCACACGGGGATTGATCACCCTCCAGCTCCGCGGACGAGCGACGGCAGGGGCACATCACGGGCGACTGGGGGTACCACCCACGATCCGCAGAGACCAACGCTCCCGCAGGGAACGGTGAGTGCGGCGCGGGCAGCCCACCACCGCGTGGGGGGCTAGTCGATCGTCTTCGGGAGCGACTTGCCGTAGTCGACCGTCGCGGACTGCGCGGGGGGCTCCAGCGGGAAGTCCACGCCCCACTGGCCCAGCGTCAGCACACCGCCGCCCCCCGCGCGCGCGAACTGCAGCGGATACGGCTCGCCCTCCAGCGAGACGTCCAGCACCCCGCCCGCCCCCTCGCCCGCGGACACCTGGATCGCGCGGACGTCGCCGATCTTCGTGCGGTCGCCCTTGCTGAGTTCGCCCGTCATGCCGAGGAAGCCGTCGAGCAGCGCGTCCTTGTCGGTGAAGCCGCGGAACTGGTCGTACGCCGGGTCGCCCTCGGGGACCTTCACGTACTTCCCCTCCAGCTTGTCCACCGCCTCCCCGTCCCCGTCCCCCTTCGCGTCCGACTTCGCGGACGGCGCCCAGAAGCCGGCGTCCGCCTTCAGATAGAGGTCGTCGGCGACCCGCAGCAGCTCGAAGGTGTTGTCGCCGGCCGTCACGGACCCCGTGCCGCCGTCGTCCTTCAACCGCATGTTCAGCCTGTACGTGCCGCCCTTGCTGACCAGCGTCCCCGACAGGCTCACCGCCTTCGCCGCGTCCGCCGCCGCCCGCGCCCGGTTCTCGATCTCGGCGGCGGGGAGCTTGCCCAGGCCGTTCGTCCCCTTGTCCGGGTCCTCGCCCTCGCTGCACGACACGAGCCCTGCGGTGAGCCCCGCACTCAGCACCGCGGCCACGACGGCCCGGCGCGCACGGGGGACGGGCGGGAGAAGAGCCACCTGCGCACTGCCTCTCATCTGCTTCGCATTGCTGCTGGAGTACTGCTGGTAATGGGGGGTGCAGAGCGCAGCGTACCCGTGTCGCGCGTGCGCTTCGGCAGCAGCCGTGCACAGCCATACGGACGCCCAACAACAGCGGAGCGAAACGGTACGGGCTAGCCTGAAAACCCCGAAAACAGGGAAAGGGGGCGGCATGGCGGCGAGCACCCCCCGCATCTTCGTCTCCCACCTCGCCGGCGTGCCCGTGTTCGACCCCAACGGCGACCAGGTCGGCCGGGTCCGCGACCTCGTCGTCATGCTCCGGGTGGGCCGCCGGCCGCCCCGGCTCCTCGGCATGGTGGTGGAGGTGCTGACCCGGCGCCGGATCTTCCTGCCGATGACCCGGGTGACCGGCATCGAGTCCGGCCAGGTCATCACCACCGGCGTGGTGAACGTCCGCCGCTTCGAGCAGCGCCCCACCGAACGCCTGGTCCTCGGCGAGCTGCTGGACCGCCGGGTGCACCTGGTGGAGAACGACGAGGAGGTGACCGTCCTCGACGTGTCGGTGCAGCGGCTGCCGGCGCGCCGGGAGTGGGAGATCGACCGGGTCTTCGTGCGCCGCGGCCGGGGCGGTGCGCTGCGCCGCAAGGGCGAGACGCTGACGGTGGAGTGGTCCGCGGTGAGCGGGTTCCGGCTGGAGGAGGAGGCGCAGGGCGCGGAGAACCTGGTCGCCACCTTCGAACGGATGCGCCCCGCCGACCTCGCCAACGTGCTGCACCACCTCTCCCCCAAGCGCCGCAGCGAGGTCGCGGCGGCCCTCGACGACGACCGGCTGGCGGACGTGCTGGAGGAGCTGCCGGAGGACGACCAGATCGAGATCCTGGGCAAGCTCCACCAGGAGCGCGCCGCGGACGTCCTGGAGGCGATGGACCCGGACGACGCGGCCGACCTGCTCTCCGAGCTGCCGGAGGACGACAAGGAGCGGCTGCTGCGGCTGATGCAGCCGGACGACGCGGCGGACGTGCGCCGGCTGCTGTCGTACGAGGAGCGCACCGCGGGCGGTCTGATGACGACGGAGCCGATCGTGCTGCGCCCGGACGCCACGGTCGCGGACGCGCTCGCCCGGGTGCGCCAGGAGGACCTGTCGCCGGCGCTGGCGGCGCAGGTGTACGTGTGCCGGCCGCCGGACGAGACGCCGACGGGGAAGTACCTGGGCACGGCGCACTTCCAGCGGCTGCTGCGGGACCCCCCGTACACCCTGGTCAGTTCGGTCGTCGACTCGGACCTGCCGCCGCTCGCGCCGGACACCCCGCTGCCCGCGGTGACCAGTTACCTCGCCGCGTACAACATGGTCGCCGCGCCGGTCGTCGACGAGAGCGGATCGCTGCTGGGCGCGGTGACGGTGGACGACGTGCTCGACCACCTGCTGCCGGAGGACTGGCGGGAGACGGAGTTCGAGGAGTCCGCCCTGCACGACGACGCCCGACGGGCGGGCGGGTCGTGAGCGGCGACTTCGGGCAGTCCGTCGACCGCGACCGCGGGGACCAGAAGGAGCGGCCCCCGGCGCGCGCCCGCGCCCGCCTCGACCTGCCGCAGGTGCCGCGGCGCACGGTGCTGCCGGAGTACGACCCGGAGGCGTTCGGCCGGCTGACGGAGCGGATCGCGCGCTTCCTGGGCACGGGGCGGTTCATCGTCTGGATGACCGCGGTGATCATCCTGTGGGTGGTGTGGAACATCGCCGCCCCCGCCGAGCTGCGCTTCGACCCGTATCCGTTCATCTTCCTGACCCTGATGCTGTCGCTCCAGGCGTCGTACGCCGCGCCGCTGATCCTGCTGGCGCAGAACCGCCAGGACCAGCGGGACCGGGTCACCTACGAGCAGGACCGCGAGCAGAACGAGCGCTCCATCGCGGACACCGAGTACCTGACGCGGGAGATCGCGTCGCTGCGGATGGGCCTGGGCGAGGTCGCCACCCGCGACTGGATCCGCTCGGAGCTCCAGGACCTGGTGCGCGACCCCGGGGAGTTGCGCGAGCTGGACGAGCGGACGGCCCTATTCCCGGGCGAGGCCGCTCCGGAGCGTGACGAAGGCGACCGCTGACGGCCTTTCCTGAGGCGGGAGCCCGCGCCGTACCATCTCCGTATGGCTACGGAAGACGCGGTGCTCGAAGCACTGGCGACGGTGAACGACCCCGAGATCAACCGACCGATCACCGAACTCGGCATGGTGAAATCGGTCGAGGTCGGGGCGGACGGCGCGGTCGCCGTCACGGTGTACCTCACGGTCTCCGGCTGCCCCATGCGCGAGACGATCACCAAGAACGTCACGGACGCGGTCGCCCGGCTCGACGGCGTCAGTCGCGTGGACGTGACGCTGGACGTGATGAGCGACGAACAGCGGCGCGAGCTGGCGACGGCCCTGCGCGGCACCACCGCCGAGCGCGAGGTCCCCTTCGCCCAGCCCGGCTCGCTGACCAGGGTGTACGCGGTCGCCTCCGGCAAGGGCGGGGTCGGCAAGTCGTCCGTGACCGTGAACCTGGCCGCGGCGATGGCCGCGGACGGGCTGAAGGTCGGCGTGGTGGACGCCGACATCTACGGTCACTCGGTGCCCCGGATGCTGGGCGCGGACGGCAGTCCCACCCAGGTCGAGAACATGATCATGCCGCCGTCGGCACACGGCGTGAAGGTGATCTCCATCGGCATGTTCACCCCGGGGAACACCCCGGTGGTGTGGCGCGGCCCGATGCTGCACCGCGCGCTCCAGCAGTTCCTCGCCGACGTCTACTGGGGCGACCTGGACGTCCTGCTGCTCGACCTGCCGCCGGGCACCGGCGACATCGCCATCTCCGTCGCCCAGCTCGTGCCGAACGCGGAGATCCTGGTCGTCACCACCCCGCAGCAGGCCGCGGCGGAGGTCGCGGAGCGCGCCGGCTCCATCGCCGTGCAGACCCACCAGAAGATCGTCGGCGTGGTGGAGAACATGTCCGGGCTGCCCTGCCCGCACTGCGACGAGATGGTCGACGTGTTCGGCACCGGCGGCGGCCAGAAGGTCGCCGAGGGTCTGACGAAGACGACCGGGGCGAACGTGCCGGTGCTGGGCTCCATCCCGATCGACGTACGGCTGCGGGAGGGTGGCGACGAGGGCCGGCCGGTCGTCCTCAGCGACCCGGAGTCGCCGGCGGGCGCGGCGCTGCGCTCGATCGCGGGGAAGCTCGGCGGCCGGCAGCGCGGCCTGGCGGGCCTGAGCCTCGGCATCACGCCCCGCAACAAGTTCTAGGGCCTGTCTTACGGATCAGGCTGGATCAGGGTGGGGGTGCCCCCACGCCCTCCGGGCGTAGGGGGAGGGGTCTGGTGCCGTGGATCTCAAGGCGGAGGATGGGGGTACTCCCCCACGGCTACGCGTGGGGGCGCCCCCACCCGGGCCGCTAGGCCCAGGGGGAGAGCCAATGCGGTGGGGGTACCACCGTGCCCGCAGGGCACAGGGGGCCGTCGGCGACCGACGACAACGCGGCGTGGGGGCACCTCCCGGGCCGAAGGCCCAGGGGGAGCGGCACCAGGGCACGCGAGCCCAGCAAGATCCGTAAGACAGGACCTAGGTCCTGTCTGGAGTTCCAGCGCGGGAGAAGGAGCGGCGACTGGTGCCGTCGAATCCAAGGCGGAGGAGGGAGCCGACGCGGAGTGTCGGCGAGTGACGACAACGCCGGAGGCGGCGGTGCCGAGCGTCGCGACGCCGCGGGGGAACTCCAGACAGGACCTACGGGTGCACTCGGTCCGCCGCACCGGCGGCACTGTCAGTGGTGGGGTGCACCATCGGGGTGGGAGGTGGCGCGGTGACGGCGATGTCTGGGGCGGGGCGGACCGGGGGGACCCGGACCGGCTTCGACTGCGACGTGCTCGTGGTCGGCGGCGGGATCGTCGGCCTGTCGACGGCGTACGCCCTGACGCGCTCGACGCCCGGCACCCGCGTCGTCGTCCTGGAGAAGGAGCCGGCCCCGGCGCGCCACCAGACCGGCCGGAACAGCGGCGTGATCCACAGCGGGATCTACTACCGTCCCGGCTCGCTCAAGGCGCGGTACGCGACGCGCGGCGCGGCCGAGATGGTGAAGTTCTGCGCGGAGCACGGCCTGCCCCACCGGGTCACCGGCAAGCTGATCGTCGCCACCCGGCGCGACGAGCTGCCCCGGCTGCACGCCCTGGTCCAGCGCGGCCGGAAGAACGGCATCCCGGTGCGCGAGCTGGGGCCTGCGCAGATCACGGAGTACGAGCCGCAGGTGCGCGGCCTCGCCGCGATCCACGTCGGCACGACGGGCGTGTGCGACTTCGCCGCGGTCGCCCGGGCGCTGGGCGAGGCCGCGCAGGCGGCCGGCGCTGAGGTCCGGTGCGGCGAGGAGGTCGTCGCGGTGGACCGGCGGCCCTGGGGCGTCGCGGTGCGCACCGCGTCCGGCGCGGTCGTCCGGGCCCGCGCGATGGTGAACTGCGCGGGGCTGCACAGCGACCGGCTGGCCCGGCTGACCGGGGACGACCCCGGCGTGCGGATCGTCCCCTTCCGCGGTGAGTACTACGAGCTGGCGGACCCCTCGCTGGTGCGGGGCCTGGTGTATCCGGTGCCGGACCCGGCGTTCCCGTTCCTGGGCGTCCATCTCACCCGCGGCCTCGACGACCACGTCCACGTCGGCCCGAACGCGGTGCCGGCGCTCGCCCGCGAAGGGTACGGATGGAACGTCGTGCACCCGCGCGAGCTGGCGTCCACCCTGGCCTGGCCCGGCAGCTGGCGCATAGCCCGCCGGCACTGGCGGTACGGGGCGGGCGAGCTGCGGCGCTCCCTGTCGAAGCGGGCGTTCACGACGGCGGTGCGGGAGCTGTTGCCGGCGGCGGAGGAGGACGGTCTGCGGCGGGTGCCGGCAGGGGTGCGGGCCCAGGCGGTCGGGCGGGACGGGGCGCTGGTGGACGACTTCCTGATCCACGAGACGAGCCGGGTGGTGCACGTCCTGAACGCGCCTTCGCCTGCGGCGACGGCGAGCCTCCCCATCGGCCGCGCGATCGCCTCCCGCGCCCGCGCCCACCTCTAGGGCCTGTCTGCGCCATGCCAGCTGCGGTGTTCCAGCGCCTGCGGCTCGTCTGTGGTTGCCCGCGCAGTTCCCCGCGCCCCTAAACCCCCTGTCCGTGCCCCGCAGACGAAAGACGGGGCCAGCACATCAGGGGCGCTGGGGGTACCCCCGTGCCCGCAGGGCACAGGGGCGGAACTGCGCGAGCAACCCGCCACCGGGGCGCAGGCGCCCGAGGACCGCGGCCGGCATGGCGCAGACGCGGCCCCAGGAGCGGAGCCGGAGCCGGAGGCGCAACCGTAGAATGGGCGCATTGTGTCGAAGCTGCGTCATCACACCCCAGAAGAAGCCTCCGCTCCCAGCCGGGACCGGGGCGAGCCGCGTTTCCCCGGCGGGCCCGCCGCCGACCCCGCCGGATCGCACCACGAGCGGCGGATCCGGAGTTTCCAGCCGCGGCGGAGCCGGGTGACCACCGGGCAGGAGGACGCGCTGCGGCGGCTGTGGGGCGCCTGGGGGCTGGACATCGACGGGCGGCGGGTGCTCGACCTCGCCGAGATGTTCGACGGGCTGCCCGTCGTCCTGGAGATCGGCTTCGGGATGGGCGAGGCCACCGCCCGGATGGCCGCGGCCGACCCCCGCACCGGCATCCTCGCCGTCGACGTGCACACCCCCGGCCAGGGCAATCTGCTGGCCCTCGCCGAGCGGAACGGCCTGACGAACGTCCGGGTCGCCAACGGCGACGCGATCATCCTGCTGCGCGAGCAGCTCGCGCCGGGCGCGCTCGACGGGATGCGGGTGTACTTCCCCGACCCCTGGCCGAAGAAGCGCCACCACAAGCGCCGGCTGATCCAGCCCGAGTTCCTGACGCTGGCCGCGCGCTGTCTGAGGCCGGGCGCGGTGCTGCACTGCGCCACGGACTGGGAGCCGTACGCGGAGCAGATGCTGGAGGTGCTCTCGGCGCACCCGGACTTCGAGAACGCGTGCGCCGACGGCGGCTTCGCGCCGCGGCCCGACTTCCGGCCCCGTACCCGCTTCGAGGGGCAGGGGCTGGACAAGGGACACGTCGTACGGGACCTCCTCTTCCGGCGCGTGGCGCCCCCCGCCGGTTCCGGTCCCGAAGGCGTCCCCCAGCAGCAGGCCGCCCCCACATCGTCCTGACGGGGCCGTCACCGGGCCGGTCCGCGGCCACGGAAACCGATTCCGCCTCGCCGACTGTCACTGGTCCTCGTTAGGGTCGTCGGGTGTCCGAGCCGCCGCCCCCTCCCCGGTCCGCGCCCCAGCAGGCGCAGCCGGTGTTCGACGCGCTGCCCGAGCGCTCCCACTGGCGCTACAAGCCCCGTCGCGCCTCGCAGCTGTGGCGCAGCAGGGCGATCCGCGTCGGGGTGCTGATCACCCTGCTGGCGCTGTGCGGCCTGGTGATCCTCGCGCTGGTGCGGGAGCAGACGGGCACCCGGGGCTTCCTCGTCGGCCTGGGGCTGGCCACCCTGCCCGTTCCACTGCTGCTCGCCGCGTTCCGCTGGCTGGACCGGGTCGAGCCGGGCCCTTGGCGCCACCTCGTCTTCGCATTCGCCTGGGGCGCGTTCGCCGCCGCCCTGGTGTCGCTCACGGCGAACACCTTCGCGGCCCGTTGGATAGCCACCGCCACCGCCGACCCCTCCAGCGCGGACACGCTCGGCGCGACGGTGGTGGCCCCGGTCGTCGAGGAGAGCGCCAAGGCCGCGGCCGTCTTCCTGCTCTTCTTCTTCCGCAGACGGGACTTCACGGGCCTGGTCGACGGCGTCGTGGTCGCCGGCTTCACCGCGACCGGCTTCGCCTTCACCGAGAACATCCTCTACCTCGGCCGGGCCTTCGACGACGACCAGTCGACGGGCTCGGAGGGCTTCGAGTCGATGACGGCGGCGACCTTCTTCGTACGGATCGTCATGTCGCCGTTCGCGCACCCGCTGTTCACGGTGCTCACGGGCATCGGTTTCGGGCTGGCCGCGCTGGCGGCCCGCCGGCGCAGGTTCCGCCGCACCGCCCTGCCGCTGCTGGGGCTCGTCCTCGCCATGGGCGTGCACGCGCTGTGGAACGGTTCGGCGTCGATGCTCGGCCCGTTCGGCTTCTACGCGGTGTACGCGCTGTTCATGGTCCCGGCCTTCGGCCTGCTGACGTGGTTGACGATCTGGTCCCGGCAGCGGGAGTTGCGCACGGTCTCCACGGCGCTGCCGGCGTACGCGGCGGCCGGCTGGCTGGCGTCCGCCGAGCCCTCCGCGCTGGCCTCCATGCGGGCGCGCACCGCGGCCCGTGACTTCGCCCGGCGTACGCAGGGGTCCGCGGCGGCGCACGCGGTGGCGGAGTACCAGCGCTTCGCGACCTCGCTCGCCTTCCTCCGCCACCGGGCGCAGCGCGGCGCGGTCGACCCTGACTTCGTCGCACGGGAGCAGGAGTTGCTGCACCACATGTGGCGGCGCAAGGAGGTGGCGAGCCCGGCGCTGACGTACGCGGCCCGGGCGACGGGCGCGGTCCGGGTGCCCCCGCCGTACCGGGACTACGAGGGCTACAACCCGTACCGCGTGTGACGCGGGGACGTATCGCTGGCCAAGATCCGGCGGAAAAGACCGACGGCCCTGGCGTCGGGGGGTGACACCAGGGCCATCGGCGATTTCGGGGACGGCGTACGAGCACGGCCGGCAGCCGGCTGAGGGCGCACGAGCGCGCCCCATGCCCAAGAGCCGGAAGAGCTCAGGGAACTCAGCAGTGCGAGGAAGCCGGCGCCCGCTCGTCGCAGCCGTCGTCGGGCCAAAAGCTCAGGGCCCGGGACTCGCTGCTCAGACGTTGAGGTTCTTGCTCTGCAGCCAGGACGCCGGGTTGATGGTGGCACCGCCCGGGGTCTTGACCTCCATGTGCAGGTGCGCACCGGAGACGTTGCCGGTCGCGCCCACGCGCCCGACGCCGTCGCCCGCGACGACCTTCTGGCCCGCGCTCACGCCGACCGTCTGCATGTGGGCGTACATGATCTCGGTGCCGTCGTTCAGCTCCAGGATGACCTGGTAGCCGTACGCCGGGCCGGACCAGCCGGCGAACTTGACCGTACCGGCGCCCACGGCCTTCAGAGGGGTGCCCGCCGAGGCGACGAAGTCGAGGCCGGTGTGCTGGCCGGAGGACCACATCGAACCGGACTGGCCGTACGTCGCCGAGATGCTGTACGAGGAGAGCGGCAGCGCGAACATCTTCGCGAGCTTCGCCTTGCGCTCCTCCTCCGCCTTGGCCTTGGCCTCCGCCTCGGCCTTCTTCTTCTCGGCCTCGGCCTTCGCCTTGGCCTTCGCGCGCGCCTCCGCCTCGGCCTTCTCCTTCGCGGCCTTGTCGGCGGCGGCCTGCTTCGCGGCCTCGGCCTGGGCCTGCTGCTGCTCGGCCTGCTGGAGGATCCTGGAGCGCAGGGCCTCGCCGGCGCCGCCTTCGGCGGTGGCGCCCATGGCCATCAGCTCGCTGGAGCCTTCGGTGGACGGCTCGTTACCGTCATCGTCCTTGCCGTCGCCGCCCCCGAGACCGTCGGGGAGGGAGATGGCGACCGGGGGCTTGTTCTGGGCGGTGGCGATGCCACCCGCGCCGACCGCGGCGATCACACCGACGCCGAGGACGGTGGAGCTACGGGCGAAGGCCCTGCGCTGCTGGCGCAGGACGCGGTGGCGACCGCGCGAGGAGCCGACCGTGTCCGCGCTGGGGTTCCACTCGCCGTACGAGCGCTCGGCCCCGTTTTCGCTGAAGGCACCGGTCCTGGAGGACCCGGCAGGAGCTTCCGGGGCAGGGCTGTTGGACGCCACTGAGGCGTACTCCTTTCCTTCCTTCTCGCCTACCGGGTTAGCTGACGGGTTCGGAGCAGGAAGGTCTCCTACGGAACGCTTCGCAGGCTGCGAAGCATCCGATTCACCCCAAGAGGTGGTTCCCCGGTTCCCTTGCGGGATTCGGCGCGTGCGCACGGCGTCGCCCTGACGGCGACTGGGACGACCGCGCTGCGTTATCGAACGTTAATAGACACCCGGACCGGATTCCAAGCCGGTCCCCATGATCGTTAACGAAGATCGCGGAACCAACCGGGACACAAGCGGCCGGATTCGGGCGACTTGAGCGGCCCGAACGAGGTTTAACCCGCACCTCGACCCTGCCATGGCCCTGACAGTACGTCAGATGGCGTGCTCCGAGCAGTCGTTCGACTACGCTGCGTGGACCGTCGGCGGGAGCTGGGGTCTCTCCTACGGATCAGGCCCTAGGCGGGCCGGGTGACCGCCAGCAGCGCCATGTCGTCCGTGGAGCCGCCCCCGGTGTGCCGGCGGACGTCGTCGATGAGCGCGTCCAACAGCTCCCCCGGGCCCGGGAAGGCGCGCCCGACGAGCCGGCTGCCCGGCTCATAGAAGGCTCCGGACGCGTCCCGCGCCTCCGACAGGCCGTCCGTGTAGAGCAGCAGCGTCGCCCCCGGCGGCATCGGGTGCTCGTCCACCCGGTCCGGCCACTCCCCCAGCGACTGCATTCCGATCGGCAGCGCCGGCTCCCCCGGCGCCAGCCGCCCCAACCCTCCGTCGCCGCGCAGCAGCAGCGGCTCCGGGTGCCCGCGGTTCACCAGCCGTACGACCCCGAGGCCGTGCGGGATCTCCGCGATGACCGCGGTGGCGAACCCCTCGAAGGCGTCCACGTCGGCCTCGCCCCGCCGCCCCGCCTCCCGGGTCAGCGCCCGCTCCAGCCGCTCCGCCACCCCCTCCAGGGCGCTCTCCTGCTCGGCCGCCTCGCGGAACGAGCCGATCAGCACGGCCACCGCCTCCACCGCGCCGAGCCCCTTGCCCCGTACGTCCCCGACCACCAGCCGCACCCCGTGCGGGGTGTCCTGCACCGCGAAGAGGTCGCCCCCGATGAACGCGTCCGCGAGCGCCGCCTCGTACCGGGCCGCGATCCGCAGCCCGCCGATCTCCTCGGCGGGGGTGGGCAGCACGGCGCGCTGCGCGGTCTCGGCAATCACCCGGGCGGAGGCCAGCCGCTCGTTGCTGCGCGCGACGACCCGGTTGATGAAGAGCGCGAGCACCGAGACGGTGAAGACGGTGGTCAGCTCGGTGTACGCCTGGGTCTGCCCGAGCGAGTGGTTGTAGACGTCCAGGGCCAGCTCGGTCAGCACGGCGAAGGCGCCGGTCGCCAGCGTGACGGCCCAGGAGAAGAACGGGGCGGCGATCAGCGGGGCGGCGGTGAACATCGGCACCGCCGTGAACTTCCCCGGGGTCGAGAGGTCGTAGACCACCCCGACGATGATCATCAGCGCCGGCAGCATCCGCGCGAAGCGCCGGGCACCGAAGTTGTTCCGCTGCTCTTCCTCCGCCACGGGTGCTCTCCTCCCCCCTCAGCCTCGGTGCGGCGGGCACGGACGGCGAGCCGGCTGGGCCGGTCGGGGGACGCCCGTGGAGCCCGGGCGGGCGGGAGAACGGGAGAACGACCACGGCCCGGCACTCGAATCGAGTGCCGGGCCGTGGCCTTCAGTAGCGGGGACAGGATTTGAACCTGCGACCTCTGGGTTATGAGCCCAGCGAGCTACCGAGCTGCTCCACCCCGCGTCGGTGAACACAACTCTACGCCATCCGGAGCAGTGCTCGCGACCACCTGGGGCTCAGTCGATGATCACGGGGGTCTCAGTCGGTGAGGTTCCGCTCCGCGTACGCCGCCATCGCGTCCCGCACGAAGACCGCCGTCCCCTCGCCGTGCCGGTCGTAGTGGCGCCCGAAGCGCGGATCGGCGACGTACATCTCGCCGAGCCCGGCGAAGTGCGCCTTCGACGGGGCGCCCATCAGGGACTGCCAGGCGTACATCCGCCGGGTGACCTCCTGCGCCACCTCGCCGTCGGCCGGGTGCCCGTCCCCGAGGGCCCGCCCGTAGTCCCGGGCGATCTCGTCGTGGGCGCGCTGGTGGTCCCGGCGTTCCCCTTCACTCAGCGAACGCCAGGTGCGGTCGCTGCGCTCCCAGGCGTCCGCGCCCCAGCGTTCGGTCACCTCCTGCTCGTACTGCGTGTGGTCGAAGCCGTCGAGCACGTCCTCAGCCATCGGTTCCTCCCCTCGTTCGGTCTTGTGCAGGGTGGTTCGCACCGAGGCGATCTGCCGCCCGATGCGCTTCCGCTCCAGCTCCAGCAGCCCGAGGTGGGCGCGGAGCGCGGCGGCCGTGTCCCGCTGCCCCGCCAGCACCTCGGCGATGGCGGGCAGCCCGAGCCCCAGCTCGCGCAGGAGCAGGATGCGCTGGAGGCGCACCAGCTCCTCGGCGCCGTAGTAGCGGTAGCCGTTGGCACCGACCCGGCACGGCTCCAGCAGCCCGATGTCGCCGTAGTGCCGCAGGGTGCGGCTCGTCGTGCCGGCGCGTCGGGCGACCTCTTGGATCGACCACTCCATGACGTGAACGGTAGAACTTGACGTTGCGTAAAGGTCAACCGGCAAAGAACCCGGGCAAGGCGGGCGTCAGGGGACGAGCCGGTCGGCGCGCATCCGGAGGTAGCGCGCCTCGGGTGCGCTGAGGGTCAGCCCGGCCGCCCGTCGGTACGCCTCGCGCGCGCCGGCCACGTCCCCCGAGCGCTCCAGCAGATGGGCGCGGACCGCGTCCAGCCGGTGGTGTCCGCTGAGCCGGTCCGCCAGCCGGTCGACCTCGGCGAGCCCGGCCTCGGGCCCGCGCACCATCGCCACCGCCACCGCGCGTCCCAGCTCCGCCATCGGCTCGGGCGCGATCTCCACCAGCAGGTTGTACAGCGCGAGGATCTGCGGCCAGTCCGTGTCGTCCGCGCTGGCCGCCTCGTCGTGGAGCGCGGCGACGGCCGCCTGGAGCTGGTACACCCCGGCCGGGCCCTGTGCCAGCGCCTCCTCGACCAGCTCGGTGCCCTCGGCGACGGCGTCCCGGTCCCAGAGCGTGCGGTCCTGTTCGTCGAGCGGGACGATCTCGCCGTCGGGCCCGGTACGGGCCGCGGCACGGGCCTCGGTGAGCAGCATCAGCGCGAGGAGCCCGGTGACCGCGCCCTCGCGGGGCAGCAGCAGCCGTATGCGCCGGGTCAGCCGGATCGCCTCGTGCGCCAGGTCGGAGCGGTGCAGCCGGGCGCCCGACGTCGCCGTGTACCCCTCGTTGAAGATCAGGTACAGCACCTGGAGCACGGCGGCCAGCCGCTGGTCCCGGTCGGCGGGCCCGGGCGGCCGGAACGGCGCCTCCTTCACCTTCAGCTTCGCCCGGCTGATGCGCTGGGCCATCGTCGCCTCGGGCACCAGGTGCGCACGGGCGATCTCCGCGGTGGTCAGTCCGCCGACGGCGCGCAGCGTCAGGGCGATCTGCGCGGCCGGCGTCAGATCGGGGTGGCAGCACAGGAAGAGCAGGGTGAGGGTGTCGTCCTCGCTGGGGGCGCGGTCGTCGCCGGGCGCCGGTGCGGTGAAGGAGTCGCGCGGGGCGAGCTGCGCGGCGCTCTCCTCCCGGCGGCGCCGGGCCTCCTCGCTGCGCAGCAGGTCCGTCAGCCGGCGGGAGGCGACCTTGATCAGCCAGCCGCGCGGATTGTCCGGAGTGCCGGTGGCGGGCCACTGCTGGGCGGCGGCGAGCAACGCTTCCTGGACGGAGTCCTCGGCCAGGTCGAAGTGCCCGTAACGGCGCACCAACGCACCGAGGACCTGCGGCGCGTGATGGCGCAGCAGGTCCTCGATCGTGGGCGTACGACGCGTGTTGCTCATGTGGTCGTACGTATCACAGGCCACCGACAGCGGTCAGCCGTGCGACGTCCGGGCGGCGGACCGGGTGGCTTCCGGCGGTGCGGTGCAGCGCCGTGCGGTGCGGTGCAGTGCAGTGCAGTGCAGTGCAGTGCGGTCAGGCTTCCGGGGCCTCCATGATGGGCCGGATGACGAGGGGCGAGCAGATGGTGCCCTCAGGGACGGGACAGGCCGCGGCGCGGGCGGCGATCTCGGTCACCCGCTCCAGGCTTGCGCAGTCGAGCACCCAGTAGCCCGCGAGGACTTCCTTCGTCTCGCCGTACGGACCGTCCGTGATCACGGGCTTGCCGTCCTTGCCCGCCAGGACGTGACGGGTCTTGGCCGGCTCCGCGAGTCCGTTGCCGTCGAGGAGCTCGCCGCTCTCGGCGAGGTCGTCGTTGAGGGCGCCCATGTGGCTGAACATGGCCTGCATGTCCTGCTCGCTCCACGCGGGGTAGCCGGGCGACGCCTTGCCCGTCATGGCCTCGTGCGCGGCCTGGTTGCCCTGGATCATCACCAAGTACTTCATGGTTCGCTCCTTGTGACGCGGGGGTTCTTCCCCTTCGGCTGCCCCCGGTGGGCAACTCTCACAAGAGACGTCGGAGCCGGTGACGGGTTCTCTACACGGCCCGGGAAACTTTCTGGGATTTTTTTCCGAGCGGCGGGCGTGCGGGTGCCGTATCCGCTGTGACCTGCGGTTTCTAACGGGACGGTGCTGGCTGGTTCTTTCGTGAGGTTCTTGCGGGCGGTCTTACTGGACGGCGCCGACGAGCTGGGTGACGGGGTCGAGCAGCGGGGCGAGCTGGTTCGGGACCTCCATCAGCTGGTTGAGCTGGTTCAGCTCGCCGAGCTGGTCGAGCTGGCTCAGGGAGGTGGCGTCGGTGGCGGTCTGCCCGTCGACGTGCCCGGTCGCGCTCGCACCGGAGACGGAGAGGGCGGAGGCGCCGGCGGCGAGGGCGACGGCGGCGAGGATGCGCTTGGTCTTGGTCATGCCGGGAGAACGCCCGCGGAGGGGGGCGGGTCACGGGGGTGGGGGCGGTGCGGAGGAGTGACCCGGGGCGCTGAAACGTTTCCAGGGTGAACGGGTACGCCCGTCCGGCCCAGCAAGTCGATTCATAGCACCGCAGAAGGGCGAAGGCCGCGTAGTCAGATTGATGTGATCATCAACCTGACACGCGTCACCGTGACCACCGCACTCGCCCTTCTCCCCCTCGTCGCGGCAACGGCCCCGGCCGCTGCGGCGCCTGAAGCCGCGTCGGCTCGTGCCGCGGCGCCTTCCGCAGCCGCGCCCTCCGCGCGCGTGGCCGAGACCCTGTCCCTCGCCGTGGCCGTGGGCCGGCTGCCCGTCGCGACCGAGAGCCGGACCGGCTACACGCGCGACGCGTTCAAGCACTGGAACGCGGGCCTCAAGCCCGACGGCTGCAACACCCGCAACGAGGTCCTCATCGCGGAGGCCGTCGAAGCCCCCACGGTCGGCGCCCGCTGCGCCCTGAGCGGCGGCTCCTGGTGGTCGTACTACGACGACACCGTGGTGGACTCGGCGTCCGCACTCGACATCGACCACATGGTCCCGCTCGCCGAGGCGTGGGACTCCGGCGCGTACGGCTGGACCGCGGCGCGCCGCGAGGCGTACGCCAACGACCAGGGCCAGGCGTCCTCCCTCGTCGCCGTCACCGCCAAGTCCAACCGCTCCAAGGCGGACCAGGATCCCGCGCAATGGCTCCCCCCGTCCGCGGACGCCCTGTGCCGCTACACCTCCGAATGGCTCGCCACCAAGCTCCGCTGGGCCCTGTCCATCGACGAGGACGAACAGCGCAGGCTCTACCAACTCGCCGCCGGCTGCCCGTCCACCCGCGTCACCTTCGAACCGGCCTCGTAGCCCCGACGCCGCTGTCGTCCCCGCGCCCGCAGGGCGGGAGCCGCCAAGGGCGCGGGGATCCCCCGTGCCCGCGGGCACCGGGGGCGGAACTGCGCGAGCAGCCACCCACCGGCCCGCGGACACCGGCGCCGCCCCGCTCAAACCGCCACCGCAGGGGACTGCGCCACCACCACGTACAGCGTCACCGCCGCGAAGAACCGCCCCGCACCCCCGAGCGCGCTGAGCCACGCCCGCCCCTCTTCCTCCCCGAAGTACCCCGCGACGACCGCCCGCCGCGTGTTCCGCTCCAGCCCCAACACCACGTCCGCCGCGCCGACGTCGCGGAAGACCGACGTCACCGGCACCACCATCGGCACCTCGAACCCCGCCTCCTCCGCGAGCCGCGGCAGCTCCCGCCCGATGACGCCGTTGCGGACGATCCGGTCCGTGATGTGCCGCGTGTACGCGCGGGCGACGTGGAGGTCGGGGTAGTCGACCACCAGCGAGTCCCAGTCGGGCTCCGCCATCACCAGCCGCCCGCCCGGCCGCAGGACGCGTCGCGCCTCCGCGAGCACCTGCGCGGGGTCCGTCACGTGTTGGAGCACCCGGTCCGTACGCGCCCGGTCGACGCTCGCGTCCGCCAGCGGCAACCGGTGGACGTCGCCCAGCAACACCCGGACGCCCGCCGCCCCTTCAGACCCGCCAGACGCCTCAGCCCCTTCAGCCCCTTCGGTACGTTCGCCCGCACGCCCCCGTGCCCGCTCGACCATCTCCCGGCTGGCGTCGACGCCGACGACCGCGCCCGCGGGACCGACCGCGTCGGCGAGCGTGCCGAGGTCCGTACCGGGACCGCAGCCGAGGTCGAGCACGGTGTGGCCCGGCCGCGCCCCCAGCGCGTGCAGCACCACGCGCTTGTACGAGCGGCCGGTGTCGGACGCGGCCACCCGGTCGAGGTAGTGGACGTCGTCGGGCGGGATCGACTCGAAGACGTGCTCGCTGACCCGGGCCATGGACTTCGCCTGGAGCGCCAACTCCTGCCGCCCCCGCCCGGTCAGCCGGAAGGGCCGCTGGCGCCCCTCCCCCTCCAGCGCTTCCACGAAGCGCTTGGCCTCCAGACGGGCGAGCGCCCCGTAGAGGCTGCCGGCGCCGAGGCGGTCTCCGGCGAGCTTCTCGATGGCCGCGTTGATGGCGTAGCCGTGCAGGGGCCCGTCGGCGAGGGCGGAGAGCACAAGCGTCTGGGCGTCATGAGTACGCATGGCGCGATGTTACGTAGCGCGTACTACGCGGCACGTACTACGGAGGGAATTGCGCCGCGAATTGGCGTGATCAAGTCGCTTTCAGGGCGCATGCCGACGCACACCCGGGGCAGCAGCCGGTCAGGGCCGCTTCCGGTCCTTAAGAAGCGGTCCAGGCTCCGCCGCGATCCCCCCGCGCGGCGGGGCCGCATTCTTCAACCGAATACCCATGCCATTCCTTACGCACATCCGAGCGGAGTATCGTTTTCTCAACTCCGCATATAATTAAATGCGCAAGTGAACTCGCCGCCGCACCCCTCCCCACCAGGAGCGATGACGGCGGCGCAGTCAGGGGCAGAGCGCCGACTAAACAGGCGCACAGAGGCTCTGATCCCCTCGGCAACACCATCATGCGCCGCCACATCAGGCTTGGCCTCCGGACCGATTAACGGGAAATTCAACCCGCTGAGCCAGCCCGGCTCCGCACGAATTCCCGGAGAACCACGGAGGCCCCCATGAAACTCCTGCGCGCTTGCACCGCCGCCGTCGCCTCGGCCGCCCTGCTCGCCGGCGTCGGCGCGGCCCTGACGACCCCGGCGCACGCGGCGGCCGTCAGCCGTTTCGACGACGGCAGCTTCGAGTACCCCACGGCGCCCGCCAACGCGTTCACGACGTACTCCGCGGGCCAGCCCCTGGGCCCCTGGCAGGTCACCGGCGGCACGGTCGACCTGATCGGCAAGGGGTACTGGGGCGCCGCCGAGGGCGACCAGTCCGTCGACCTGAACGGCACCTCGGCCGGGACGGTCTCCCAGACCTTCACGACCGTGCCCGGCACGACGTACACCGTCTCGTACGCTCTGGCCGGCAACATCTCCCCCGCCCACCTGTCGATCCTGAAGACGGGCCGCGCCCTCGTCGACGGCCAGAACTTCCAGGACTTCTCCTTCGACACCACCGGCAAGAGCGCCACCAACATGGGCTACGTGAACCGTCAGTTCACCTTCGTGGCCACCGGAACCACCTCCACACTGGCCTTCGCCAGCACCATGTCCGGCGCGTGGGGCCCGGTCATCGACGACGTCCGCGTCCGGGCCAACTGCTGCTCCTGTTCGACCAGCTGCTGACCCGCCCCACACAAGCCCCCGCTGACGCCCGTCAGCGGGGGCTTCCACGCCAGGCCCCGCCGGCACCGCCGCCCACGCCCGCGAGCTCCCGCGCCGCCTCCTTCAACGCCACCCGCGCCGCCGGCGTCCCGGCCGGACTCAGCCAGTACGGATGCCCGGCGATCCGGGACGACAACTGGAGCAGCCGCCGCCGATGGGCGGCCGCGCCGTACGCCGAGGACGCACCGGCGAGCTGCCCGTACACGACGTACCAAGCGATCTGGGTCTCCAGGAGGTCAGCGGGAAAGAGGTGCCTGCTCATGGCTTGAATTAGATAACGTGTTCGATTTTCTGAGCAAGGCGGACCCGCCGCGAACGCGGAAGTGCCCCACCCGGTCGGAACCGGGTGGGGCACTTCCCCGCAGCTCACGAGGCATACGCCCCTGGCCACTTGCGGTGGGCCGTGTGGGACTCGAACCCACAACCTACGGATTAAAAGTCCGCTGCTCTGCCAATTGAGCTAACGGCCCGCGGCCACGCCACACCTGAGCATAGCCGGAGCGGGCGCGTGCACCGATCGGGTATCCGATCTCTGTGTCGATCGGCGCGTGATCAGCGGCGGGACCGCGGGGCGGGCCGGGTGGTGGCGTGCCCCCGCGGACAGGTCAACGAGCGGCCGAGACGGTGACCTTGCCCGTGCGCAGCACGGCGGGGGTCGGGGAGTCGGGCGGGGTCGCGGTGAGGGTCCAGGTGTAGGAACCGGCCGGGGCCTTCCTGCCCGCGGAGTCCTTGACGTCCCAGACAGCTTCGAGCTGCGCGCCGGAGCGGGCGGTGGACGTCAGGGTCCGTACGGTCTTGCCCGACGTGTCCTTCACGGTGACGGTCCAGGACGCCGGGGGTCGGCTGAGCTGCCAGCGCGCGTTCCACGCGCCGTCGCCGGTGTCGGTGGTGTCGGCGACGCCCTCGACGATCGTGATCGGGGAGCGGGGCACGTTCACCGGGCGGATGCGGATCGCCCCCTCCGCGTCGGTGAAGGCGACGTCCCCGCCGAACTTGTCCACCGTCCACTTCCCGCCCGCGGGCACGGCGGCGAAGTCGCGCGTCGCCACCGCGCCGCCCGCGCCCCGGTGGAAGTCGGTCAGCAGCAGCTTGCCGTCCGCCTCGCGCACGACGAAGCCGTCGCCGAGGCGGGCCGAGCCGTTCGTCGGGACGGGGATGCTCTTGCGGACCTTGTGGTCCCACACTCCCGCCTTGGCCGCGGCGCCCGAGCCGCAACTCCAGTACACCCAGCGGCCCACGGCCTGGAGCCGGTCCGGGGTGCAGCCCGAGTCCAGGTGGAAGTCCCTCGTGGTGCGCTTGGGGGCGAAGTCGTACGGGCGATGGTGCCGACCGTGTGCCCCGGCTTCCAGATCTGGCCGCCCCAGAGGCTCGCGACGGTGCCCCAGTTCATCAGCACGTTGTCGTCGGAGTTCATGCGGACGTCGCCGACGTGCTGCCGCCACGACCCCTCACGGGAGCGGACGATCGAGTAGCGGCCCGTGGTCTGCACCACTTCCTGGCCACCGGCAACCTGACGACGGACAGGCTCTTGTCGGCGTTCGGGACGTACATGCCCACGCTGCTGGTGAAGCCCGTACGGCTGTCACCGAGGGCGTGCACCCCGCCGTGGAAATTCGACGGCTGGGTGTGGCGGAGCCGACGTTCGCCCACCGCGGGCGCCCCGGCGAAGGACACGTCGTGGTCGTAGAGCGAGGGCAACTGTGCGGCGTCCGAGTGGACCGCGTAGCTCAGCACGCCGCCGCCCAGCGCCAGCCCCTGGAGCTGGGCCGGGACGAAGGGCACGTCGCGCACCTTGGTGAGCTGCGGCTTGCCGTCCGCGCCGACGGTGACGCGGCGTACGGCCCAGTCCCCGCCCGGCTGCCGCCGACCACGAGCACGCTGCCGTCGGGCGCGGTGGCGAGGTTCGTGTCGGAGTAGCGCAGCAGTTGGTGCTGCTGGGAGCCGCCGATCGGGATCGCGTACAGCCCGCCGCCCGGCACGTACTTCTCGCCTCCCGGCCCCGGGGACTTCTCGACGTCCCTGCTGATCAGGAGCCGGTCACCGACGACGGCGAAACCGCCGTGGGACCGCTCGGGTCCGGTCGGCCGCGGGATCGTGGTGGTCACCGGGGCGGTGGCCCTCCCGTTTGTGGAGGTAGCCGGTGGCGTCCGCCTCCAGGAGGGTGTCCTCCCGCGGCAGGTAGCGCGCCTGCGGCGGTACGACCGCGTCGGAGGCGGCCGACGGCGCCACCGCGCGTGCGGCGGCGGACCCGCGACATGTGCCGTGTGGCTGGGAGCAGCGGCACGGGCGCCGCTTCGTGGACGTTGCAGGATCCAACTCCCGCCCCAGACGGGCGAGATCGTACAGGGTTGCGAACGGCGCAGGGCCCGCGCCTCGGGTGGAGGTGCGGGCCCTGCGGGGGTTCGGCGGCGCGGACGTCAGCCGTCAGGCGTCAGCCGTTGCGCTTCCAGCGCGGCTTGTCGTCGCGGCGGCCGTACGGAGCGGAGTTGCTGCTGCGGTGGTCGTCGCGACGGCCGTACGGGCGGTCCGACGAGCCGGAGCGGTAACCGCCGCCCGAGGGGCGGTCGTCGCGACGGTCGCGGTTGAACGGGCGGTCGCTGCCGCGGTGACCGCTCGGGCGGTCGTCGCGGCGGAAGCCACCGGACGGACGGTCGTCGCGGCGGAAGCCACCGGAGGGACGGTCGTCCCGACGGTCACGGCCGAACGAACGCTCGTCACGACGGTCATCACGACGGAAACCACCACGGTCGTCCCGACGGTCATCACGGCGGTCGTCACGACGGTCGTCGCGGCGGAAGCCACCGGAGGGACGGTCGTCCCGACGGTCGCGACCGAACGAACGCTCGTCACGACGGTCATCACGACGGAAACCACCACGGTCGTCCCGACGGTCATCACGGCGGTCGTCACGACGGTCGTACGAGCGACCCCGCCGCTCGAAGTTGCCGCGGTCGTCACGGCGGTCGCGGTCGTGACCGCCCCGCTCGTCACGGCGCTCCTCGCGGCGCTCCGCGGCCGTCGCCGCCTCCACAGCGGCCTCCAGCTCCGCACCCGCGGCCTCGGCGACCTCGGCGACCGCGGCCTCCGGGTCCTCACCGCGCTCGCGCGCGGCACGGGCCACCAGGCGGTCCGCCTCCTCGCGCAGCTCACCGGCGCGCCGCTGGACGCGCTCCAGCTGGCGGGTGAGGTCGGCGACCTCGCGCTCGGCCTGCTTGGCCGCGTTGTTCGCGGAGTCCGCCTGGACCTCGGTCAGCGACCGGGCACCGGTGATCTCGGCGACCTCGGGGTCGAACGCGCCCGCGCCGCCCACGATGTGCCGCGACGCCTCCACGCCCGCGTCCTCCATCAGCCGGAAGATCTGGCGGCGCTGGTGCGGCAGCGACAGCGAGACGACGGTGCCGGAGCGGCCCGCGCGGGCGGTGCGGCCCGAGCGGTGCAGGTAGTCCTTGTGGTCGCCGGCCGGGTCCACGTTCAGGACCAGGTCGATGCCGTCGACGTGGATGCCGCGGGCGGCGACGTCGGTGGCGACGAGGACGTTCACGTAACCGTCCTTGAAGTCCGACAGCGTGCGGGTGCGCGCGCCCTGCGTCATGCCGCCGTGCAGGGCGTCCGACTTCACGCCCGACTCACGCAGCTGCTCGGCGACCCGGTCCGCGCCCAGCTGGGTGCGGACGAAGATGATGGTGCGGCCCTTGCGGGCGGCGATCGCGGCCGTGACCGGGGCCTTGTCCTTCGGCTTCACGACGAGGACGTGGTGGGTCATGGTCGTGACGTTGCCCTGGGCGCTGTCGACCTCGTGGCTGACCGGGTCGTTCAGGTAGCGCTTGACCAGCGTGGTGATCTCGTTCTCCATCGTCGCGGAGAAGAGCATCCGCTGACCGCCGGCGGGCACCTGGTCGAGCAGCTCGGTGACCTCGGGCAGGAAGCCCAGGTCGGACATCTGGTCGGCCTCGTCGAGGATCGCGACCTGCACCTGGTCCAGCGAGCAGGCGCCGCGGTTGATGACGTCGCGCAGTCGGCCCGGGGTGGCGACGAGGATGTCGACGCCGCGCTCCAGGGCGTAGATCTGGTTGCCCATCGAGGTGCCGCCGCAGACGACCTTCATCTTCAGGCCGAGGACGTCGCCGTACGGCTGGAGGGCGTCCGCGACCTGCATCGCGAGCTCACGGGTGGGGGTGAGGATGACGCCGCGGGGCTTCTTCTTCTCCGTGCGGCCGTCGGCGAGCGAGGCCAGCAGCGGGAGGCCGAAGGAGAGGGTCTTGCCGGAGCCGGTGCGGCCACGGCCCAGGATGTCCTTGCCGGCCAGGGCGTCCGGGATGGTCGCGGCCTGGATCGGGAACGGGACGGTGACGCCGTTCTGCGCCAGCTTGCGGACGATGCCCTCGGGGAGGCCGAGGTCGGCGAAGGTGGTCTCGGGGGCGTCGGAAGCCTCGTCGGCGTCCGCGTCGGACTCGTCGGAGACCGCGACGTCGGCGACCTCGGGGGTCTCGACGGCCTCCGCGACCTGAACGGCCTCGACCGTCTCCGTGCCCTCAACGGGCTCGGCAGCCTCAGCGGCCCCGATCGTCTCCAGGGTCACGGGACCCTCGGTCTCGCCAGCGCCCTCGGCGGGCATGGCGGCGTGCTCAGTGCTGAAAGTGGACATGCGAAATGCGAAACCTTCCGGAGTCTCGGCACGCGCCCAAACTCCGTGATGTCACAATTCGACCGCCTCGATGCGGTCAGCCACGGCTAGGGAGGTACGCGCCACACGGCGCGCTTCTGCTACGGCGCCGGGCAATGGGATCAAACGATCTACCACCATACGCACCCTCCCCCGCCCGAGGCAAACCGCTCGGGCGTGACCCCGATTACACGCACCCCGGCGCGCGCCCGGCCGCGCACCCGCCCGCCCCCGGCGCACCGCCCTCCCGCCGCACGCCCGTCACGCCGGCCCCCGCTGCGGCGACGGGGCGACGTCACCGGGGTCCGCCTGCGCCAGGTACTCCTGCGCACCCGACATCTGCAACGCCCCCGCGCGCACCTCGGGCGCGGACGACGCCGACGGCGGCTCGGTCGGGTCCGGCGGCTGCGGGGAGGCGGGCGGCACGGAGGGCTGCTCGACGGGCGGGTCCACCGGCTCCGTCGCCGGCGGCGCGGACGGGGTGGGCCGCCCGTCGCCGGTCGCCTCGGGCTCCCCGGGGCGCTGCGGCCGGTGCGGCTCCCGGGTGGGCCGGGGCGAGGCGTCGGCCGTCCCGCTCGGCGCCGGCGACGCGTCCGGTGCGGACCCGCGGTCGCCCGGCTTCCCGGAGTCGACCCGTCCGCCGCCCGCGGCCCGCCGGGCGCGGGGGTCCACCCGTCCGCCGTCCACGTCCGCCTCCGTGCGCGGCCGGTCGGACGACGGGGTGGGCACGGGCTTGGCCCGCTCGTCGTCGCCGACGCTCATGCAGCCCGCCGTGGCCGCGATCGCCAGCGACGCGGCGAGCGCGACCGCCATGCGACCGGACCTGCCGGACGGGCCAGGGCGGTCGGGAGGAGCCGTGCGGTCGTGAGCGGCCGTACGGCCGAGGGCGGGCAACTGGCGCACGGGGGCACCTCCGGAGCGGTACGGGGACAGGAGCGCACGATCTGCGCCCGGGCGCACCACCGCGCCCGAACACCGGTTTCACGCCCGCGCACAGGACCGATCCCGTGTGCAGGTCGACCTGCCCAACTCCCGGCGCCCCGTGGGGGACACGCACAACTCCCTGACGAGTACACGACCGCGCAGCCGATCGGACGTCCGACCGCGCCGTCCGCCCACGCGCGGCAAGGCGCTCCGGGTCGCACGCCCCGCGCATCCGACGGCACGCGCGCCCGGCCCGCGCCGCCTCAGAGCGACAGGGCCTGCGCCAGCTCCACCCCGAGCGCCAGCACCCCGATGCCCACCAGCACCGACACGGCCGCGTTCGCCGCCGCGATCCCGCTCCATCCCCGCTCGGCCAGCCGCAGCGTCTCGTACGAGAAGGTCGAGTACGTGGTGAGCGCGCCGCACAGGCCCGTACCGAGCAGGGCGTACGTCCCGCTGGACACCGACGCCCCGGCGACCAGGCCCAGCACCAGGCAGCCGCAGGCGTTCACCGTGAGGGTGCCCCAGGGGAAGACCGACGCGTGCCGCGACTGCACCGCGCGGTCCGTCAGATAGCGCAGGGGCGCCCCGACGGCCGCGCCGACGACGACCAGCAGCCAGGTCACCGGAGCGCCCGCCGGGTGAGCGCGGCGGCCAGCCACACCGCGCCGAGACAGCCGGCGACCGTGCCGCCGGCGTAGGCGTACGCGGCGCCGCCGTGCCCGTGCACCAGCAGTTCGCGGAAGTCCAGCGCGTACGCGGAGAACGTGGTGAACCCGCCGAGCACCCCGACCCCCAGGAACGGCCGCACCATCGGGTGTGCCGTCCGGCCGCCCTCGCTGACCAGGACCATCAGCACGCCGATGAGCGCGGAGCCGGCCACGTTGATGCCGAAGGTGCCCCAGGGGAAGGCCGCGGCGCCCGCCGCGGCGTGGTCGACGGGCCAGACGCGGCCCACGGCGTACCGCGCGACCGCTCCGGCCGCCCCGCCGGCCGACACGGCCGCGAGGACGAGCAGCAGGTGGACGCCGGCCGTCTCCGCCCGCTGCGCGGGCACGTGCAGATCGACGTCGGGGTCGATCGCCTCGCCCGCGGGCCCGTGCGGAAGGGGCTCCGGGGGCTCAGCCGGCTGGCTCACCCGTACCCCAGCGCGTGCAGGCGCTCGTCGTCGATGCCGAAGTGGTGCGCGATCTCGTGCACCACCGTGATCTCCGTCTCGGCGATGACGTCCTCGCGGCTCTCGCACATCCGCAGCGTCGGCCCGCGGTAGATCGTGATCCGGTCCGGCAGCACGCCCGCGTACCACTCGCCGCGCTCGGTGAGCGGGGTGCCCTCGTACAGCCCGAGGAGCTCGGGGTCGTCGGGGGACGGCTCGTCCTCCACGAAGACCGCGACGTTGTCCATCAGCCTCGTCAGCTCGGGCGGGATCCGGTCCAGCGCCTCGGCGACCAGTTCCTCGAACTCCTCGCGCGTCATCTCCAGCACCTGGCCATTGTCACGTACGCCGCCCTGGACGCCACCCGCGCCCTTGGCGCCCTCTCGCCACGCCCGTACGGCATACCGATCACCGACCGCGGGCATACGGGCCCAATGGCACGCTCAGCCCGCGCCCGCCGGCCGCGGCCCGCCACGTCCCGGGCCCGCGGTCCTTGGCTGCGTGCCCCGTGGCTGCGTGCCCCGTCACCGCGTGCGCTGTGGCTGCGGGCCCGCCGTCGCACGCTCCGCGGGCCGGAGCGGACGCTGCGGGAGCCTCCCGGCCATCCCTGGCTGCGGGCCCTCGGCCTCGCCGCCGTCGTCGTGCTCGGCGGCTGGCTCGGCCTGCTCGTCGTCGGCAGCGTCCAGACCTCGGTCGGGCCGATGGAGACCAGCATGGCGCTCCGCCCCGACCTGAGCGGCGGCACCCGGATCGACGTCTCCCCGCTCGGCTCGCTCGACCTCGCCTCGCACACCGCGCCGCTCCGCCTCGACGTGGACGTCGAGAGGCTCGACCCGGCCCGCTCCACCGCCCTCGTCGAGCAGCCGGAGCGCTTCAACCGGCTCGGCGACGAAGTCGCCCGGGACGTCGTCGGCGGCACCACCGAACTGGCCGTGCGCTCCTGCGTCGCGGTCGTCGTCGGCGCCACCGCCCTCGGCCTGGTCGTCTACCGCCGCCCGCGCCGCGCGCTGGCGGCCGGCGGCCTCGCGCTCGCGCTGCTCGCCGCGTCCGCGGTCACCGCGTTCGCCACCTGGAACCCGAAGTCCGTCCTGGAGCCGAAGTTCTCCGGGCTGCTCACCAGCGCGCCGTCACTGGTCGGCAACGCCCGCTCGATCGTCACGGAGTTCGACGTCTACCAGCAGGAGTTGGCCCGCCTGGTCACCAACGTCACCAAGCTGTACGACGCGACGTCGAGCCTGCCCGCGTACCGCCCCGACCCCGGCAGCATCCGGGTGCTGCACGTCTCCGACATCCACCTCAACCCGGCCGCCTGGCACATCGTCGCCTCGCTGGTGGAGCAGTACCGGATCGACGTGATCATCGACTCGGGCGACACCATGGACCACGGCTCCGGCGCCGAGAACGCCTTCCTCGACCCGATCCGCGACCTGGACGCGCCCTACGTGTGGGTGCGCGGCAACCACGACTCCCGCGCCACCCAGGCGTACCTGGACCGGATGGAGAACGCGCACGTCCTGGACGAGGGCCGGGCGGTGACCGTCGGCGGGCTGCGCATCGCCGGCACCGGTGACCCGCAGTTCACCCCCGACCGCTCCGTGGTCGCCGAGGGCGACCCGGCCGAGCGGATGGCGGGCATCCGGCTGGCCTCCGCCCTCCGCGACCAGGCCCGCGCCGGCACCCCGGTGGACGTCGCCGTGGCCCACAATCCGGTCGCCGCCCGCGAGACGGACGGCACGGTCCCGCTGGTGCTCGCCGGGCACGTCCACCGGCGCGAGGTCGAGGTGCTGAAGCAGGGCACCCGGCTGAAGATCGAGGGCTCCACGGGCGGCGGCGGGCTGCGGGCGGTGCAGAACGACAAGCCGGAGAAGGTCCGTGCGTCGGTGCTCTACCTGGACCGTACGACCAAACGGCTCCAGGCGTGGGACGAGATCACGCTGGGCGGACTCGGGCTGACGACGGCCGAGGTCAGCCGGCACCTGCCCGCAGAGAACCAGCCGGGCGCACGCCCCTCGCCCGCGCCCTCGCCGCCTGCGCCCCCGCCCTCCGGGCCCCCGGCCGCGACCCCCCGTTCCCCCGATCCGTAAACCGTTTTGGCGATACCTCCCGCCATCCCATATGCTTCTCACGTCCCCGACGCGCTGACAAAGCGCCCAGGTGGGCCCTTAGCCCTCATCGTCTAGTGGCCCAGGACGCCGCCCTTTCAAGGCGGTAGCACGGGTTCGAATCCCGTTGGGGGCACGCTACGCCTGTGCGAGACTGGTTCTCGCACAGCGTTGCGACATATGGTCCTGTGGAGCAGTTTGGAGTGCTCGCCACCCTGTCAAGGTGGAGGCCGCGGGTTCAAATCCCGTCAGGACCGCTTGCAGATCGCCTCGGCGAACTGCGTGGCTGGGTAGCTCAGTTGGTACGAGCGATCGCCTGAAAAGCGATAGGTCGCCGGTTCGATCCCGGCCCCAGCCACCACCCGAAGGCCCCGTCCCCTGGACGGGGCCTTCGTCGTTCCTCAGGTCTTGTCGCCGGCGGCGGGAGCGGCCGTACGGGAGCTGCGGCGCCAGCCGCGGATCGCGAGCGCCACCGCCACCACGGCCACCACCCCCACCAGCAGTGCCCAGTCGGGCACCGCCGCGCCCACTTCGCTCGCCCACTGCTCCGCGGCGAAGGAGTTGTCGACGGAGACCAGCCCGGGCAGGGCCGTGGCGCCGTCGAAGACAAGGAAGAGGCTGCCGAGCAGCACGAAGAAGAGGCCGGACAGCAGCGACGTGGTGTGCAGTTGGAAGCGGCCGACGGCCAGGCCGCGGCCCCGCAGCCAGCGCCGCTTGCCGAGGTCGAAGCGGTCCCACAGCAGCGCCAGGAAGAACAGCGGGACCGCCATGCCCAGCGCGTACACGGCGAGCAACAGCCCTCCGTAGACCGGGCTGCCGCTGAACGCCGAGACCGTCAGGACGCTGCCGAGGATCGGCCCGGCGCAGAAGCCGGCGAAGCCGTAGACCAGGCCGAGGGCGTAGACGGGGGCGGCCGTGGTGGGCCGGATGCGGCCGGAAATGGCCGAAAGGCGACGGGACGCGAAGCCGAGCCCCAGGATCTGGGCCACGCCGAGGGCGATGATCAGCCAGCCGCCGACGGACACCAGCAGGTCCCGGTTGCCGTAGAAGAAGCGGCTGGCGTACGAGCCGGCGACGCCGAGGGGGACGAGGGTGGTCGCGAGTCCCGCGTAGAAGATCCCGGTACGGGCCAGCAGTCGGCCGGTCGAGTCCAGCGAGTACGCGAAGAAGGCCGGCAGCAGCAGGGCGCTACAGGGGCTGATCAGGGCGAGGAGGCCGCCGAGGAAGGCGGCCAGGTAGCCGATCTCCGTCATCGTCCGACCGACTCCTTCGCGTCCCCGACGTCCGCACCGGCACCCTGGGGCTTCTTGCCGCCGGCCGCCTTCAGGGCCGCGTCGATGGCGTCGGTGAAGGTCTCCTTCGGCTGGGCGCCGGCGATCGGCCGGCCGTTGATCAGGAAGGACGGCGTGGAGGTCGCGCCCAGGCCGTACGCCTCGTCCTGGTCCCGCTTGACGGACGCCTTCGCGGCCTCGCTCTCCATGTCCGCGGCGAACCGCTCCAGGTCGGGCACGCCGGCCTCCTCCGCCAGCGTCTTCACCCGGTCGACGGAGAAGCCCTTCTCCTTGGCGCCCTTGGCGTACCCGGCGGAGTGGAACTGCCAGAACTTGCCCTGCTGGGCCGCCGCCCAGGCGCCGCGCGCCGCGTTCTCGGAGGGCTCGCCGAAGATCGGGAAGTTGCGCCACTCGATGCGCAGGGTGCCCGCGTCGACGTACTTCTTGATCAGCTCCGGCTCGGTGTCCCGGGCGAACTTCCCGCAGAAGCCGCACTGGAAGTCGGCGTACTCGACCATCACGACGGGCGCGTCCGCCCGGCCGATGGCGAGCCCGTCCTTGGCGTCGCGGCGGGCCAGCTTCTCCAGCTCGGGGTAGGCCCCGGACTGCGGGTCCACGGTGACGTCGGCGGCCGGGCCCGAGGTGGAGTTCGCGCCGGACGCCTTGGGGGCGGAGGCGGCGTCATCGGGGCGGGTGGCGGTGTACGAGGCGAGGCCGAGCAGCAGCGCGGCGACGGCCACGCCCGCGCCGATGACCAGCGGCTTCCGATTGCGCTTGGGCGAAGACATGGGTGGGTGCTCCTGAGTCCTGTGACGACGAGAGGGACGTCGATGGGTGCGAAAGGGGGCAGACGGGAGGGGCCGGGACCACAGGGATCGCTAGGAGGAAATACCTACGAACCCGACAAAGCGGTCGTTCACCGGCATGACTTCCCGGCCTACACGCGCACGATCGACAGTTCCTCCGGAGAGGGGGGCGCGGGCGGCGGCGGACGGCCGTCCGGCAGCACCCCGGGCACCACCTGGCTCCGGCCCTGGTCCCAGGTCGCGCAGTGGGTGACGTACGGCGCCGGCGGCGGCTCGTACGCGACGGCCCCGCGCGGCGGCGCCGCGGGCTGTGCGCCCCGGTCGCCGTCCGGGGAGCCCTTGCCGCAGCCCGGCGCCTGGTCGAGGGCGGTCAGCACCGCCCCGCCGACGACGCCGTGGTCGCCGGCCGCGTGCGCGGGCGGTGCGGGCGGCGGGCAGAAGGCCAGCAGCGCCGCCACGACCAGCCCCAGCAGCGCGAACGCGGACGCCGCCGACAGACGGGACCGACTGCGGTCACGGCTGAACGGCGGCGGCATGGGCGCGCGGTCCCTTCGAGCGGAAGGACGGGCATGGACTACGAGCTACGGACTTCGGGCGTCGTCACGCGAACACCGGTGCACGGGCACGGGAGCACGGGCATCGGAACGCGTCGATGATCCGCTCCATACTGCACTACCGGTCTGCGGGCGAAATGCGCTCGCCCTCGGTTTCCCGGGGGTGCGATGCTTAAGACCGTATGTCTACTTCTTCCTTCGCCGACCTCCAGACGCTGCTGGCCGGGGCCTCGCTGCGCGACGCCCACCGGCTGGGCCGGCGTCTCGAAGGCGCCCGCCGCATCCGCAAGCCCGAGGCGCGGCAGGCCGTGCTGGACGAGATCGCCGTCGAGGCGGAGAAGGCCGCGGCCCGCACCGGCGCCCGGGCCGCCCGCGTGCCCGCCGTCACGTACCCGGAGCAGCTCCCGGTCAGCCAGAAGAAGGACGAGATCCTGGCGGCGATACGGGACCACCAGGTCGTGATCGTCGCCGGCGAGACCGGCTCCGGCAAGACGACGCAGATCCCCAAGATCTGTCTGGAGCTCGGGCGCGGCGTGCGCGGCATGATCGGGCACACCCAACCGCGGCGGATCGCGGCCCGCACGGTCGCCGAGCGCGTCGCCGACGAGCTGCGCACCCCGCTCGGCGAGGCCGTCGGCTGGAAGGTCCGCTTCACCGACCAGGTCGACCAGGACGCGACGTTCGTCAAGCTGATGACGGACGGCATCCTGCTCGCCGAGGTCCAGACCGACCGCGAGCTGCGCGGCTACGACACGATCATCATCGACGAGGCGCACGAGCGGTCGCTGAACATCGACTTCCTGCTGGGCTACCTGGCGCAGCTGCTGCCGAAGCGGCCGGACCTGAAGGTGGTCATCACCTCCGCGACGATCGACCCGGAGCGCTTCTCCCGGCACTTCGGCGACGCCCCGATCGTCGAGGTCAGCGGCCGTACGTATCCGGTCGAAGTGCGCTACAGACCGCTGCTGGAGGAGGACTCGTCCGACAGCGACCGCGACCAGATCACCGCGATCTGCGACGCGGTCGAGGAGCTCCAGGGCCAGGGCAAGGGGGACATCCTCGTCTTCCTCTCCGGCGAGCGCGAGATCCGCGACACCGCGGACGCGCTGAACAAGAAGCAATACAGATTCACCGAAGTGCTGCCGCTGTACGCCCGGCTCTCGCACGCCGAGCAGCACCGGGTCTTCCAGCCGCACACCGGCCGCAGGATCGTTCTGGCGACGAACGTCGCCGAGACCTCGCTGACCGTCCCCGGCATCAAGTACGTGATCGACCCGGGCACCGCCCGGATCTCCCGCTACAGCCACCGCACCAAGGTCCAGCGCCTGCCCATCGAGCGGATCAGCCAGGCCAGCGCCAACCAGCGCAAGGGCCGCTGCGGCCGTACCTCCGACGGCATCTGCATCCGGCTGTACTCCGAGGACGACTTCGAGGCCCGCCCCGAGTTCACGGACGCCGAGATCCTGCGGACGAACCTGGCGTCGGTCATCCTCCAGATGACGGCGGCCGGGCTCGGCGACATCGAGAAGTTCCCCTTCATCGACCCGCCGGACCACCGCAACATCCGCGACGGCGTACAGCTGCTCCAGGAGCTCGGCGCCTTCGACCCGGCACAGAAAGACCCCAAAAAGAAGCTCACGCAGCTCGGCCGGCAGCTCTCCCAGCTCCCGGTGGACCCGCGGCTGGCCCGGATGGTCGTCGAGGCGGACAAGAACGGCTGCGTGCGCGAGGTGATGGTGATCGCCGCCGCGCTCTCCATCCAGGACCCGCGCGAGCGCCCCGCGGACAAGCAGACGCAGGCGGACCAGCAGCACGCCCGCTTCAAGGACGAGACGTCCGACTTCCTCGCCTTCCTGAACCTGTGGCGGTACGTCCGCGAACAGCAGAAGGAGCGCGGCTCCTCCAGCTTCCGCCGGATGTGCAAGCAGGAGTACCTGAACTTCCTGCGCATCCGCGAGTGGCAGGACATCTACGCACAGCTCCGCCAGGTCGCCCGCTCGATGGGCATCCACGTCAACGAGGAGGACGGCCCGGAGGCCAGCGTGCACGTCTCGCTGCTGGCCGGTCTGCTGTCGCACGTGGGCCTCAAGGACACGGACGCCAAGAACGAGTACCTGGGCGCGCGCGGCGCCAAGTTCGCCGTCTTCCCCGGCTCCGCGCTCTTCAAGAAGCCCCCGCGGCTGGTGATGTCCGCGGAGCTGGTGGAGACCAGCCGCCTGTGGGCGCGGGTGAACGCCAAGGTCGAGCCCGAGTGGATCGAGCCGCTCGCCCAGCACCTGCTCAAGCGCACCTACAGCGAGCCGCACTGGGAGAAGGACCAGGCGGCGGTGATGGCGTACGAGAAGGTCACGCTGTACGGCGTGCCGATCGTCGCCCAGCGCAAGGTGAACTACGGCCGGATCGACCCCGAGACCTCCCGGGACCTCTTCATCCGCAACGCCCTCGTCGAGGGGGACTGGCGCACCCACCACAAGTTCTTCGCGGCCAACCGCAAGCTGCTCACCGAGGTCGAGGAGCTGGAGCACCGGGCCCGCCGCCGCGACATCCTGGTGGACGACGAGACCCTCTTCGACTTCTACGACCAGCGGGTGCCCGCGCACGTCGTCTCCGGGGCGCACTTCGACTCCTGGTGGAAGCACAAGCGCCGGGACGAGCCCGAACTGCTCGACTTCGAGCGCGAGATGCTCATCAACGAGAAGGCGGGCGCGGTCACCAAGGACGACTATCCGGACTCCTGGCGACAGGGCCGGCTGAAGTTCCGGGTGACGTACCAGTTCGAGCCGGGCGCGGACGCCGACGGCGTCACCGTGCACGTACCGCTCCAGGTGCTGAACCAGGTCACGGACGAGGGCTTCGACTGGCAGATCCCGGGCCTGCGCGGGGAGGTCGTCACCGAGCTGATCCGCGCCCTGCCGAAGCCGGTGCGCCGGCACTACGTGCCCGCGCCGGACTTCGCGAGGGCGTTCCTGGACCGGGCCGTACCGCTCCAGGAGCCGCTGACGGTGACGCTGGCGCGCGAACTGCACCGGATGGTCGGGGTGCCGGTGCACCCGGACGACTTCGACCTGTCGAAGGTCCCGGACCACCTGAAGATCACCTTCCGGATCGTCGACGAGCGGCGCCGCAAGCTCGCCGAGGCGAAGGACCTGGAGACCCTGCGGGTCCAACTGCGCCCCAAGGCCCGCCAGGCGCTCTCCCAGGCCGCGGCGGCGACCGCGGGTCCCTCGGGCGAGTCGATCGAGCGCACGGGCCTCACGGACTGGTCCATGGGCTCCCTGAGCAAGGTCTTCGAGACCCGTCGGGCGGGCCAGCCGGTGAAGGCGTACCCGGCGCTGGTCGACGACGCGACGGGCGGCACGGGCAAGGACACCGTCTCCGTACGCCTCTTCGACACGGAGGCGGAGCAGCGCACCGCGATGTGGCAGGGCACGCGCCGCCTCATCCTGCGCAACATCCCGGTGAACCCGGCGAAGTTCGCCTCCGACAAGCTCACCAACCAGCAGAAGCTGGCCCTCTCCAGCAATCCGCACGGCTCCATCCAGGCCCTCTTCGACGACTGCGCGACGGCGGCGGCGGACCGGTTGATCGCGGACCACGGCGGGCCGGCGTGGGACGAGGAGTCCTACCGCAAGCTGTACGACTCCGTACGCGCCGACCTCGTCGACACCACGGTCCGCACGGTCGCGCAGGTGCAGCAGGTCCTGGCGGCCTGGCAGGCGTGCGAACGCCGCCTCAAGGCCACCACCAGCCCGGCGCTCCTCGCGAACGTCCAGGACGTCCGCCGCCAGGTCGACGCGCTCGTGCCGCCCGGCTTCGTCACCCTGACCGGTCTGCGCCGGCTGCCCGACCTGATGCGCTACCTCGTCGCCGTGGACCGCCGCCTCCAACAGATGCCGTCGGGGGTGCAGCGGGACACCACGCGGATGCAGAAGGTCCACGAGATGCAAGACGAGTACGCCTGGCTGCTGGAGCAACTGCCGCAGGGGCGGCCGGTGCCGCAGGCCGTGCGCGACATCCGCTGGATGATCGAGGAGCTGCGGGTCAGCTACTTCGCGCACGCGCTGGGGACGGCGTACCCCGTCTCGGACAAGCGGATCGTGAAGGCGATCGACGCGGCAGCGCCGTGACCACGCGGTCACGCTGGGCGAGTTCGACCACTGGGCGGGTGCTGCTGTAGAGTCTCTTCTCGCAGCCCAGCGAAGGAATCGGAGCTGCGAAACCTGGTCCTGTGGAGCAGTTTGGAGTGCTCGCCACCCTGTCAAGGTGGAGGCCGCGGGTTCAAATCCCGTCAGGACCGCGTGTAGTTAATGAAGGGCCCGCACCTCTTTGAGGCGGCGGGCCCTTCGTCGTCGGCTGACGCCGTGGTCGCTCCTCCGCGACGCGCCACTCCCCCCTTGGCGGGGCGCCTAGGGCCTGCCTGAGCGACCGGACACCACCGCCGTAGCCCTGCCGGCAGTTTGGCCTCCGCGGCCCGGTGGTGGGCTCGTCGATGGTGCCCAGGGGCACGAGGGGCCGCGTGGACGGGGCGCAGGGGGCAACGCACCCACAGGGGGCCGGCGCAGTCAAGAAGCCGCGTGCGCGCACGGGGCGTTGACGCGGGCGCGGGCGAACGGTACCCATCTACGTGAGGTGGTCGGGATGGCGGCGAGTACCACGGCACCAGCACGCAAGGTCAAGGCACTGCTGCGCGCGCACCTCGCCGCCGCAGCGCGCGCTCGGGGCTACCGGCATCTGACGGGCCGCTGTCCGGCCTGTCGGCACCTCCAGCGCCTCGCCTGCGAGTCCGCCGAGCCCCCGGAGCAGCCAGGGCGGCCGGAGCCCCCGGAACAACCTCCACCGCCGCCGCGCGCGACGCGGGACGAAGGTCCCGGCACTGAGTGACTTCGGGCCGATTCCATCCCGTTCGCGAAGTGACACGCTGGACGTTGGCAAGGGTTGCAGCATGTGACGGGTGTCACCGTATAGGTTTTGATAACCCGGGTTTTTAGCCCCCGCTTACGAGCGACCAATTTAATATGTGCAATTGCACTCCCCCTGGCGCCCCCTTCCGCACGCCTCCCCGACCGCACAAAAAGAATCGCGCTGGACCCGGCGGAGTCCAGCGCGATGGATGACTCGCGACCCGTTGGGGCGGGTCTTGCGTCAAGTGGAGCTATGGGGTGGGCTGCACCAGGATGGGGGTCCCGGAATCGCCCGGATCCGGCAGGAACGGACCGAGGTCCAACCCACCGGCACGAGACTTACGCCTCGCTGCGCTGCTGCGGAATGCCCGCCAGCAGGGCGCGTACCTCTGCTTCGCGGTACCGGCGATGTCCACCGAGCGTGCGGATGGACGTGAGCTTGCCTGCCTTGGCCCAGCGGGTCACCGTCTTCGGGTCCACGCGGAACATCGTGGCGACCTCAGCCGGGGTCAACAGCGGCTCAGCATCAGGGGTGCGAGCGGTCATGAGCGGCCTCCTCGGGAGAACCGAACCTTCTCGGTTCATTCCTCTAAATTCTGCACCTTGACCCGCGTTGCCCGAAATGGCGGATGCGGGTCGAGTCGGTTATAGGACGAACGGCTTGTCCTCGGCACTACAACTACACCATCTGTCCAGCCACGTCGGCCAAACCGTTGGAATTGCCCTCCGAGGTGTTCATCAGCGGCGGAAGCCCGATGGACCATGCCATAGCGGACAGTCACGCCACAGTGACGATCAGTCACAGAGCGACCAGGAGCCACCAGACCCCCCATAGAGCACAATGCCGAGCGTTCCGCCCTTACTTGGGCGGAAGGAACCCTCCCCGGACTCCTTGTCCTATTTTGACACGAGGGTAGGCGTTGGGCGCAAGGGCCCAGATAGTGCACTCCGTCACGCTTGGCGCAAAAGCCCGGATCGGGACTTAGGGCCTGTCTCGGAAAGGCTTCAATCATCCACAAAATCGCTCAGTTCGCGAACTGGAGTCCCTTGACCGCCCGCCAGCGATCCACGAGCCGGGCGTACGCCTCGCTCGCGCCCTCGTCGTCGCCGGAGCTCAGGGCCGCGATGCCCGCCGCCACGTCCGCCGCCGAGTGGTCGTCGGCGAGCTGCGCCTCGCTCACCGCGTGCACCAGGCCGCCGTAGTCCAACTCCACCAGCGAGCGCGGATGGAACTCCTCCAGCCACTTCCCCACGTCCACCAGGCCCGACGTCAGCGGGCCCGCGTCTTCGGAGTCCCGCAGCGCCTTCAGCGCCCGGGCGATCCGCCGCCGCGCCTGCACCATCGGCGTGCGGTACCGCAGCACGGGCTCGCCCGAGGCGCCGCCGGCCGGCTCGTACTCCCGTTCCTCGTCCGCGAAGAGCGTGAACCAGCGCACCGGCACCTGCCAGACCGCCGTCCTGATCCACGGGCGGGCGTCCGGGTTCCGCATCCGCCAGCGCTCCCAGTCCGCCGCGGCCTGCCCGCGGACCACCGGCGGCAGCACCGCGTCCAGCAGCGGCGCGGGCAGCTGCGTCACCAGCTCCTCCAGGGCCAGCCAGCCGCGCAGCCGGGTGCGCCAGGGGCAGACGCACACCACGCCGTCCACCTCGACGACGAAGGCGTCCCCGCTCTCGTGCACGGGCACGGGGACGGGCGGGGTGGGCAGCAAGTCCGCGAGGGAGCGGCGCAGTTCGTCCTGCGCGGTCAGGGTCCCGCCACGGGCCGCGTAGCGCGCCCAGTGGGCCCGCTCCGGCTCCGGGAAGGCCGCCAGGGGCTCGTAGACCCGCAGGTAGGTCGCATAGGGAACGATCATCGAGGACACCGCAGGCATACCCGGAATCCTTCCACGCGGCGGCCCCCGCGCACCCCTCAGCCGGGTGATCCTGGGCACTGGGCCTGATCTTCGCCCGACGAGGACTTACGCTCGTCCCACACTGGGGGACTTCCCCCCACCCCCGGGAAGTCCACCGCCGCATTCGTACTCGGGAGTCACCACAGTGACCGACTTGACCGGCTCCTCCGCTCATGTGCTGCACACCCTCTTCCGATCGGACCAGGGCGGCCACGAGCAGGTAGTGCTCTGCCAGGACCGCGCGTCCGGCCTCAAGGCCGTGATCGCCATCCACTCGACCGCCCTCGGCCCGGCCCTCGGCGGCACCCGCTTCCACCCGTACGCCTCGGAGGAGGAAGCCGTCACCGACGCGCTGAACCTCTCGCGGGGCATGTCGTACAAGAACGCCATGGCCGGCCTCGACCACGGCGGTGGCAAGGCGGTCATCATCGGTGACCCGCAGACGTCGAAGTCCGAGGAGCTGCTGCTCGCCTACGGGCGGTTCGTGGACTCGCTCGGCGGGCGCTACGTCACCGCCTGCGACGTCGGCACGTACGTCGCCGACATGGACGTGGTCGCCCGCGCCACCCGCTGGGCCACCGGCCGCTCCCCGGAGAACGGCGGCGCCGGCGACTCCTCCGTGCTCACCGCGTACGGCGTCTTCCAAGGGATGCGCGCCAGCGCCCAGCACCTGTGGGGCACCCCGGAGCTGCGCGGGCGCCGGGTGGGCGTCGCGGGCGTCGGGAAGGTGGGCCATCACCTGGTGAACCACCTCGTGGAGGACGGCGCGGAGGTCGTGATCACGGACGTGCGGGCCGATTCCGTACGTCGCGTCCTGGAGCGCCATCCCGAAGTGACCGCCGTCGCGGACACGGCCGCGCTGATCCGGACCGAGGGTCTGGACGTGTACGCGCCGTGCGCGCTCGGCGGGGCGCTGGACGACGCCACCGTGCCCGTGCTCACCGCCGCCGTGGTGTGCGGCGCGGCCAACAACCAGCTCGCCCACCCCGGCGTCGAGAAGGACCTGGCGGACCGCGGGATCCTGTACGCCCCGGACTACGTGGTGAACTCCGGCGGCGTCATCCAGGTCGCCGACGAGCTGCACGGATTCGACTTCGACCGGTGCAAGGCGAAGGCCGCCGGGATCTTCGACACCACGCTGGCAATATTCGCACGTGCAAATGACGAGGGTGTTCCGCCGGCCGTCGCGGCCGACCGGATCGCGGAGCAGCGCATGTCGGACGCCCGACGGGCCGCCGAGAACTAGCCGGGCCCGGGCCCGGCCGTGGCGCATCACCCGCCTTCCGGTGGGACGAGACTCACCCGGAAGGCGGGGCGCAGGCCAAGAAGAGGTTAATATCGCAGGTGACCAGCGAGGACGGGGCGCCTCGCAGGTCCTGTGACGTGGCACGTCATGCGGGCGGCGTACCGCATGGCCGCGGAAGCAGGTACCGTTGAAGCCCTACGGGCCGGATCTCTCCGACGAGAGTCCGTTCCGGATCATGAACGCGTGTCAAGACTCTGGGGCCGTCGAGCCCCGTCACCGAGGGGGTCGAGCCATGGGGCGCGGCCGGGCCAAGGCCAAGCAAGCAAAGGTCGCCCGCCAGCTGAAGTACAACAGCGGCGCGAGCACTGACCTGTCGCGACTGGCCAATGAGCTGGGCGCATCGACTTCGAGCCAGCCGCCGAACGCGGAACCGTTCGAAGACGATGAGGAAGACGACCCGTACGCGCGGTACGCGGATCTGTACAGCGACGACGGGGACGAGGACGAGGACTCCGGCCCTGCGTCGCAACAGCGCCGCGGCGCTTGACGTCGTCCTGACCCTTTGACGTCGCACTGACGACGATCACCGACCCGGTCCCGGGGTGAGCCCCCGGACCGGGTTTCTGTGCTGTCCGACCAGGACCGCCGGACCCGGGTGCGGCCGTCGCCGACCGCCGCCCCGACTGCCCGGCCCACCGTGCTCACCGCCGGTCCCGCTGCCGTCCCGTCGCCCGCTGCGCCGTCAGGCCGCGTGGTCGCCGACGAGTTCGGCGCCCGTGGTCCGGTCGCCGCGGTCGGTGATCTCGCCCGCCACCCAGGAGTCCACGCCGCGGTCGGCGAGCAGGGTCAGTGCCGCTTCCACCGACTCCTGCGGTACGACGGCGATCATGCCGACGCCCATGTTCAGGGTCTTCTCCAGCTCCAGGCGCTCGACCCGGCCGGCCCGGCCGACGAGGTCGAAGACCGGGGGCGGGGTCCAGGTGGAGCGGTCGACGACGGCGTGCAGGCCGTCCGGGACGACCCGGGCGAGGTTGTTCGCCAGGCCGCCGCCGGTGACGTGGCTGAAGGCGTGCGTCTCGGCGGTCCTGATCAGCGCCAGGCAGTCCAGCGAGTAGATCCTGGTGGGCTCCAGCAGCTCCTCGCCGAGGGTGCGGCCGAGTTCGTCCACGTGCTGTTCGAGCGCCATGCCGGCGCGGTCCAGCAGCACGTGCCGGACCAGTGAGTACCCGTTGGAGTGAAGGCCGGAGGAGGCCATGGCGATCACCGCGTCACCCTTACGGATGCGATCGGCGCCCAGCACCTGGTCGGCCTCCACCACGCCCGTGCCGGCGCCGGCGACGTCGAAGTCGTCCTCGCCCAGCAGTCCGGGGTGCTCGGCGGTCTCGCCGCCGACGAGGGCGCAGCCGGCGAGGACGCAGCCCTCGGCGATGCCCTTGACGATCGCGGCGACCCGCTCGGGGTGGACCTTGCCGACGCAGATGTAGTCGGTCATGAACAGCGGCTCGGCGCCGCACACGACGATGTCGTCCACGACCATGCCGACCAGGTCGTGCCCGATGGTGTCGTACACGCCCAGCTTGCGGGCGAGGTCGACCTTGGTGCCGACGCCGTCCGTGGCGGACGCCAGCAGCGGGCGCTCGTACCGCTTGAGCGCGGAGGCGTCGAAGAGCCCGGCGAAGCCGCCGATGCCGCCCAGGACCTCGGGGCGGCGGGCCTTCTTGACCCACTCCTTCATCAGCTCGACGGCGCGGTCGCCGGCCTCGATGTCGACGCCCGCGGACGCGTAGCTGGCACCGGTGGACTCAGTGGTCATGACGGGAAGGACTTTCTGATCGGCGCGGTCTGCTCGGGGCGTCCCGCACGGCGGCGCGTCGGCTCGTTCTGCGCGGTCGTCACGGACGGCGGAGCGCGTCGGCGGCGTCGGCGCCGCCCGCGAGCTCGGTTTCGAGGAGCTGCTTGCCGAGCAGCTCGGGGTCGGGCAGCGCCATCGGGTACTCGCCGTCGAAGCAGGCCCGGCAGAGGTTCGGCTTGGCGATCGTGGTCGCCTCGATCATGCCGTCGATGGAGATGTACGCGAGCGAGTCCGCGCCCAGGGAGGTGCCGATCTCCTCGATCGACATGCCGTTGGCGATCAGCTCCGCGCGGGTGGCGAAGTCGATGCCGAAGAAGCAGGGCCACTTCACCGGCGGGGACGAGATCCGGATGTGGACCTCGGCGGCGCCGGCCTCGCGGAGCATCTTGACCAGGGCGCGCTGGGTGTTGCCGCGGACGATCGAGTCGTCCACGACGACCAGGCGCTTGCCCCGGATGACTTCCTTGAGGGGGTTCAGCTTCAGTCGGATGCCGAGCTGGCGGATGGTCTGGGAGGGCTGGATGAAGGTGCGGCCGACGTAGGCGTTCTTGACCAGCCCGGCGCCGTACGGGATGCCGCTGGCCTCGGCGTACCCGATGGCGGCGGGGGTGCCGGACTCCGGCGTCGCTATCACCAGGTCCGCGTCGGCCGGTGCTTCTTTGGCCAGTTTCCGGCCCATCTCCACTCGGGAGAGATAGACGTTCCGGCCGGCGATGTCGGTGTCCGGGCGGGCCAGGTACACGTACTCGAAGACACAGCCCTTGGGCTTCGCAGTCGCGAATCGGGAGGTGCGGATGCCGTTCTCGTCGATGGCGATCAGCTCGCCCGGCTCGATCTCGCGCACGTACGAGGCGCCGCAGATGTCGAGGGCGGCGGACTCGCTGGCGACGACCCAGCCCCGGTCCAGGCGGCCGAGGACCAGCGGGCGGATGCCCTGCGGGTCGCGGGCCGCGTAGAGGGTGCCCTCGTCCATGAAGACGAGAGAGAAGGCGCCCTGGACGTCCGGGAGGACCCGGGCGGCGGCGGCTTCGATCGACAGCGGCTTGCCGTCGTCGTCGACCTGGCCCGCGAGCAGGGCGGTCACCAGGTCGGTGTCGTTGGTGGCGGCGACCTGGGTCGCCCGCCCGTCCTGGCGGGGCAGCTCGGCGACGAGCTTCGCCAGTTCGGCGGTGTTGACCAGGTTGCCGTTGTGGCCGAGGGCGATGGAGCCGTTGGCCGTGGCCCGGAAGGTGGGCTGGGCGTTCTCCCAGACGGAGGCGCCGGTCGTCGAGTACCGGGCGTGACCGACGGCGATGTGTCCCTTGAGGGAGCCAAGCGAGGTCTCGTCGAAGACCTGGGAGACGAGGCCCATGTCCTTGAAGACGAGGATCTGGGAGCCGTTGCTCACCGCGATGCCCGCGGATTCCTGGCCCCGATGTTGGAGGGCGTAGAGCCCGAAGTAAGTGAGCTTTGCGACCTCTTCTCCGGGAGCCCAGACCCCGAAGACGCCACACGCGTCCTGGGGGCCTTTCTCACCGGGGAGCAGATCGTGATTGAGTCGACCGTCACCACGTGGCACGGCACCGAGTGTAGGCGAGATCGACCACTGGTCCGAATTGGGGATGGCCCCGGGGTGCGCGGGTGGCCGGAGAGCGGCTCCGACCACCTGCGGGGCGGCTCACGGCGCGGCGGCGGTCAGGCCGGTGCCGGCGGGGCCGCGCAGGGTCAGTCCGTGCGACCTGACCTCGTACGAGATCGTGCCGGTGAGGACCTTCAGCAGGTGCTGCTCGACCTTGTTCCGGTCGCCCTCGCACAGCATCTTGGTGCTGGCCAGCGGCCCGATGTTGATCGTCCCCCTGGACCTCTTCATCGAGGCGGTGAAGCTGTTGCAGCCGAGCTTGCCGCGGACCGTGCCGTCCCTGGTGAAGACCAGCTGGGCGATGCCTTCGGTGCCGGCCGGCAGGGAGGCCGCGGTCTCCCCGGTGACCAGGGCGTTCACCGTCCAGGTGGTGCCGGTGAACGGGATGATCTTGGACGCGCCGGCGTCACGGCTGAGCACCAGGGTGCCGCCCTTCTTCGCCCCGGTGGCGTTCTGGGTGAGCGTGGCCGTCTTGCGGTCGGCGGACATCTCGATCGACACCCGGCCGGCGAGGGTCGACTGCATCGCCGCCTCGAACCGCGAGACGTCGGCGGCGCAGCCCATCGCGGTGGACTCGGAGCCCTTCATGACGAGGACGTCGCCCTTCAGCTCCACGTCGGCGCCGAAGCTGTTGCAGCCGTAGTTCCCCTCCAGCCGGTCGTGTTTGCGGAGGAAGACGTTCGCGCTGTCGGGGGCGGGGATGGTGGTGCCGTCGACGGTGACGCTGTCGACGCTCCAGCGCACGCCCTGGATGGTCACCTCGTCGGGCTGTCCCGGTGCCCCGGAGTCTCCGGGGCCGCCGGTGCCGTCCTTGCCGCACGCGGCGAGGGTGAGGAGCGTGAGGACGGTCGCGGGGATGAGCAGCAGCCTTCGCATGCCCCTGGGACGACGGAGGAGCTTGACCGGTTCCCGTCATTTTCATGGAGCTGCCATGGGCTTTCCGCCGCCATCGGCCTTCCCCAGGGCCGTACGACCCGGGTCCCGCTGCCCGTACGGCTCAGCCGAGCAGCGGCAGCAGCGCGGAGAGGTCGGCGCGCTCGCCGCTGGCGCTGACCTCGGCCCCCTCGACGGCGTCGGCCCAGGAGGTGCGCCCGGTGGCGAGCCGGAGCCAGGTCAGCGGGGCGGTCTCCACGACGTTCGGCGGGGTGCCGCGGGTGTGCCGGGGGCCCTTGACGCACTGGACGACCGCGAACGGCGGGACGCGCACCTCCACGGAGCCCCCGGGCGCCGCCACGGCGAGCGCGTCGAGCAGCAGGCGGGTGCTGGCGGCGAGGGCCCCCCGGTCGTACGGCACGGGCCCGGCGTCGCCCCCCGCGGCGAGCGCGTCGTTCAGGTCGTCGGTGTGCACGATCAGCTCGACGGTGCGGGTGACGAGGAGGTCGGCGAAGCGCAGGGCGCCGACGGGGGTGGTGACCGCCCGGTCGTCGGGCGTCGCCGCGAGGGTCCGGGCGAGGTCGTCGGCGGTACGGGCGTACAGCGCGTCGAGGGGGCCCTGCGCGGCCGGGTCGCGGGCGTCCTCATCGGCCTGCGCGTGGGCGCGGGCGGCGGAGGGCCAGCGCTCCAGGGCCAGCTCGGGCCCGGTCGGCGGGGGCGCGTCGGCGCTGCGGACCACGCTGGTCGCCACCCTCGCGAGATGTACGACCAGCTCGCGCACGGTCCAGCCCCCGAGCCGGGTGGGCAGGGCCAACTGCTCCGGGGTGAGGGCGGCGACGGCCGTGCGCACGTGGTCGAACTGGGCGAGCACCGCGGCTCGGGTCTTCGCTGGGTCGTAGCTGCGGGTGCGCTTCTTGGCCGGTGGCATGGGCAGAGACTAAGCGCTGTCCGGCGTCGAGGAGGTCGGCGCGGGCTCGGCGGTACGGGCCGGGTGCGTGACGTGTTCGCCGGCCGCGGGCGTCTCCAGGCCCCGCCACCGGAAGGGGAGGCCCCGCGCGATCTCCAGGTCGGGCCCGTCCGTCAGCTGGAAGTGCAGGTGCGGCTCGGAGGAGTTGCCGGAGTTGCCGCACGCGGCGATCTGCTGGCCGGCCGTGACCCGGTCGCCCGCCCGCACCCGCAGGGAGCCCCGCTTGAGGTGGGCGTACGCCGCGTGCGTACCGTCGCCGAGGTCCAGCACGACGCGGTTGCCGAAGACGGTCGCGTGGCCGCCGAGCATCCGCAGGAAGCCCTCCAGCGTCATCAAGTAGACGAGCATCGGCCACGAGGTGCGGCTCAGGTGGTCGCGCTGGCCGTCGGAGGCGTGCACCACGGTGGCGTCGGCGACCGCGTACAGCGGGACCCCGAAGCTCGGATACGCGCTCGGCTTGCGGGCCGGGGGCCACAGCGGCGAGAACGGGGGCCGCTCGGGGCTGCCCTCCGGTTCGGCGATGACGTCGATGGCGTACGTCTGGCCGTACACGTGCGTGCCGTGGCTCGGGACCTTGTCGGCCGGGCTGTTGTGCGCCAGCCAGCGGCCGGCGAACGGCGCCTCGACCTCGATCGGGTCGGGGGACGGCGCGGCGCGGCGCTCGACGGCCGCCCCGTACGTGCGGAGCAGGTCCAGGGCGACGATCAGCAGCCCCGGCCCCACCACGGCCCAGAAGGGGAAGTCGAAGACGAGGCCGAGGACCACCAAGGAGAAGAAGACGGGCCAGCAGACCCTGCTGGCCATCGCCAGTGCCTTGCGCATGCGTACGGACAACCTCATGGTGTCGCTCCCCCTGGTGTCGCCTGGGTCGGTCTCTGCTCTACGGTCGCGCCGTCGTGAGGGCCACCAGCAGCGGGACGACCCGCACCGGCGGCACCGCGTACTGCCCGCGGACGGCGGTGTGCAGCCAGCCGGCGGCGGTGAGCTGGCGCAGGTGGTGATAGATCTGGCCGGTGGTGCCGAGCCCTTCCAGCTCGGCCAGCTCCGCCACGGTGCGGCGTCCGCCGAGCACCTCGCGCAGCAGCCGCAGCCGCACCGGGTGCCCGAGCGCGGCGAAGGCGTCGGCCGCGTCGGCCCAGTGCGCGGCGAGCAGCGTCGGCGTCCGTTCGCCCCACTGCCACTCGTAGCGCTCGCCCGTGGGCAGGCGTACGGCCCCGGCGAAGACCACCGCCCCGTCCTCCTCCCCGTCGAGCCCGGACATCTGCCGCTTGAGGCCCTGGAGGGCCCACAGTCGCTCGTCGAACTCGCCGGTGGGCGGCGTCCCGTCAGGTGCTGACGGGACGCCGGCCGACCGCTCGGCGTCCAGGGCGTCCAGCCGACGTTCCAGCTCGGTCACCCGCTGTTCCAGATCCATCGTGAGCCCAATCTACGTAGTTACGTAATTTATCGCGAACGGCTGGTCGGAGAAGTCGGACAAAGCGACGGGCCCCTGCCCGCACCGAGTGCGGACAGGGGCCCGGAAACCGCTCAGAACGCGGCGGCGATCACACCGGGGTCACACCAGCAGACCGGGGATGGTCTCCTCGTGCGCCGTGCGCAGTTCGGCCAGCGGCAGCGTGAACTCGCCCTGGACGTCGACCGCGTCGCCGTCGACCACGCCGATCCGCGTCACGGGCAGCCCGCGCGCACCGCACATGTCGGTGAAGCGCAGCTCCTCGCTCCGCGGCACCGAGACCACCGCGCGCCCGGCCGACTCGCTGAACAGGAACGTGAAGGCGTCCAGGCCGTCCGGGACGACCAGCCGCGCGCCCTTGCCGCCGCGCAGGCAGGACTCCACGACCGCCTGCACCAGACCGCCGTCGGACAGGTCGTGCGCCGCGTCGACCATGCCGTCGCGGGAGGCGGAGATCAGGATCTCGGCCAGCAGCCGCTCCCGGTCCAGGTCCACGGCCGGCGGCAGCCCGCCGAGGTGGTCGTGGACGACCTGCGACCAGGCCGAGCCGCCGAACTCCTCCTTCGTCTCCCCGAGGAGGTACAGCAGCTGCCCCTCCTCGGCGAACGCCATCGGGGTGCGCCGGTTGACGTCGTCGATCACGCCGAGGACGGCGACGACCGGCGTCGGGTGGATCGCCGTCTCCCCCGTCTGGTTGTAGAGGGAGACGTTCCCGCCGGTGACCGGGGTGCCCAGGTGCAGACAGGCGTCGGCGAGACCGCGGGTGGCCTCCGCGAACTGCCACATCACGCCCTGGTCCTCGGGCGAGCCGAAGTTCAGGCAGTCGGAGACCGCGAGCGGCTTGGCGCCGGTGGCGGCGACGTTGCGGTACGCCTCCGCCAGCGCGAGCTGTGCGCCCGCGTACGGGTCGAGCTTGGCGTACCGGCCGTTGCCGTCGGTCGCCAGGGCGACGCCGAGGTTGGTCTCCTCGTCGATCCGGACCACGCCCGCGTCCTCGGGCTGGGCGAGGACCGTGTTGCCCTGCACGAAGCGGTCGTACTGGTCCGTGATCCACGCCTTCGACGCCTGGTTCGGCGAGGCCACCAGCTTCAGGACCTGCTCGCGCAGCTCGTCGCCGGTCTTCGGGCGGGGCAGCGCGCCGGCGTCGTCGGCCTGGAGCGCGTCCTGCCACTCGGGACGGGCGTACGGGCGGTGGTAGACCGGGCCCTCGTGGGCGACCGTGCGCGGCGGCACGTCGACGATCTGCTCGCCGTGCCAGAAGATCTCCAGCCGCTCGCCCTCGGTCACCTCACCGATCACGGTGGCGATGACGTCCCACTTCTCGCAGATCTCCAGGAAGCGGTCGACCTTGTCGGGCTCGACGATCGCGCACATGCGCTCCTGCGACTCGCTCATGAGGATCTCCTCGGGCGAGAGGGTCGCGTCGCGCAGCGGCACGGAGTCCAGCTCGACGCGCATGCCGCCGGAGCCGGCGCTGGCCAGCTCGCTGGTGGCGCAGGACAGCCCGGCGCCGCCGAGGTCCTGGATGCCCGCGACCAGCTTCTCCGCGAAGATCTCCAGGGTGCACTCGATGAGCAGCTTCTCCTGGAAGGGGTCGCCGACCTGGACGGCGGGGCGCTTGGCCGGGCCGGTGTCCTCGAAAGTCTCCGAGGCGAGCACGGAGACGCCGCCGATGCCGTCGCCGCCGGTGCGGGCGCCGTAGAGGATGACCTTGTTGCCCGGTCCTGACGCCTTGGCGAGGTGGATGTCCTCGTGCTTCATCACGCCGATGCAGCCGGCGTTCACCAGGGGGTTGCCCTGGTAGCAGGGGTCGAAGACGACCTCGCCGCCGATGTTCGGCAGGCCCAGGCAGTTGCCGTAGCCGCCGATGCCGGCGACCACGCCGGGCAGCACCCGACGGGTGTCGGGGTGGTCCGCGGCGCCGAAGCGCAGCGGGTCGACGACGGCGACCGGGCGGGCGCCCATGGCGAGGATGTCGCGGACGATGCCGCCGACGCCGGTGGCCGCGCCCTGGTAGGGCTCGATGTACGAGGGGTGGTTGTGCGACTCGACCTTGAAGGTCACCGCGTACCCCTGGCCGACGTCGACGACGCCCGCGTTCTCGCCGATGCCGACGAGCATGGCATCGTTCTCGGGCGCCTTCTCGCCGAACTGCTTCAGGTGCACCTTGCTGGACTTGTACGAGCAGTGCTCGGACCACATGACCGAGTACATCGCCAGCTCGGCGCCGGTCGGCCGGCGGCCCAGGATCTCGCGGATCCGGGCGTACTCGTCCTCCTTGAGGCCCAGCTCGGCCCAGGGCTGCTCGGCTTCGGGCGTCCCCTCGGCGTGCTTGACCGTGTCGAGGTTCTTGCTCACTGGGTGACCACCAGCTTCTTGATGACCGACGTGAAGAACGGGAGGCCGTCGGTGCGGCCGGTGCCGATCAGGGGTTCCACGGCGTGCTCGGGGTGCGGCATCAGACCGACCACGTTGCCCGCGGCGTTGGTGATTCCCGCGATGTCCCGCAGCGAGCCGTTCGGATTGGTGTCGAGGTAGCGGAAGGCCACCCGGCCCTCCGCCTCCAGTTCGTCCAGCACCCGCTCGTCGGCGACGTACCGTCCGTCGATGTTCTTCAGGGGTACGGAGATCTCCTGGCCCTCGACGTAGTCGGAGGTCCAGGCCGTGCCGGCGTTCTCCACCCGCAGCTTCTGGTCGCGGCAGACGAAGTGCAGGTGGTTGTTGCGGAGCATGGCGCCCGGCAGCAGATGCGACTCGGTGAGGATCTGGAAGCCGTTGCAGATGCCGAGCACCGGCATGCCGGCCCGGGCCTGGTCGATGATCGTTTCCATCACCGGGGAGAACCGGGAAATGGCGCCGGCGCGCAGATAGTCGCCGTACGAGAAGCCACCGGCGAGGACGACGGCGTCCACCTGGTGGAGATCTTTGTCACGGTGCCACAGCGACACGGGCTCGGCGCCGGCGAGGCGCACCGCCCGAAGGCTGTCCCGGTCGTCGAGCGTGCCGGGGAAAGTGACGACTCCGATACGAGTTGTCACGACTCGTCTACCTTTACAACGAAGTCCTCGATGACGGTGTTGGCGAGGAAGGTCTCGGCCATCTCGTGGATACGGGCGAGGGCGGCGTCGTCGACCGGCCCCTCGACCTCCAACTCGAAACGCTTTCCCTGACGTACGTCCGCGATGCCGTCGAATCCGAGGCGGGGCAGTGCACGCTGCACCGCCTGTCCCTGCGGGTCGAGGATCTCGGGCTTGAGCATGACGTCGACTACGACGCGTGCCACGGGCACTCCCGGGGTGATGTGGTGCGAAGGCGGTTCCCTCAGCGTACCCGGCCAGAAAATCTACCCGCGTAGATATCTCATCTGCGCAACAGGGAACACAGAAGGCGTCAGACGTCGAAAATCCGGGAGAATATCCCGGACGTCTTTGCCGGGACCACGTCCGCCCGCATCACGGGACGCGCGGATAATTGCGTGGGCTTCACAATGGGCCGCTCGCCGCTGTACAAAGGAATACGTAACCCTCATTGCCGAAAAGTCGGCATCACCACCACCGGCGCCGGTGACGGAACCGGCGGCTGGCGTTCCGCGCCCTATGGGCCGGGTGATACCGCGGGAAAGGACCGATATCCGTGGCTCAGCGAGTAGTGGTCGCACTCTTCGACGACATCGACGGCGGAGAAGCGGCGGAAACGGTTAAGTTCGGTCTGGACGGGAAGTCATACGAGATCGACCTCAATACGGCCAACGCAAAGAAACTGCGCAGCGCACTGGCGCCGTACCTGGCCGCGGGCCGCAAGCAGTCCGCCGCCGGGAAGCGCCCCCGGCTCGCCCGCACCGCGTACAAGCACACCTCGCTGGAGCCCGCACCCGCCGCCGTGCGCGCCTGGGCCCAGTCCAACAAGATGGACGTGCCGGCGCGCGGGCGGATTCCCAAGGCGGTGTACGAGGCGTTCCGCAAGGCGAGTTGAGCACGGCGCGCCCCGCGGGCGGGTGAGTCCGCGGGGATCGCGCGCCGCCGCACCGCGGCGAGCGCGACGGCTCGGACGGCCCTCGGCGGAGCCGGAGTTGCACGACCCCCCAGATCATCGGCTAAAGTCTGGAGCACGCCGAGGGGCAAGGCCGAAAGGCCCACCTCAGCAGCGTGCGGGTGTAGTTCAGTAGTAGAACATCCCCCTTCCAGGGGGAAGGCGCAGTGTGCGATTCCTGTCACCCGCTCTCATCACTCACCGATCAGCTCAGTGGATCAGGTACAGTGGTGTTCGCACCGCAGGTGAAAGCCCATCGGTAGCAATGCGGACGTGGCTCAGTTGGTAGAGCATCACCTTGCCAAGGTGAGGGTCGCGAGTTCGAATCTCGTCGTCCGCTCGGTAAAGAAGGCCCTGGTCGAAGACCAGGGCCTTCTTCGTGTGTCCTGCATTGGCTCGTGTCGCCTCTCGTGTCGCGCCTCGTGTCGACTCCCGTCTCTCGTGTCGGACCGGCGATGACATTTGTCATCGGGGCCGGTGACAGCGCGCACTGCCCGCCGGCCCGGGGCCGCGGAAGCCTTGGGACATGACCACAGACCAGTACGTGATCGCAGCGGAGGACCTGCGCCGCAGCTACGCCGGCGGCTTCGAGGCCGTCCGTGGCATCTCCTTCTCCGTGGCGCGCGGCGAGATCTTCGCGCTGCTCGGGACCAACGGCGCGGGCAAGACGTCCACCGTCGAACTCTTCGAGGGGCTCGCCGCCCCCTCCGCCGGATCCGTGCGCGTCCTCGGCCACGACCCCTACCGGGAGCGCTCCGCGGTCCGCCCCCGGATCGGCGTGATGCTCCAGGAGGGCGGCTTCCCCTCCGATCTGACGGTCGGCGAGACCGCCCGCATGTGGGCCGGGTGCACCAGCGGCGCCCGTCCGGTGGCCGAGGCGCTCGACCTCGTCGGGCTCGGCGCGCGGACCCGGGTGCGGGTCAAGCAGCTCTCCGGCGGCGAGCGGCGACGGCTCGACCTGGCGCTGGCGCTGATCGGCCGGCCCGAGGTCCTCTTCCTCGACGAGCCGACCACCGGTCTCGACCCGGAGGGCCGGCGCGACACCTGGGACCTGGTGCGGGCGCTGCGCGACACCGGCACCACCGTGCTGCTCACCACGCACTACCTGGAGGAGGCCGAGGAACTGGCCGACCGGCTGGCGATCATGCACCGGGGGGTGGTCGTCACCGCCGGCACCCCCGCCGAGGTGACCGCGGCGCGGCCGGCCCGGATCCGCTTCACCCTGCCCCCGCACGTACCGGCGGGGCGGCTGCCGCTCTCGCTGACGGCCGGGGCCGACGGGCGCCGGGTGGAGATCCGCACCCACGAACTCCAGGAGTCCCTGGAGGTGCTGCTCGCGTGGGCCCGGGAGTCGAACGTACGGCTGGAAGGGCTCGACGCCCGCGCCGCCTCGCTCGAAGAGGCGTTCCTTGAGATCGCGCAGACGGAAACGGCGGGTGTGTGACATGGCGACGACGACGGATGCGACGCGCACGGGCCGGGGCGCCGGAGCGGCGGAGTCCACCGCCCGCAGCACCACCGCCGGCCGGTTGACGGCGCTCGGCCGGGCCGAGCTGACGCTGCTCGTACGGAACCGGGCCATGCTCTTCGTGGCGCTGCTGATGCCCGTGATGATGGTCGCGGCGGTGCAGGGCTGGTCCAAGCAGCTGGACTACGAGAAGACCGCGATGAGCGTGGCCGAAGCCTCGGTCACCGCCGGCATCGGTTTCGTGCTCCTCTTCGTGGTGCACGCCAACCTGGTCTCCGCGTACGTGGCCAGGCGCGAGGAGCTGGTCCTCAAGCGGCTGCGCACGGGCGAGGTCTCCGACCGGGAGATCCTGGTCGGCACCGCGCTGCCGGCCGGCGCGCTCGCGGTGGCGCAGTGCGTGCTGATCGCCGCGGTGTCGCTGGTCGCGTTCGACGTGAGCGCGCCCGAACGACCGGACCTGGTGGTGGCGGGCATCGTGCTGGGGCTGGTGCTGATGGTCGCGCTGGCGGCGGTCGTGTCGGTGGGCACCAGGACCGTGGAGAGCGCCCAGCTCACCACGCTGCCGCTGCTGACGGTGTCCCTCCTGGGCTCCGGCCTGTTCGTGCCGCTGGAGCTGCTGCCCGAGAAGGTCGCGTCCGTGTGCGAACTGCTGCCGCTGACCGGAGTGATGACGCTGGTGCGCAGCGGCTGGACCGGCGGAGGGGACGCCAAGGACCTGGTGGGCGCCGCGGTGACCGCTTTGGCATGGATCGTCGTGTCGGTGTTTGCTGTGCAGCGGTGGTTCCGCTGGGAGCCGCGTCGCTGAGCCGGTGGGGACGCAAGTCGCCGAGCCGGGCCGGACACGAGGAGGGTGCCGTGCGGATGAAGGGCTGGAGCGGGCGCACCGGGCTCGCCAAGGTGAACATCTACTGCCGCGGCACCGTCTACTTCGTCCAGTGGAGCATGGTCGTCGGCTACGTGCTCCCCACGCTCGTCGGGCCGGTGCGCGAGCATCGCCTCGCGCTGGCCGGGCCGGTGGTCGGGATCGCGCTGGGGCTCGTCGTCCACCGGCTGAGCCGTCGCGCCATGGACGCCTACCTCGGGCGGGGCACGGTCAGCCGGTCGCTGCTGTGGTCGGGCGTGGCGGTCACCGCGGTGGCGCTGGCCCTGGCGCTGTCGCTGGCCGACGCCGGCGATCCGGCCGAGACCAGCACGGCCGTGGCGTATCTGATCGGCCTGGCGCTGGCCCCCTTCCTCGCCGCGCACAGCCTCCTCGTACCGCTCAGGACCACCCTCGCGATCCAGTTCACCGTGCTGACCGGGGTGTGGGCGACGCTGCTGGCCATGGGCCACACCCGCCCCCAGCTCATCGGGATCATGAGCTTCGTCGGCTTCCTCACCCTGTGGATGGCCTTCACGGCGTGCGCCACGACGTGGACCCTGAAGATCATGTGGGAGCTGCGGGAGGCACGCGACGTGCAGGCCCGGCTCGCGGTCGCGGAGGAGCGGCTGCGGTTCGGGCGGGATCTGCACGACGTGCTGGGCCGCAACCTCGCCGTCGTGGCGCTCAAGTCGGAGCTGGCCGTCCAGCTCGCGCGGCGCGGGCGCGCGGAGGCGGTCGACCAGATGGTCGAGGTGCAGCGGATCGCGCAGGACTCCCAGCGCGAGGTCCGCGAGGTGGTGCGCGGCTACCGCGAGGCGGACCTGAGCGTGGAACTGGACGGCGCGCGGTCGGTGCTCGACGCCGCGGGCATCACCTGCACCGTCGTCGCCGACGGGGTGGACCGGCTGTCGGCCGAGGTGCGTTCGGCGCTGGGGTGGGTGGTGCGCGAGGCCACGACGAACGTGCTGCGGCACGGGGACGCGCAGCGCTGCACGATCTCCGTGGGGGTGCGGGACGACGCGGTCGTCCTGGTCGTCGAGAACGACCGCGCGGACGCGCCGGCGCTGCGGAAGGGCGGGGACGGGTCGGGGTTGGCGGGGCTGCGGGAGCGGTTGGCGGCGGTGGGCGGGGAGTTGGCGGCGGGTGCGGTGCGAGGGGGGAGGTTTCGGGTGACGGCGCGGGTCTCTTGTGCGGGGGGCTCCGTCTCGCCGTTGCCCGTGGACGGCGGGCCCTCGTCGGGGGCCTTGCCCCCGAGCCCCCACGCCTCAATCGCCGGCGGGGCTGAATTTTGCTCACCCCGTGCCTCCGTCGGCGAGGTCGGCTTTGGCCGCCCTGGCGCCTCAATCGCCGGCGGGGCCGACGAATACGTGGGCGGCGGGGCTGAAGGTGGGGAGGGGGTCGCATGACCGTGCGGGTGTTGCTTGCGGATGACGAGCATCTGATCAGGGGGGCGCTCGCCGCGTTGCTCGCGTTGGAGGACGATCTGGAGGTCGTCGCCGAGGCCGCTTCGGGAACCGAGGCGCTGGCGATGGCGCTGGCGCACCGGCCGGACGTCGCCGTGTTGGATCTTCAGATGCCCGGGGCGGACGGTGTGAGTGTCGCCACATCCCTGCGCACCGAACTGCCGGAGTGCCGGACCATGATCGTCACCAGTCACGGGCTGCCGGGGCACCTCAAGCGGGCCCTGACCGCCGGGGTGCGGGCCTTCGTGCCGAAGACCGTCAGTGCGCAGCGGCTCGCGGAGGTCATCCGTACCGTGCACGCCGGAAACCGTTACGTGGACCCGGAGTTGGCCGCCGACGCGATCTCCGCCGGGGACTCCCCGCTGACCGCCCGGGAGGCCGAAGTGCTGGAGCTGGCGGGGGACGGAGCGCCCGTCGCGGAGATCGCCCGGCGGGCCGCGCTGTCGCAGGGGACCGTGCGGAACTACCTCTCCTCCGCCGCGACGAAGCTGGGCGCGGAGAACCGGCACGCGGCGGCCCGTCTCGCTCGGGAGCGCGGTTGGGTATAGTGGGCTGCGCGCAACGGCGCACGCGGACGTAGCTCAGTTGGTAGAGCGCAACCTTGCCAAGGTTGAGGTCGCCAGTTCGAACCTGGTCGTCCGCTCAGCTGAAAGGCCCCGGTTCTCTCATGAGAGCCGGGGCCTTTCGCCTGTTCCCGGGCGGGCGCGTCAGGACCAGGTCGTGCCGGTCAGCAGTTCGTACGCCTCCAGGTACTTCGCGCGGGTCGCCTCGACGACCTCCGGCGGCAGCGGCGGCGGGGGCAGCTCACTGCGGCGGTCCCAGCCGGACGCCGGGGAGGTGAGCCAGTCGCGGACGTACTGCTTGTCGTACGAGGGCTGGGCGCGGCCCGGCTGCCACTGGTCGGCCGGCCAGAAGCGGGACGAGTCGGGGGTCAGCACCTCGTCCGCGAGGATCAGCGGGCCGGGCTCGTCGGCGGTGGTGTCGGCGGCGTGGCCGAACTCGAACTTCGTGTCGGCGAGGATGATGCCCCGCTCCCGCGCGATGTCCCGGGCGCGGCCGTACACCGCGAGCGTGGTCTGCCGCAGCAGCGCCGCGGTCTCCGCGCCGACCTGCCGGGCGACCTCCTCGTAGCTGACGTTCTCGTCGTGGTCGCCGACCGCGGCCTTGGTGGCGGGGGTGAAGATCGGCGCGGGCAGCTCGGAGCCGTCCGTCAGCCCCTCGGGCAGCGCGAGCCCGCAGACCGTGCGCGTCTGCTCGTACTCGGCCAGTCCGGAGCCGGTGAGGTAACCGCGGGCGACGGCCTCCACGGGCACCATCCGCAGCGACTTGCAGATCAGGGTCCGGCCGGCCCAGTCGACGGGCGCGCCGGGCGGCAGTTCGGTGCTCAGCACGTGGTTCGGCACGAGGTCCTGGAGGCGGTCGAACCACCACAGCGAGAGCTGGGTGAGGACCCGTCCCTTGTCGGGGATCTCCGTCGGCAGCACCCAGTCGTACGCGGAGATGCGGTCGGTGGCGACCATGACGAGGTCGCCCGCTTCGTTCCGGTACAGCTCCCGCACCTTGCCGGTGTGGAGATGGATCAGCCCCGGCACCTGCGGCGCCTCGGGCTTTTCGACGAATCCGGACACGGTTGCTCCTCGTGGTTTCCGACGTGCGTACGACCGATTCTCGCAGCCGCCGCCCGGGCGCTCTCCGTCGCGCTCTCAGTCGCGCTTGCAGATGCGGTCGAGGAGGTTGGCGGTGGCGCGCTGGATCCGGGGGTCCACGTGGCCGGGCCGGTCCAGCGCCGGTGACCAGGCGAAGGTGCCGGACGCGAAGACCAGCGCGTCGGACGGCGCCCGGTACAGCGAGGTCTCCTGGTGGCGTCCGGCGCCGTCGGCGTCGCGGTAGGGGGAGTGCGCGAGCAGGATGCGGCGCTGGTGCTCGGGGAGCGGGACGCGCGGGAAGTAGCGGTCGGCCTCGCCCGCGACCAGCCCCGGCAGCTCGTCGCCCTCGCCGGCGCCGGTCGCCTCCCACAGCCAGTGGTCCGCGTTGCGCACGACCATCGGGTGCGGATCGGGGACCCGGCCCGCGTACTGGATGCCGAGCAGTTGCTGCTCCGCCCGCTCGACGTCACGCCACAGCGCGGACTTGCCGGGGCCGCGGCGCTTGCGGCAGGTCAGCAGGCGGTTCGCCACCCCCGAGGGCGACGGACCCAGCTCGACCTGCCAGTACAGGGTGTTGGCGGAGAGGAAGACGAGGGAGGTGCCCTGGTCGCGGGCGGCCTCCGCGGTGCGGCGCATGGGGACGGACCAGTACTCGTCGTGGCCGGGGAAGACCAGGCCCCGGTAGCGGCCCGGGTCGACGCGGCCGGCGTGCAGGTCGCGGGTGTCGGCGTAGGCGAGGTCGTAGCCGTACCGCTCGGCCCAGCGGATGAAGTCGTACGCGTGGCCGACGTGCAGCGGCAGGCCAGCGCCCGCGAAGGGGCGGTCGAAGGAGACCGTGATCGCGGCGTCCCGCTCGCCGAGGAGCCGGCCGTGGTCGTCCCAGGCGTGGTAGAGGCTAGCGCCGGTGTGGCCGTCCTCCGGGTAGAGGTTGTACGCCTGCCAGGTGATGTCGGGCAGCAGGAGCAGCAGGTCGGCGGGGCGGTCGTCGCGGACGGTGAAGGGGATGTGGGAGCGGTAGCCGTCGGCGGTGGTCAGGACGGCGACGTACGCGCCCACCGACCAGTAGGAGGGGACCTGGAGGCGCCAGGAGAGCCACCAGTGGTGGCAGGAGACCGTGCGGCCGGCGATCAGCGGGGGCAGTTGGGCGATGCCGGACAGCCGGGGGCTGGTGGTGACCTTGGTCGCGCCGTGGCCGGCGTAGTGCCCGATCCGGTACACGTCGACGAGGAACTGCTGGGGCGGGTCGACCGTGACGTGGAAGTCGATCGCCTCGCCGGGGGCGACCGCGCCGGTGGAGGCGAAGCCCTTGATCTGGCGGTGCACGTCGTCCGCGGTGCGGGGGGCGCGGGCGCTGCGTCCGCGGTCGGGGTCCGCGTACCAGGGCACGGCCTGGCCGGTGTCGTCGATGTACTGCTCGCTGCTGCGCAGCCAGGGGAGGGGGCCCTGACCGAAGGGGTCCGACACGGCGTGCGCGAGGGCGCCCGACTCCCAGCGGCGAATCCGTTCCGCACCAGCCCCCATCATCGTCGCGCCCCTCTTCGTCTTGTCGCGCACGGATTGCCCGCAGGGAACCGGATTTCGGTCCGGCGGGCGGCGATCCTGCCTGGTCAGCTCAGGTTTTTCGGCGGTTCCGGGCGGCCCGGTCGGGCCGTGGTTCCCTGTGGGCCGGTCGGACCGCCGGCGGGTCCGCGGCGCCCGATCGACGCCGGGGCCCAGCACATCACATAACGCGCTCACCCCGTCACCCTTCGTCGCGAATGACGGCCCGGACGCGCCGGTGCACGGGGGTTTTGTCAGGGTTTCCAGGGGAAGAGGACGGCGCCTTTTTGGCCAGGGGCGCGGGCGCGCGGAGGCGATCCGGTGCACGCGGGGTGGTGAGCGACGCACGACAGGCGTGCGGGGTGGTACGGGCCGGGCCTGCGGGGCGCGGTCAGACGAGCCGTACCGGCTTCTCCGTACGGATGCCCACCCGCGTGAGCCAGTCGCGCAGCGGCCCCGGATCGCCGTCCTCCGTGAGCGCGAGCACCCGCGGGCCGAGGTCGGCGCAGCGCTCCCCGTCCAGCAGGAGCACCGGCCCGTCCAGCCAGTCGAGGCCGGGGTTGGCCCCCGCGGTGTCGACGGCGGCGCAGCAGACCATCGCCGTGACGTGGTCGGCGAGCAGGTCACGGCCGGTGCGCGGGGGCTGGAGCGGGAACAGGGGCAGGGCCTCCGGCCCCCAGCCGTCCCCGCCGCCGCGGGCGGCAGCCGCCTGCTCGGTGCGCGCCTCCACGCGGGCCTCGGCCCGGGCGACGTCGGCGCTGAGCCCGGCCGCGAGGGTGTCGGCGGCCTCGGGACGGCAGCCGGTGAGGTGTCCCATGACCCGGTCGAGGGTGGGCCCGTCGGCCGTGCCGCCCGGGCCGGCGGGCCTGAGGGGCGGGACGCCGGCGAGGTCGTCCAGTACGCGATGGAGCCGGGCCGCTTCCGTACGCCACTTGCGGTCCACGACCTCGTCCGGGTACGCCCGCCAGTCGACCGGGGACCAGTCCGGACCGGGTGACGCGGGGCCGCCGTGGAAGAGGCGGGCGGCCAGCAGGGACGCGGCCTCGTCGACGGCGCCGGGCTCTTCCAGCAGGTCGCAGGCGGGCCGCTCGCCCAGCCTGGAGGCGAAGCCCTCGGCGAGGCGGTCGCGGCGGGACAGTTCGGTGAGGGCCGAGACGACGCCCGCGTCCAGCCGGGAGGGCCAGCGCCCCATCCGCCAGGCGGGCAGCGCGACCCGGGTCAGCAGCCGGTCCCAGCCCGCGTACGCGAGGCCGACCTGCTCCTGGGCGACGATCCGCAGGCCGTAGTCGACGGCCTGGGCGCGCTCGGACGCGGCGGCGGCGACGCCGCGCTCCATCTCCACCGCGTGCCCGCGGCAGCCGTGCAGCAGCAGCCCGGCGACCCGGCCGACGAAGCCGAGCGCGAGCCGGCGCAGCGGGGCCAGGGGCCCCAGCGGGCGTATGAGCCCGGGCGGGGGCCCGGCCGCGACGGCGAGCGCCGCGTCCAGCCCCCGTACGAACCGACGGGCCGCGGCTATGTCGGGCTGGGCGGCGGAGACGGTGCCGGCCACCACGGGCGCCAGCAGCGCCCGCAGCTCGGCGACCCGCATCCACCACAGGAACGGGGACCCGATGACCAGCACGGGCGCCTCTGGGACGCCGCGCGGCCCGGGGCGGAGCCCGCGGTGGGTGCGGTCCTCCAGCCAGCTGTCGCAGTCGGGGGTGAGCGCGAGTGCGGACGGCGCGGGCACGTCGAGGCGCTCGGCGAGCTCCCTGACCAGCCGGTACAGATCGGGGGCGGCGCGCTCGGCGAGCTCGACCGTGGGGCTGAGCGCGGGGCGTGCGCGGGCGATCACCGCGGCGACGGCGCCGGCGAGGACCGCGACGACGACGGCGAGGACCAACACGACCGTACGGGCGACGTCCCAGCCGGCGCCGCGCATGTGGCCGGTGGCGTCCCCGGCGAACAGCACGACGGCGAACGCCGCGGGCAGCACGGCGGCGGCGACGGCCCGACCGCGGACCCGCAGCACGGCCAGCGCCCGTGCGTGCGCGGCCTGCGCGCCAAGAGACTCACCCACTCCGGTACTGGACACGGCCGGTCCTCACCCCCTCTGCCCTGCGACGGACTGTCTGCACTCCCCCACTGTGGCACCCGCCGCCCACATCGCAATGCCGGTGGGCCAAGTGCCGGAACGCATGCGCCGCACCCTAGTTGGGGCGCCGGCGACCGTCATCCGGATGGCTCAGCGTCACTCGATGGAATGGCTTTGGCTAAAGGTGATGACGAGTGAGGGGGTGCCGTGAGTTCCGTGTGTAGGTGGTGTGAACAAGCCGTTCTCCGGCGGCCTGCGCACGCAAACGTGCCCGGGCGCACGCTTGCGCCCGGGCACGTTCGGGAACGGTGGGGTTACTGCTCCTCGGCCGCCTTGCGGGCGATGTCCGTGCGGTGGTGGGAGCCGTCCAGCCGGATGCGGCCCACCGCGGCGTACGCGCGCTCCCGCGCCTGCTCCAGGTCCTTGCCGGTGGCGGTGATCGACAGCACCCGCCCGCCCGCGCTCACCACGGCGTCGCCGTCGCGCTTGGTCCCGGCGTGCAGGACGTACGCATGGGGCGCATCCTGCGCCGCGACCTCGGCCAGCCCCTCGATGGGGTCGCCGGTGCGGGGCGTGCCCGGGTAGTTGTGGGAGGCGACGACGACGGTCACGGCGGAGTCCTCGTGCCAGCGCAGCGGCGGCTCGTCGTCCAGGGTGCCCCGGGCGGCGTGCAGCAGCACGCCCGCCAGCGGGGTGCGCAGCCGGGCCAGGACGACCTGGGTCTCCGGGTCGCCGAAGCGCGCGTTGAACTCGATGACGCGCACGCCGCGCGAGGTGATCGCCAGGCCCGCGTACAGCAGTCCGGAGAAGGGCGTGCCGCGGCGGCGCAGCTCGTCCACGGTCGGCTGGAGGACCGTGGTCATGACCTCGTCGACCAGCTTGGGGTCCGCCCAGGGCAGCGGGGAGTACGCGCCCATGCCGCCGGTGTTGGGGCCCTCGTCGCCGTCGAGGGCGCGCTTGAAGTCCTGCGCCGGGGTGAGCGGCACCACGGTCTCGCCGTCCGTGATGGCGAAGAGGGAGACCTCGGGGCCGTCCAGGTACTCCTCGATGACGACGCGCTCACAGGCGAGGGCGTGCTCGCGCGCGGCGGCGAGGTCGTGGGTGACCACGACTCCCTTACCCGCGGCGAGGCCGTCGTCCTTGACGACGTACGGAGCGCCGAAGGCGTCCAGCGCCTCGTCGACCTCCTGCGGGCTCGTACAGACGTAAGCACGGGCCGTCGGCACTCCGGCCGCCGCCATCACGTCCTTGGCGAACGCCTTGGAGCCCTCCAGCTGCGCCGCCTCCCGGGACGGCCCGAAGCAGGGGACGCCGGCCGCGCGCACGGCGTCCGCGACACCGGCGACCAGCGGGGCCTCCGGGCCGACGACGACCAGGTCGGCCGCGAGGTCGATGGCGAGGCGGGCGACGGCCGCGCCGTCCAGCGCGTCCACCGGGTGCAGTTCGGCGATCTCGCCGATGCCCGCATTGCCGGGCGCGCAGTGCACAGCGGAGACGTCGGGGTCGAGGGAGAGTGAGCGGCACAGGGCGTGTTCGCGGGCGCCGCCGCCGATGACGAGGACCTTCACGGGCGCCAGCCTAACCGCCGCGGGGCGAAGTGCCTGTACGGGCCTCTGAAAGCCCCCGCGCTACTCGTTGGTGTATTCCTCCAGGACCGTGGCGCCCAGCTCGCGGACGATCAGGTCGTGGCCGGAGAGCGCGGAGTCGACGAGGTCGGGGTCGTCGTCCTCCGGAATGTCGTCTTCCGGGCGGACCGGGGGCGGCCCCGAGTACGCCGGCGGGGCGGACGGCTGCGACGGGCCCGGGCCTTGGGCCGGGCTGGAGCCGCCGGCCGGTCTCGGCGGGGCGGAGGAGTCCTGGGGTCCGGCGGCGGTGCCCGGCCCGGAGGGCGGGGCGGTGGGCGCGGAAGACGGCGGCGGCGGGGCGGGGGCGGGCGCGGCGGGGCGGGCGGCGGGGGCCGGGGGCTGGGCCTGGGGCGGTCGACCGCCGCCGAAGCCGCCGTTTCCGGGGCTGCCGCCGCCGTAGCCACCGCTGCCGGGGCCGCCGGCACCGCCCGTGGGGTCGACGATCGCCTCGATCTTCCACTGCACGTTGAACTGCTCGGCGAGGGCCTGGCGCAGGACGTCCTCGCTGCCGCTGCTGGCGAAGTTGTCCCGGGCGCCGGCGTTCAGGAAGCCGATCTGGAGGGTGGTGCCGTCGAACCCCGCCACCTGGGCGTTCTGGCTGAGCAGGATCCAGGTGAAGCGACGGCGGTTCTTCACGGCCTCCAGGATGTCGGGCCACATGTTCCGCACCTGGACGGCGCCCTGGGCCATGCCGGGCGCGGGCGCCTGGGCGGTCGGCGCGGCCTGGTCGGGCTGCGGGGGCCCGGCCGGAGCGGACGGGGCGGCGGCGGGCGCGGCTGCGGGCCGGGCGCCGGCACCGGGCGCGGTCGCGGTGGGCCAGCCGCCCGGCCGCCGCCCGCCGTCGCCCCCGCCGGTGGGCCAGGCGCCGGGCCGCTGTGCGGGTGGGGTTGCGGGTGCTGCGGGTGCTTGGGGGGCTGCTGGTGCTGCCGGGGGCGTCTGTACGGCCGGCTGCGCGGGCGGCACCTGCTGCATCGACTGCGCCGGTTCCCGTACGACGGGCCCGTCCGGCCCGGGCATGTGCGGAGCGGCCTCGGCCCCGGGCACGTACCCCACGGGCGGGCTCCCGGCCGGCGGCCCGGAGAACGCGACCGCGGCGGCACCCCGTTCCAGCCGGTCCAGCCGGGCCTGGAGCGACCGCTCGTCGTCGAAGGCGGCGGGCAGCAGCACCCGCGCGCAGATCAGCTCCAGCTGCAACCGCGGCGAGGTCGCCCCCCGCATCTCGGTCAGCCCGGCATTGACGAGGTCGGCGGCGCGGCTCAGCTCGGCCGCGCCGAAGACGGACGCCTGCGCCTGCATGCGCTCGATCACATCGGCGGGGGCGTCGATCAGCCCCTTCTCCGCCGCGTCCGGCACGGCGGCCAGGATCACCAGGTCCCGCAGCCGCTCCAGCAGGTCGGCAACGAACCGCCGGGGGTCGTTGCCGCCCTCGATGACCCGGTCCACGACCTCGAACGCCGCGGCGCCGTCCCCGGCGGCGAAGGCGTCCACGACCGCGTCCAGCAGCGACCCGTCGGTGTACCCGAGCAGGCCGGTGGCCATGGCGTACGTCACACCTTCCTCGGTGGCACCGGCCAACAGCTGGTCCATCACGGACATGGAGTCCCGCACGGACCCCGCTCCCGCCCGCACCACCAGCGGAAGCACCCCGTCCGCCACGGGGATCGCCTCCCGCCCGCACACCTCGGCCAGGTAGTCCCGCAGAGTCCCGGGCGGCACCAGTCGGAAGGGGTAGTGGTGCGTGCGCGACCGGATCGTCCCGATGACCTTCTCCGGCTCGGTGGTCGCGAAGATGAACTTCAGATGCTCCGGAGGCTCCTCGACCACCTTCAGCAGGGCGTTGAAGCCCTGCGGGGTGACCATGTGCGCCTCGTCGATGATGTAGATCTTGTACCGACTGCTCGCCGGCCCGAAGAACGCCTTCTCCCGCAGGTCACGCGCGTCGTCCACACCACCGTGCGACGCGGCGTCGATCTCGATGACGTCGATCGACCCCGGCCCGTTGCGAGCCAGGTCCCGACACGACTGACACTCGCCGCACGGCGTGGGCGTCGGCCCCTGCTCACAGTTCAGACAGCGCGCCAGGATGCGCGCACTCGTCGTCTTGCCGCACCCGCGCGGACCGCTGAACAGGTACGCGTGATTGACCCGGTTGTTCCGCAGGGCCTGCTGCAACGGGTCGGTGACATGCTCCTGCCCGATGACCTCGGCGAACGACTCCGGGCGGTAACGGCGGTACAACGCAAGGGACGACACACCTACGAGGTTATCGGCCCCCACCGACAACCGTCCCCCACCCGCTCCCCCACCCACCCCCACAACGCAAGCGCCCCCCACGCACCCGCCAGAGCCGACCTACCCTTGCTGCCTTCCGGCCCTGGGGGAGTTCAGTCAGATAGCGCCACGTGAGGGGCTCCGCACAGGGTACCTGATGAACGGGGGTGGGAACGAGTTCGCTAGCACTCCTCAACGTCTTGTATTGTTTGCCGCGGAGGATTCGCCTAGTGGCCTAGGGCGCACGCTTGGAAAGCGTGTTGGGGGCAACCCCTCACGAGTTCGAATCTCGTATCCTCCGCCAGTGCCTCACCGGGCACGATGTCGAAGGGCCCCACCGCAAGGTGGGGCCCTTCGACGTTTCCGGCTGCGGCTCCCGGCTCACCGCCCGTTGAGGGCGGTCCGGCACGGGGTGCAGTACATGGCCGCGTTCCGGCCGTAGCGCCGCATCATCTGGGCGCAGCCGGCGCACAGCCCCAGCTCCCAGGGCGGGCATCCCAGGGCCGCGGAGGCGGCGGCGCGTTCGACGGTGGTGATCCGCATCGGGGTGCCGGAGGGCTGGACCGGCATGCGGGGCAGGGTGAAGCCGCCGGTGGGCCGGTCGAGGTCGCGGAGGCGCCGGCCGTCGCTCACGAACCAGCCCTCCTCCCCGGCCCGGCAGGTGCGGTCGACCTCCTGCTCGGCGAAGGTGATCGCGTCGTCCTCGTCCTCGGTCGAGGCCGTCGGGAGAGGGGTCTTCTCACCGATGAGCTCCTGCCACAGCGCCCGGTCGTCGGCCGAGACCCACATGTGTCGACCGGTGCGGCCGTCTCGCCGGTCGGGCACGCGGACCGGGACGCTCTCGCCCGTCGCGCTCCGCACCACCAGGTCCTCGATGTGGACGGGTTTCCGCTGCGGTAGGCACAGGGCCGGGACGAACCAGTCCGCGTGGATCGCGCCGCAGTGGCCGGCGCCCTCGCTGTCGAGGCAGTGGCGGTCGCTGCTCGGTACGCACTTCCAGACTTCGAGGTGCCGGTACCCGCCGCGGATCACCATCTCCTTGCCGTCGGCGATGTCCTTCCACGGCATGTCGTCGACGCGCGCCCAAGGCGCCCGGTCGATCAGGGAAGCCGTCCGGTCCTTCGCCACCCAGAGCGGGGTGATGCCCTGCTCCAGTGCGTTGGCCGTGCGCCGGTGGACGCTGCTGGGGCTGATGTGGTGGTACTGGATCTCCCAGCCGATCCGCACCCCGTCAGGTCCGGTGACGACGGCGTCTGAGACGCCCCGCCGGTGGGCGAGGGGAACCTCCGCCTCCGCGGCCAGCCCGCACCGCGCGGCGGTCTCGACGACCCTCTCCTTGGTGGCCCTGTGCTGGGCGCTCTCCGCCGGGGTAGCCCTGTGCGTGATCGGAAGGTGCGAGGCGACGAGCGGTCGCCGACCGCCCACCCGCCCCCGGCGCACGAACATCCAGGGCGACTTGCCGCCCGCTTCGGACTCGCACCGCTGCCCCCGGTGGTGCGCGAGGCACTCCAGCAGTCGGGGGTTCCGCCGGGAGACGCTGGTCGTGATCTCCTGGAGCAGGCCGGGGTAGCCCTCTACTCCGAGGTCGGGCTTCGTCAGATTGATCTCAATGCCGTATTCCGTATGCCACACGCCATTGGCCATCTCTCCACGGTACGAGCGGACTTCGGCCCCCGACAGAGCGCGTGGACGCACGCGTTCACCGCTCCGGGCCGGCGAAGGCGGTGGCCGATTGCGGCCGGGCGCCCTCTCCGGCCCCGTCCGTACCCGGCCGTAGGGCTCCGTCGGGCGCTTGATCCGGCCGCCCCCCGTCAGTCCGTCGGTGAGGTGGCGGGCTGGGGGCGGCGGGGGTGGCGGCGGTCGGCGGGGCCCAGATGGGCCACGACGCTGCCGTAGAAGCGGTCGATCGCGCCGTCGACGCTGCGGATGAAGCCGGACTCCGTGGTGCCCCGCGTGCCTCCCATGCCCTTGAAGAGCGAGAGGCGGAACCCGGTGATCGCGGCGCCGTCGCGGGGCAGCAGGTCGCCCGGCTCGGGGCGCAGTCGTTCGAGCGTGCCCCGGGGGCCGTTGCCGGTTTCCACCAGCGTCTCCACGTGGAGGTCCGCCGGCGCCTCGGCCAGTGAGCGGATGAGGCGCTTGGCCGAGGAGAGGGGGTAGCCCCCTTCGGGGGCCGGGATGTCGACGGACGTGCGCAGCTTCGAGGTGCGCAGGTCGGCCGTGATCGTGAAGATGCCCGGCGTGCCGTCGATGCGCAGCTCCGAGGAGAGCCGGCCCTCCGTGCACAGCCGGTCGGCGGTCGCGGCCCGGCGGGAAGTCGGGTCGGTGCCGCGGCTGACGCGCTGGACGGGCAGGGCCTTCTGGCCCAGTTCGCCGCCGAGCCGGAGGCAGATCTGGCGGATGAGCTGCTCCCAGCTCACCACCACCTGGACGGCGCGCGGGTCTCCTTGGGTGAGGGTCTCCGCCTCGATGCCGTTGCGGACCGGGACCCATGCCGGGCCCATGTTCTGGAAGCCGTGGCAGCCGGAGTTCTCGTGCTGGAGGTAGTGGAGCAGTTCGTGCAGCAGCCAGGCGTGCGCGGCGTTGCCGACGCCCTCGTGGCGGATCAGCATCTGCGCCTGGTGCGCCACCTCCGCCCACGACAGGTGCCAGAGCGTGACCTTGTGCTTGCGCCGTCCGTCGATCTTGACGTCGACCAGCGGACGGCCGTCCAGGGCCACGTCGTTCGACAGGGTGATCACGGCCTCGTAGCCGCGGCGGGCCGCGATGTCCATGTAGTCCTGGACCTGTTCGGCCTTGAGCTGGTTGCCGTTGGTCTTCGTTTCGACGAGGGCCGTCCACAGCTTCCCGGCCCGCTCGACCCGGATCACGCCGTCCGGGCGCCGGGGGCTGTCGCCGTGGGGCAGCGAGACCTCGGTGAAGGTCTGCATCCGACCGGCGGGGGCGCCGAACGCCGCGGTGAGGCGGCGCCCGAACTCCGGCACCTCGGCCATCACCGAGAGGAGTACGGACGTGGCCCGCAGCTCCCGCTCCTTGTCGCTCCGGAGGGTCGGTACGGGGAAGAGCCGGGCGGGCCTCCACGAGTCGTTCTCGGCGAGGGACTTCTTGGTCACCTTGGGCAGCGTGACCTTCTTCTTGACCGTCCGCGTACCGCGTGCGCGCGGCGTCTGGGGCTTCGACGGCGTCGGCTCCGCGTCCGCGGTCCGCTCGGCACCGGGCGTCGGGTCCTCGGCGGCGGCGGTCGACGGTGCCGGTGCCACCGGTACCGGGGCCGGGGCCGCCGTTGGAGCCGGAGCCGCCGTCTCGGTGGCGGTCTTCGCAGCGGCGGCGTCGACGGCCTCGGCCGCCCCTGCCTCCTCCTCCGCCTCGTCGTCGATCTCGATGCCGAAGTCGGTGGCGAGCCCCGCCAGTCCGCTCTCGTACCCCTGCCCGACGGCCCGGAACTTCCACTCCTCGCCCCGCCGGTACAACTCGCCGAAGACGAACGCGGTCTCCACGCTCGCGTCGTCCATGGAGAAGCCGAGCAGCACCTCGTTCGCGCGGTCGGCGAGCGTCAGTCGGATGTCGTGGAGATCGCCGAAGCGGGCGCCTTCGTACCGGCTGGCGGCCACCACGATGCGGGAGACGTCCAGCGGCACCGCGGTCAGGTCGAGGCTGATGCGGTCCTCGCTGCCGCTGTCCGTCGGCGTCTTGCCCAGGAGCTGGACGCTGCCGTCGGCCGCGGCCGGGTGGTTGTAGAAGTAGAAGTCCGATTCGCTGCGGACCTTGCCGCTGTCGTCCAGGAGCAGGACCGACACGTCCGCGTCGCCGTCGCCCTCCGCGCTGCTCCAGCTCAGACCCACGATGACGCCACCGCTGTCCTCGCTCAGCGCCGCCAGGCTGACGTTGGCACCTTTGATCATCTCTCGCATGTGACCCCCCGGACACACGGGCCGCAGCATGCACTCCCCAGGCAGCCACAGCCATCTCGTTCTGTCATGCGGCACCTACTGAGTGCGCACGCACGAACCTAGCGCAACCGGACGATTACCAGGAGATGGATTCGTTGAATGGTCGACTGTGTGCTTGTCAAGGAAATCCGGGCGGGCCGACCCCGCACCTCGTGATTCGGTCAGCGGGATCCGTGCCATGGCGAGCCGGGACGGAAAAGGTGCAGGTGCGAGGGGGTGGGAGTTCGGCTGGAATGGGGTGGGTGTCAGGGGTGTGGGACGGAGGGCTGCTGTACCCTCCGCGTTTTGGTCTGAGGGGCGTGGGCCCGGAGGTGGGTTGGGTATGTCGTGGCGGTGCACCGGACTCGCGTGGCCGCAGGGGGCGCAGATGGCGGTGCTGGGGTGGGAGGGCGGTCGGGTCAGTCCGTTGACGGCCGGGAAGCAGTTGGGGCTGCGGGCCGAGGGGGAGCGCCGGTGCGTGGGGGCGCGGGGGTACGTGTGCCCCCTGGGCGCGTTGGTCCCGGGGCGCACCACCCGGGCGCGTTGTGGCGAGTGCGCGCGGTTGGACCGGGCGCACTCGGTGGCCGCGGACGGGGTGCCGGACGATCCGCGGACGTACCGCGTGTATCTGGCCTGGTTCGGGCCCGGCATGGTGAAGGTGGGGATCACGGCCGAGGAGCGCGGTGCGGCGCGGCTGTTGGAGCAGGGCGCGGTGGTCTTCAGCTGGCTGGGGCGCGGGCCGCTGATGGCCGCGCGGCGGACGGAGGAGTTGCTGCGGGCCGCGCTCGGGGTGCCGGACCGGATTCCGTACGCCGAGAAGCGGGCCGTGCGGGCCGCGCTGCCCGCCCGGGCCGAGGACCGCGCCGGCGAGGTGGCGGAGTGGCACCGGCGGGCGCTGGAGGTCCGGGAGTGGACCCAGACGCTGGAGCCGTTGGCGTACGAAGCGGTGGACCACGTCGCGGCGTTCGGGCTGGAGCGGCTGCCCGGCGCCGGGGCCGTGGTGCGGGAGCTGGTCGACGGCGGCGCGGTCGCCGGCACGCTGCTGGCCGTCGCCGGGCCCGACCTCCACCTCGCCGACGCGCAGCAACGGCACGTCGTCCTGGACAGCCGGTTGTTGGTGGGGTGGTCCCTGGTGGGCGCCGAGCCGACGGCCGGGATCTCCGTACCCGTGGTCGACGTCCGGGAGGAGGACGACGGCGTACAGGAGGGGCTGTTCTGACCTCGGACCGCGCTGTTCCGACCCGAGGACGTCCGCCTCGACGGCGCCGCGGCGCTTTTCTCAGGCAATTCCCATCTGGGGGCAAGGTCCTTTTGAGGCGGGCTTCTTAGCGTCGCCGCCATGACGCTGACGCCGACGACGCGACCGACGACGCACCCGACGCCGCTCACGAAGCAGCCGACCCGGACCCCGGCCCTGACTGCCGACCGGGGGCGGGGGGCCGACCCCTCGCCGTCCGCCCTGGTCAGAGCCGACGGCAGCCCGGTGCGCGTCCTGGTCGTCGAGGACGAGCAGGCGGTCACGGAGCTGCTGTCGATGGTGCTGCGCTACGAGGGCTGGGAGGTGCGCGGCGCCGACGACGGTGCCGGTGCGGTGCGCTGCGCCCGCGAGTTCGAGCCCGACGCCGTGGTGTTGGACGCCACGCTGCCGGACATGGACGGGCTCGCGGTCCTGAAGGAGCTGCGGCGCGAACTGCCCGACGTGCCGGTGCTGTTCCTCGCGGCGCGCGGCGCGGGCACGGCCCGGATCACCGGGCTGACGGCCGGCGGCGACGACCTGGTCGCCAAGCCGTTCTCGCTGGAGGACGTGGTGGCGCGGCTGCGGGGACTGATCCGCCGTACGAGCCTGCGCACCGGAGCACACCCGGGCGGCGCGGCGGCCGCCCGCAACGACTGCGTCCTCAGGGTCGGCGACCTGGTGTTGGACGAGGACAGCCGTGAGGTGTGGCGCGGGGACGAGTCGATCCATCTGACGGGGACGGAGTTCGAGCTGCTGCGCTATCTGATGCGCAATCCGCGCCGGGTGCTCAGCAAGGCACAGATCCTGGACCGGGTGTGGTCGTACGACTTCGGCGGGCAGGCGAACGTGGTCGAGCTGTACGTGTCGTACCTGCGGAAGAAGATCCACGCGGGGCGGACGCCGATGATCCACACCCGGCGCGGCGCCGGCTACCTCATCAAGCCCGGCGAATAGCCCGCACGCACCCAACCCGCACCCACCCACACGCACCCCGCGCGCCCCTCGCCGCGCGCCCCTGACCAACGTGGCGCGCCCCGCCCGATGCCGCGCGCCCGCGTGGGTTCCTGCGCGCCGGCGCCCGCTACCCGCGCTGGAACCGACACCCGCGCCGTGCCCGCCACCATGCGCCGGCAGGCACCGAGAAAGCAGTTGTACACCGTATAGCTAAGCCTTGTACGGTGTACGGGAACCTGTCCCCGTACACCGTACAAGGAGGTGCCCGTGGCAGCGCCCTCCACCGACGCCGCACCCGGCACGCCCCCGCTCGCCCCCACCGGCGGGCACCCCCAGCGCTGGCTGATCCTTGGGGTCATCTGTCTCGCCCAGCTCGTCGTGTTGATCGACAACACCGTGCTGAACGTGGCGATCCCCTCCCTCACCAGCGAGCTGGACGCCTCCACCTCGGACGTCCAGTGGATGATCAACGCGTACGCCCTGGTCCAGTCCGGCCTGCTGCTCACCGCGGGCAACGCCGCCGACCGCTACGGCCGCAAGAAGCTGCTCCTCGCCGGCCTCGCGATCTTCGGCCTGGGCTCCCTCGCCGCCGGGCTCTCCCAGACGTCCGCCCAGCTCATCGCCTCCCGCGCCGGCATGGGCGTCGGCGGTGCGCTGCTGCTCACCACCACCCTCGCCGTCATCGTCCAGATCTTCTCCGAGACCGAGCGCGTCAAGGCGATCGCGATCTGGTCGACCGTCAGCTCCCTCGGCTTCGCCATGGGGCCGCTGCTCGGCGGCGTGGTCCTGGACCACTTCTGGTGGGGCGCGATCTTCCTGATCAACCTGCCGGTGGCGGTGCTCGGCCTGTTCGCGGTCGCCGCGCTCGTACCGGAGTCCAAGAGCAAGCAGGGCGACCGGCCCGACCTGCTCGGCGCGCTGCTGTCCACGATCGGCATGACCGCGGTGGTGTTCGCGATCATCTCCGGGCCCGAGCACGGCTGGGGCTCCGGCCGGGTGCTGGTCGCGGCGGTGGTCGGCGTGGGCGTCCTCGTCGGCTTCGTGCTGTGGGAGCTGAAGATCCCGTACCCGATGCTCGACATGCACTTCTTCCAGAACCGGAAGTTCGTGGGGGCCGTCGCCGGCACGATCCTCGTCGCCTTCGGCATGACCGGGTCCCTCTACCTGCTCACCCAGCACCTCCAGTTCGTCCTCGGGTACGACCCGCTGGACGCGGGTCTGCGCACCGCCCCGATGGCGCTCATGGTCGTCCTGCTCAACTTCTCCGGGCTCGGCCCGCGGTTGCTGCTGAAGGTCGGCACCCCGCTGACCATCGCCATCGGCATGACGCTCGCCTCGGCCGGTCTCGCCGCGATCGCGCTGATGAGCGGCAACGGCTACGGCGGCATGCTCCTCGGCCTGGTCGTCATGGGCTCCGGTATCGCGCTCTGCATGCCGGCGATGGCCAACGCGATCATGAGCGCCATTCCGCCGGAGAAGGCGGGCGTGGGCGGCGGGATCAACGGCACGCTCGCGGAGTTCGGCAACGGCCTCGGCGTCGCCGTGCTCGGCGCGGTGCTCAACGCCCGCTTCGCCGCGCTCGTGCCGACCGCCGTCGGCGCCGCGTCGCTGCCGGCCGCGCTCGCCGCGGCGAGCGGACCCGACGAGCGGGCCGCGATCACCGACGCCTTCGCGTCGGGTCTGGAGACCAGCCAGCTCGTGGGCGCGGTCGCCGTGCTGGCGGGCGGTCTGCTGGCCGCCGCGATGCTGTGGCGCGCCGAGCAGGCGGACAAGGCAGACAAGACGGGCGGGCCGCGGCAGGGCGAGCCGGCAGGGACGGACGGGGCGGGGAAGCCTGACGGCGCCGTCCCGGAGGCATCCACCTCGGCATAGCATCGACACCGGTGACACGTGATTGCCGCGTGCGTGCCGAAATGACCCGGTGGCCGCCGCGGACGACGCGCCGGCGGCCACCTGCGAGGGCGAGCGAGAGGGGTGGCGCGATGGCGAACGCGACCGGCCGGACGGAGCGTCCCGTACGGCCCAGCGTCTGGCTGGACAGCGGAAAGCCCGAACGGGTCCGCAGGTCCGGACAGCCCTCCTCGCTCGACCGCGCGAAGATCGTCGAGACGGCGGTGCGACTGCTGGACGCGGAGGGCGCCGCGAAGTTCTCGATGCGCCGGCTCGCCGCCGAGCTCGACGTCACCGCGATGTCCGTCTATTGGTACGTCGACACCAAGGACGACCTCCTGGAGTACGCCCTCGACCACGTGTTCGCCAGCATGCACCTGCCGGACGTCACGGACCCGGAGCAGTGGCGCGAGCAGCTGCGCGCGCTGGCCGTGGAGTTGCGCAGCGTACTGGTGCGCCACCCCTGGGTCTCGCCCCTCGTCGGCCACTTCCTGAACATCGGCCCCAGATCGCTGGCGTTCGCCGCGGCGTCGCAGCAGGCCGTGGCGAACTCCGGGCTGCCGGAGGAGCGCCAGACCGCCGGCATCGCCTCCGTCTTCCAGTTCGTCTACGGGTTCGGGACGATCGAGGGGCACTACGTCGAGCGGTGCACCTCGGCCGGCATGACGCAGGACGAGTACTACCACATGGCCATGGGCGGCTTCACCGGGCAGCCCGCCTTCTCCGACTACCTGGACAACAGCCGCCGCATCATGAACGCGCGCGGCGGCGGCACGGTCGCCGAGATGCGCGCCCGCGACTTCGAGTACGCGTTGGACCTGCTGATCACGGGCATCGAGACAACGGCGGCGCGCACGTCCCAGGGCGCGCACGGCTGACCGCACGCCGGCGCGCACGCACGGGGCTCAGAGCACCGGCACACGGTCCACGGCGCCGGCACCGGCGCCGGCGCCGGCACCGGAACAGGCACCGGCGCGGTCACGACGACAGCGCAGTCACGCCGGCTGGTCGGCGGTGCGCGTACGGGCGTCCTCCGCCGCGGTCCCGGACGCCGGGCCGCCCCCGGGGCCGGCCTCCGGCGTGACCGTACGGGACTTGAGCGGCACCTCCTTGATGAAGAGAGTGACGAAGAAGGCGACCAGGGCGAACGGCGCCGAGTACAGGAAGACGTCGGCCACCCCGTGTCCGTACGCGCTCTCCACCACCGTGCGCACCGGCTCCGGGATCCGGGCGAGGTCGGGGATCCCGCCGCCCGCGGTCGCGCCCTGCCCGGCGCCCGCGGCCTCGGGCCCGAGCGCGGCGAGCCCGTCCTCGACGTGGTGGGTGACCCGGCTGCCGAGGACCGCGCCCAGCGCGGAGACGCCGATCGCGCCGCCGAGGGAGCGGAAGAAGACCACCACGGAGGAGGCCGCGCCCAGGTCCCGTCCGGAGACCTGGTTCTGGGTGCACAGCACCAGGTTCTGCATCATCATGCCGATGCCGAGGCCGAGGACGGCCATGTACGCGGCGATGTACCAGTACGGGGTGTCGTAGCGCATCGTGCCGAGCAGGCCGAGGCCGGCCGCGGTCAGCACGCCGCCGTTCACCAGCCACGCCTTCCAGCGCCCCGTCCGGGTGATGACCAGGCCGGAGACGGTGGAGGAGAGGAAGAGGCCCGCGATCATCGGGATGGTCATCACCCCGGACATGGTGGGCGACTGGCCCCGGGCGAGTTGGAAGTACTGGCTGAAGAAGACCGTGCCGGCGAACATCGCGACGCCGACGAAGAGCGAGGCGACGGCCGCCAGCGAGATGGTGCTGTTGCGGAACAGCCGCAGCGGGATGATCGGCTCGTCCGCGCGGGACTCCACGTACAGGAAGGCCGCGCCGAGCAGCAGCGTGCCGCCGACCATCGCGGCGGTCTGCCAGGACGCCCAGGCGTACCGGTCGCCGGCGAAGGTCACCCACACCAGCAGCAGGGACACGGCCGCGCTGATCAGGCCGGCGCCCGCCCAGTCGACCTTGACCCGGCGCTTCACGACGGGGAGGTTCAGGGTCTTCTGGAGGACGACGAGGGCGAGCAGGGCGAAGGGGACGCCGGCGTAGAAGCACCAGCGCCAGCCCAGCCACTCGGTGTCGGTGATCACGCCGCCGAGCAGCGGGCCGCCCACGGTCGCCACCGCGAAGGTCGCCCCGAGGTAGCCGCTGTAACGGCCGCGCTCCCGCGGGGAGATCATCGCGGCCATGATGATCTGCGACAGCGCGGTGAGCCCGCCGACGCCGATGCCCTGGACGACGCGGCAGGCGATGAGCATGCCCGTGCTCGTCGAGAAGCCGGCCGCGATCGAGCCGGCCATCCATATGACGAGCGACGTCTGGACGAGCAGCTTCTTGCTGAAGAGGTCGGCGAGCTTGCCCCACAGCGGGGTGGTCGCGGTCATGGCGAGCAGGGCGGCGGTGACGACCCAGGTGTAGCCGCTCTGGCCGCCGCCGAGGTCGGTGATGATCTGCGGCAGCGCGTTGGAGACGATCGTGGACGACAGGATGGCGACGAACATCCCGATCAGCAGCCCGGACAGCGCCTCCATGATCTGCCGGTGGCTCATGGGGGCGGTCTCGTCGTCGTGGGCGTGCGGCTGTGCCGACACGGGGCGGCCGTCGCCCCCCGTACCGGCCCGTGCGGTCGAAGCCATGTGTGTCCTTCTCGTACGTCGTCCTGGGAACGGCCGGTGCGGTGGCGCCCCCTTGGTCATGCGTGGTCGTGCGGGAGTTCGCGTGGTGCTGGCGGTGCTGGCGGTGCTGGCGGTGCTGGCGTTGTGGCGGATGCGGCGGATGCGGCGGCGGGTGCTGCCGATACGGGCAGCGGAACGCGGCAGTCCGCGCCGAAGGAGTCCCGCAGCCGCGTCAGCATCGCGATCAGGTCCTCGACCTCGCCGTCGGACCAGCCGTCGAGCCGGTGCGAGAACATCTCCGCCGTGCGGTCGTGCAGCTCCGTCAGCTTGGCCGCGCCCGCCGGGGTGAGCCGCAGGATCCGGGAGCGCCGGTCCGCGGGGTCGCGGACGCGCTCGACCCAGCCGCGGTCGACGGTGTGGGCGACGTGTCTGCTGGTCACCGACATGTCGATGGCGAGCAGCTCGCCGAGGCGCCCCACCCGCATCTCGCCGTGCCGGTGCAGCAGGGAGAGCGTGGCCGCGGGGCCCGACGGGCAGTCGGTGGGCAGCGCGCGCAGCAGACCGCGGCGCAGGATGCCGATCGCGTTGAGCTGACGGGCCAGTTCCGCGTAGAGCGCCTGAGCGGCCATGACCCGGGATCCTCCCCTGCTCTCAGTGACATCGAGGTTGTTGCTTAGAGCAACCATAGATTTATTTGGTTGCTCTAGGCAAACGAAATGGTGCGTGCGGGAGTAAAGGAACCCCAAAGCCTTCGCCGCGGGCGGGCGCGGTCGGGGGTTGGGTGGGCGGGGGTCGTTCGCTAGGGTCGTGGCCCATGGCACACCAATCCCAGACTCCTCAAGGTCAGGGCTCCGACGGGGGCCACGACCCCGCGGGCAACACGCAGATGTTCCGTGCGTTCGTCGACGAGGGCGCGCCCCAGGGGCGCGGGCGGGCCGCCGAACCGCAGTCCGGGCCCCGCGTCGGGCTGATCGTCGGGGTCGTCGCGGCGGTCGTCGCCCTCGGCGCGGTCGTCTGGCTCGCCCTGGGCTGAGGCGCCCGGGACTCCAGCGGCCCCTGCGGGCGCTCGTTACTTCCAGGCGGCCGTGACGTCCTGCGTCTCGATGCGCATTCCCAGCGGTACGCGCCAGGCGTCCACGCACACCGTGTACGTCTGCGAGCGCTTCGCCCCGGCCGCGATCGGCGCGGGCAGCGGCTGGCTGGTCTCGACGGTGGCCCAGTCGACGCCGAGGGCCCCGATGACGTGCGTCTCGAAGGTGGCGGTGCCCGATGTGACCGCCGTGCCACCGGAGTTGCGGAACTCGACGGTGACCTCTTCGCACCACCTCTTGTCCAGCCCCTTGCGGACCGGGTCGCCGACCGCCAGCACGGCGGGGCCGGCAGGGGGGCGCGGCGTGGGAGCGGGGGCGGTCGAGGGCGGGCGGGCGCCGGGGCGGACGGGGGCGGACGGGGCGCTGGGCGCGCCCGGTGACGTACCAGGTGCACCGGAGGAGCCGGATGAGCCGGAGGTGCCGGACGAAGTGCCGGGCGTCGCACCGGAAGAGGACGTACCGGATCCGCCGCTCGACGGCGTGGGCGTCGGGCCGGCGTTCGAGGACGGCGGGGTGGCGGAGCCGGACCCCGTTGAGTCCGACGGTGTCGCGGACGTGCTTCCGGGCTCCAGCGGGATCAGCTCGATCTCGCCCTTCGGCGGGACCGCGCCGTCGGGGGACCCTTCGGCCCCCGCGCCCACCGCCGCGTATCCGTCGTCGTCACCGCTCCCGCCGCATGCGGTGAGCGCTCCGCCCAGGCAGAGCGCCGCCGCCGCGAGGACTGCCCTCTGACGTCGTCGTCGCATCGCGCCAGTGTGTCTGACGCTCCGTCAATAAGGAAGCCGTCGGCGAAGGTCCGCGGCGCGGACGGCGGACGTGCCCGTCGCGCCGGCGGTGTCGGCCGCGTCGTTCGTGCTGGGTCGGTCCGGTCGGCGCCGGTCGGACCAGCCAGGTGGGTGAGGCGTCAATCCACGGTCGATCCAGGGCCGGTCCGCGGTCGGCCGCGGCCAGGCCACCGTCAATCCAGGGCCGGTTGGCGGTCAGTCCGCGGTCAGGCCGTGGCGCAACTGCGCGAGCGTGCGCGTCAGCAGCCGGGAGACGTGCATCTGCGAGATGCCGACCTCCTCGCCGATCTGCGACTGCGTCATGTTCGCGAAGAAGCGGAGCATGATGATCTGCCGCTCGCGGGGCGGCAGTTTGGCCAGCAGCGGCTTCAACGACTCGCGGTACTCCACGCCTTCGAGCGCCGAGTCCTCGTAACCGAGGCGGTCCGCGAGCGAACCCTCGCCGCCCTCGTCCTCCGGGGACGGGGAGTCCAGCGAGGAAGCGGTGTACGCGTTCCCCACGGCGAGGCCGTCGACGACCTCCTCCTCCGACACCCCGAGCACGGCGGCCAGTTCGGGAACGGTCGGCGAGCGGTCGAGGCGCTGGGCGAGCTCGTCGCTCGCCTTGGTCAGCGCGAGGCGCAGCTCCTGGAGGCGGCGCGGCACCCGCACCGACCACGAGGTGTCGCGGAAGAAGCGCTTGATCTCGCCGACGACGGTCGGCATCGCGAACGTCGGGAACTCCACGCCGCGTTCGCAGTCGAAACGGTCGATGGCCTTGATGAGCCCGATCGTGCCGACCTGGACGATGTCCTCCATCGGCTCGTTCCGGCTGCGGAACCGGGCCGCCGCGTACCGCACGAGGGGCAGGTTCAGCTCGATCAGGGTGTCGCGGACGTACGTGCGCTCCGGGCTGTCGCCGGCCTGCTGGGCGTCCAGCGCGCGCAGTCGCAGGAAGAGCGAGCGGGAGAGCGTACGGGTGTCGATGGCCCCGCCGCTGCTGGTCACGTCGGCGATCGGCTCGGGCGGGGAGTCGGCCGCGGACAGCGACTCCGACGGCTTCGGCAGCGTCCCGTCCGTCTCCGACATCGATGACAACGGCTCTGACGTGGGCGAGAGCACGGGCGCGGGCGTGAGCGTGAGCACCTTCGAGCTGCCCTGTTCTACGGACATGCCACCCCCTAGAGGTCGCGGTCGGTCGCGGTGGCCGCGACCAACGGAGGAACGCAGCCTGCCCCTGAGATACCGGCACAGGGCCTGCCGCAAACGCGTCATCCGCAGAATGTCACATGTCGGCAACACGCTGAAGTGACATGTCGACAAGTGATGAAGGAAACGATGCAGGAAGCAGCAGGTACGCGTGCGACGTCCTGCGGAAGAACCTCCGAGAGGTCTCTACCCGTTCCGACTACGCTTCGATCCTGTTTGCGGATCGCAATCGAGCGAAGCTCCGGGCGAGGAGTCTTGACACGTGCATCTGTGAGACGCCGAGCTCCTGACTGATCTGCGACTGCGTCAGATTGCTGTAGTAGCGCAGCATCAGGATCCGCTGCTCGCGCTCCGGGAGCTGGACGAGCAGGTGCCGTACGAGGTCCCGGTGTTCGACGCCGGCGAGCGCAGGGTCCTCGTACCCGAGCCGGTCGAGCAGTCCGGGCAGCCCGTCGCCCTCCTGCGCCGCCTCCAACGAGGTCGCGTGGTAGGAGCGGCCCGCCTCGATGCAGGCGAGCACCTCGTCCTCGCCGATCTTCAGTCGCTCGGCGATCTCGCCGGTCGTGGGGGTGCGGCCGTGAGCCGTCGTCAGGTCCTCGGTGGCACCGTTCACCTGGACCCACAGCTCGTGCAGCCGGCGCGGGACGTGCACGGTGCGCACGTTGTCCCGGAAGTATCGTTTGATCTCGCCGACGACCGTCGGCATCGCGAAGGTGGGGAACTGCACCCCGCGGTCGGGGTCGAACCGGTCGATCGCGTTGATCAGCCCGATGGTGCCGACCTGGACGACGTCCTCCATCGGCTCGTTGCGACTGCGGAACCGGGCCGCCGCGTACCGCACGAGCGGCAGGTTCGCCTCGATCAGCGCGGCCCGGACGCGCGAGTGCTCCGCGGTGCCGGGGACGAGCCCCTTCAGCTCGCCGAAGAGCACCTGGGTGAGGGCGCGGGTGTCCGCGCCCCGGCTCTGGGGGCGGACGGGCGCGCCCCCCTCGCCCGCGGTTCCGTCCGCGGGCTCCTCGGTGGCCCCGTCCGCCGTCCCGTCCGTCCGCCGGTCCGCCCGTACGACGCCCTTGTCGGCTTCGTCCTCGGGGGCCTGGGCGGACGGTGGCACGGCCGGGCGCTCGTTCTGAGGCGGCGCCTGATGAGGCGCGGTACTGGCCGGCACGATGACGCCACCCCTTTGCGGTCGACTACGGTCAACTCATCCGTCAAAAGCGGTCATAGCATCACAAGACATGTCCACTGTGTGCAAGCACCAGATAACACCGTGTTGAGGGCAAGTTGGGCCTCAAACCTCAAAAAGCCCCTTGCCTCTGAGGCAAGGGGCCGTCGAACTACCTCGAACGGGCTCGAACGCGCTGCTGAACGGCGCTCAGATCTCGTAGTCGGCGATCACCCACGTGGCGAACGCCCGCCACTGGCCGGCGGCTGCCCGGTGGGCCGGGTGCTCCAGATAGCGCTTCAGCGCATCGCGGTCGACGACGGCGGAGTTGATGGCGAAGTCGTACGCGATGGGACGGTCCGAGATGTTCCACGCGCACTCCCACTGCACCAGCTCCGGCACCTCCCCCTCCAGCGCCCGGAACGCCTCGACCCCGGCGACGACGCGCGGCTCGTCCCGCTCGACGCCTTCGTTCAGCTTGAAGAGGACCAAGTGGCGGATCAAGGGGCGCTCCTCCGGTGCGTGGCCGGCCGGTCGGCCGGGTGCGGGGCCGCGGCGGCGTCCTCGCCGCCCGGGGCGTACGTACGACCCCGTCGGCACCGGGACCCGTGCTCGGGCCCCGGTCGGGACCTCCTTCGAGGCCCTAAGTGACCAGCTCGGTCATGAACTCACCGATGCTGTCGGCCGCGTCCGATATGCCCTGGAAGCCTATCTGGACCAGGTCCGCGGCTCTTTCCGGGGTCTTGATGATCGTGTACAGCACGAAAACGACGAGCATCCAGAGCACGACCTTCTTCGCCTGCGCCATAGCCCCTTGCCTCTCGACGTTCCCCGTGAGCGATCGCGGAAGTCTAACCGAGCGTTTATGGACCAAGGGCCCGACCATCGAGGCCCTTTGCCGATCGGATTCCGCCCGCGCGGGGAGCAGGATGGGCAGCGGACCGCGCGGATCTGGCAGGAATCCCGCGGCCGGGCGACCGGCCCCCACTGCGGGGCCGCGTGCCGCGCGCTTCCCCCGACGCGGCACGGGCCTGTGGCCGGCCGCACACGGGGGAAGCGGCAGTCCCCCCGTAGCCGCTTCCCCCGGTCTCGGCCCGCCCGTCACCCCGTACGGCCGCGCACGGACAGGCCCAGAGGGATCAACTGCGCTGACACCGGTCGCACGCCCCGTGTTCTCCGGCCCGAACCGGACGTCCTCCGCTGCCCTGACCTGCGGCTCGGCACAGAACGAAGGGGCCCGGTTCTTCGAACCGGGCCCCTTCGCACAAGAGCGGTAGCGGAGGGATTTGAACCCTCGGTGACTTGCGCCACACTCGCTTTCGAGGCGAGCTCCTTCGGCCGCTCGGACACGCTACCGGGAGAGAGCTTAGCCCAAGGTGGGCCGCGGGCTGAAATCCGTATCCGCGGTGGGGGCGGTCGGGGCTCAGCGGTCGCGGAAGAAGGTCGTGAGCGCCGCCGCGCACTCGTCCGCGAGGACACCCTCGATCACTTCGGGGCGGTGGTTGAGCCGGCGGTCCCGTACGACGTCCCACAGCGAGCCGACGGCCCCCGCCTTCTCGTCGCGCGCGCCGTAGACCACCCGGCCCACCCGGGACTGGGTGATCGCGCCCGCGCACATGGTGCACGGCTCCAGGGTGACCACCAGGGTGCAGTCGGTCAGGCGCCAGCCGGAGAGGCGTTCCGCGGCGCGGCGGATCGCGAGGACTTCGGCGTGGGCGGTGGGGTCGCCGGTGAGTTCGCGTTCGTTGTGGGCGGCGGCGATCACGGTGCCGGCGCCGTCGAGGACGACGGCGCCGACCGGTACGTCACCGGAGCGCGCGGCGCGCACCGCCTCGGTGAGCGCGGTGCGCATCGGCGACACCCAGGGGTCCCGCACGGGGTCGCGCCCCCCGGGCGCCGCTGCCACTTCCGTCACTAGCGCACGGCCTCCAGGACTTCGCCCGCGCCCAGCGCTTCGGCGATCTCTCCCAGGACGTCGGTGTCCAGGGTCAGCAGGTCGGTCTGGGACAGGCCGAAGTCGGCGAGGAGGTCGCCGTCGCCGGCCGGTCCCGCGGGGACGGCGCCGTCGGTGCCGGGCGGAGCGTCGTCGTCCTCCGTGTCCGGCTCACCGTCTTCGGTGCCGTCGAGGTCGAGGGCGTCGAGGTCGCCGGCCGGGTCGTCATCGTCCCCGCCGAGCAGCTCGTTGGTCAGGATCTCCCCGTACGAGGAGCGGGCGGCCGAGGCCGCGTTGGAGACGAAGACCCGGGGGTCGTCCTCGCCCTCCACCCGGACGAGGGCGAACCAGGCGCCCTCCTGCTCGATGAAGAGGATCACCGTGTCCTCGTCGATCGAGGCGTCCCGGGCCAGGTCGGCCAGGTCCGACAGGGTCTCAACATCGTCGAGCTCTGTGTCGCTCGCTTCCCACCCGTCTTGAGTGCGCGCGAGCAGTGCGGCGAAGTACACCGTGACTCTCCCACTGATCAGAGGTGTGACGACCGGGCGGCGCGGCATGAGTGCCCCGCCCAATCGGAATCGTGGCAGAAACCGGAGCTTTGCGAGAGGTCTTCCGTCGTTGCGTCGGCCACCAGTTGTTTTGCGCGCTCCATCGGAGTTACCAGCGGAAGGTCCGCATGCGCATCTGCTGGCGCATCCGGGCGGCCCTGGCGCGCCGGGGCTGGACGCGGTCCCGCAGCGCCTTCGCCTCGTTCAGCTCGCGCAGGAAGGCGGCGCGGCGCCGGCGGCGTTCGGCGTCCTCCGCGGACTCGTCCCGCTCACCGCGGTTGCCCGGCTCCTCCTGCTCCGCGCGCTCCTCCCGGCGCTCCGCGCGCTCCTTCTCTACGTGCTCTGCGTCCTCCGGCTCCGGCACGGGCCTCACCACCCCACGGCTCTACGTAAGCCTCCACCTTCCCTCGCTCACCTCGCTTGATGCGAGCCGGGCTACTGTGGACGGCATGCGGATCCACGTTGTCGACCACCCGCTGGTGGCGCACAAGCTCACGACGTTGCGCGACAGGCGCACCGACTCCCCGACCTTCCGGCGGCTCGCCGACGAGCTGGTCACCCTGCTCGCGTACGAGGCGACCCGGGACGTGCGCACCGAGCAGGTCGACATCGACACGCCGGTGACCAGGACCACCGGGGTGAAGCTGTCGCACCCGCGTCCCCTGGTCGTGCCGATCCTGCGGGCGGGGCTCGGGATGCTGGACGGCATGGTCCGGCTGCTGCCGACGGCCGAGGTCGGCTTCCTCGGGATGATCCGCAACGAGGAGACGCTGGAGGCGTCCACGTACGCCACGCGGATGCCGGAGGACCTGTCCGGGCGGCAGGTGTACGTGCTCGATCCGATGCTGGCGACCGGTGGCACGCTCGTCGCGGCGATCCGCGAGCTGATCGCGCGGGGCGCCGACGACGTGACCGCGGTGGTGCTCCTCGCGGCGCCCGAGGGCGTGGAGATCATGGAGCGGGAGCTGGAGGGCACTCCGGTGACGGTCGTGACCGCGGCCGTCGACGAGCGGCTGAACGAGCACGGCTACATCGTGCCGGGGCTCGGCGACGCGGGCGACCGCATGTACGGCACGGCGGACTAGTGACCTGAGTCGGAGGTTTGTCGTTGGTTGGGGTGTGAGTCGTCCTGGACCGAAGATTCCTCCGTTGTCGTTGACCGATGCCCAGAGGGTGGTGCTGGAGGGCTGGGTTCGTCGTCGTTCGACGGCCCAGGCTCTGGCCCAGAGATCGCGGATCGTGCTGGAGTCCGCCGAAGGCCACTCGATCGCGGAGGTGGCCCGCCGGGTGGGCGTCGTCGCGGACACGGTCCGCACCTGGCGCCGCCGGTTCATCGAACGGGGCCTGGAGGGCCTGTGCGACGAGCCACGGCCGGGTGTCCCCAGGAAGATCACCGACGCGGACGTCGAGCGGGTGATCGTCAAAACCCTGGAGGAAACACCGCGCAACGCCACCCACTGGTCGACACGGTCCATGGCCGCAGCGACCGGGATGTCGCAGTCGGCGGTCTCCCGGATCTGGAGGGCGTTCGCCCTCGCCCCGCACCGCTCGCAGACCTTCAAACTCTCCACCGACCCGTTCTTCATCGACAAGGTCCGCGATGTCGTCGGCCTCTACCTCGACCCACCGGAGAAGGCACTCGTGCTCTGCGTGGACGAGAAGTCCTCCATCCAGGCCCTGGACCGGTCCCAGCCGGTCCTGCCGATGATGCCCGGAGTCCCCGAACGCCGCAGCCACGACTACATCCGCGCCGGCACCACCACCCTCTTCGCCGCCCTCGAAGTCGCCACCGGCAAAGTCATCGGCTCCCTCCACCGCCGCCACCGCGCCACCGAGTTCAAAAAGTTCCTGGCCAAACTCGACAGGGAGGTGCCCGCAGGGCTGGACGTCCACCTGATCCTCGACAACTACGCGACCCACAAGACGCCGGACATCAAGAAGTGGCTGCTGGCCCATCCACGGTTCCACCTGCACTTCACACCGACGAGTGCTTCGTGGCTGAACCTGGTCGAGCGGTGGTTCGCCGAGCTCACACAGAAGAAGCTCAAGCGCGGCGTCCACCGCTCCGTCCCAGCCCTCGAACGCGACATCCGGGCATGGCTCGCCGACTGGAACGAGCACCCACGACCCTTCGTCTGGACCAAGACAGCCGACGAGATCCTCGACAAAGTCGCCGCCTACTGCCGACGAATCTCCGACTCAGGTCACTAGGGCCTGTCTTACGGATCAGGCTGGATGAGGGAGCGGGGTCTGGTGCCGTGGATCTCAAGGCGGAGGAGGGAGCCAATGCGGAGTATTGGCGACCGACGACAACGCGGAGTGGGGGTACCTCCCGGGCCGAAGGCCCAGGGGGAATGGTGCCAGGGCACGCGAGCCCAGCAAGATCCGTAAGACACGCCCTAGCTCAGTCCGCGCGTCACGGCGGCGCGGTTCAGCAGGTGGTCTTGGACTTGGGGGCCGGCTTCGCCAGGGCCACCAGCGCCTGCTCCGCCGTCGGCTTCGGGGCGAGCGCGGTGAAGGACGTGCCGAGGATCAGGTCGACGTCGCCGGTCGTGCGCGCGTCCGTCTTCGTCGTCGCGCCGGAGAGCTGCGTGGACAGCACGGAGAACGGTCCCTTCGTCGCCCCGGGTGCCCCCAGCAGGACCGCCGCTCCCGGCACCTTCTTGTCGTACTCCGCCGTGGCGTTGCCCACCTTGCCGATGGTGAAGCCGCGGGCCTTCAGCTCGTCGGCCGCCGCCTTGGCGAGACCGCCGCGCGGGGTCGCGTTGTAGACGTTCACCGTCACCTGGGCCGGCTTGAGGGTGATCGGCGCGGCCGGCGGGGGCGTGGCGGTGTTCTTCGCCGGCTGGCAGCCGGCCTTGCGGGACGCCGTGGTCTCCTTGTCGGAGCCGCCGGTGAAGGCGTCGATGAGCTGGACCGTTCCCCAACCGGCCAGGCCGAGGGCCACCACGCCGGCGACGGCCGCCGTGACGATCCTGCGGCGATTGCGGGGGCGGCGCATCCGGGGGTACTTGTCGCCCGTGATGCGGTACTTTCCCCCCATCCCGGGAGGAGTCAGCATGCTCATGGTCGCAGCGTAGTGCGACCGGCCCGCCGTGCGTACAAGATGATCAACGCGTGACCCCCGTACGGCCCTGGAATGGGCCCGAAAGGATCAGTGGGGCGCCGCCGATCAGGCGGGACGCGCCCCGGGCGTCGGCCCGTCCGGGGACGTCGGGCGTCAGCCCAGTTCGAGCACGCGGGCGTGCAGCACCTGGCGCTGCTGGAGGGCGGCGCGCACCGCGCGGTGCAGTCCGTCCTCCAGATAGAGGTCGCCCTGCCACTTCACGACGTGCGCGAAGAGGTCGCCGTAGAACGTCGAGTCCTCCGCGAGGAGCGTCTCCAGGTCGAGCTGCCCCTTGGTGGTCACGAGCTGATCGAGGCGGACCGGGCGCGGCGCGACGTCCGCCCACTGCCGGGTGGATTCCCGGCCATGGTCGGGGTAAGGCCGGCCGTTTCCGATGCGCTTGAAGATCACACGGAAAGCCTACCGGTCAAGCCCCTCCGGGCGCAGCCATGGCGGGCCGGTGCGATCCTGGTCGAAGCCTGACAAAGCAGATTTCGATCAGCGGTCGAAGAGCCGTGGACGAGACGTCGAAGAGCTGTCGACGAGCCGTGGAGCACGGCTCGGTGCGCAGTCGATCGGCGAAACCGGGAGATCTGGGGGCCGCATGGCCGAGAGCACGAGCAGCGCCGCCGGCGACGGGAGCCTTCCGGAGCCGGCGCGGACCATCGCCGCGGGGTACGCCCCGTCCGCCGCCGCCCTCGACCTCGGCGCACTGCTGTGGGACGGCCGTTGCCTCGCCGACGCCCCGATCCGCGTGCCGCTGGCGATGCTCAACCGCCACGGGCTGGTCGCCGGCGCGACCGGCACGGGCAAGACGAAGACGCTCCAGCTCCTCGCGGAGCAGCTCTCGGCCGCCGGCGTCCCCGTCTTCCTCGCGGACGTGAAGGGCGACGTGTCCGGGATCGCCGCGCCGGGCCAGCCGGGGGACCGGGTGCAGCAGCGCGCCGCCGAGGTGGGCCAGGAGTGGACGGCCCGCGGCTTCCCCGCCGAGTTCTACGGGCTCGGCGGGATCGGCCCCGGCATCCCCGTCCGGGCGACCGTCACCAGCTTCGGCCCGGTGCTGCTGGCCAAGGTGCTCCAGCTCAACCAGACCCAGGAGCAGTCGCTCGGCCTGGTCTTCCACTACGCGGACGCCAAGGGCCTGGAGCTGGACGACATCAAGGACCTGCGGGCGGTGGTCGCGTTCCTGGTCTCCGACGAGGGCCGGGCGGAGCTGAAGACCATCGGCGGGCTGTCGGCGGCGACCGCCGGCGTCATCCTGCGCTCCCTCACCGCCTTCGAACAGCAGGGCGCCGGCAGCTTCTTCGGCCGGCCCGAGTTCGACACCGGGGAGCTGCTGCGCACGGCCGACGACGGGCGGGGCGTGGTGTCGGTGCTGGAGCTGGCCGCCGTGCAGGACCGGCCGCAGCTCTTCTCCACCTTCCTGATGTGGCTGTTGGCGGACCTCTTCCACGACCTGCCGGAGGTCGGCGACGTGGAGCGGCCGAAGCTGGTGTTCTTCCTCGACGAGGCGCACCTGCTGTTCACCGGCGCGACGAAGGCGTTCCTGGCGGCGATCACCCAGACCGTGCGGCTGATCAGGTCGAAGGGCGTCGGGGTCTTCTTCGTCACGCAGACGCCGAAGGACGTGCCGTCCGACGTGCTGGGGCAGTTGGGGAACCGGGTGCAGCACGCGCTGCGCGCCTTCACCCCGGAGGACGCCAAGGCGCTGAAGGCGACCGTGCAGACGTTCCCGAACTCGCCGTACGACCTGGAGGACGTGCTGACCGGGCTCGGTACGGGCGAGGCGGTGGTGACCGTGCTCAGCGAGTCGGGCGCGCCGACGCCGGTCGCGGCGACCCGGCTGCGGGCGCCGCAGTCGCTGATGGGGCCGATCGAGGCGGCGGCGCTGGACTCGGCGGTGCGGGCGTCGCCGTTGTACGGGCGGTACGCGCAGGAGGAGGACCGGGAGTCGGCGTACGAGAAGCTCACCGCGCGAACGGCACCGGCGCCCGCCCCGGAGAAGGCGGAGGCGCCCGCTCCCGAGAAGGAGCCGCCGGCTGCTGGGCGCCCGCCGACCCCGAAGGAGCAGGACTCCCTGGTCTCGCAGGTGGTGGGGAGCAGCGCCTTCACGTCGCTGGCCCGGTCGGTGGGGACCCAGTTGGGGCGGGAGATCACCCGGTCCCTGTTCGGGACCGCCCGGCGGAAGCGCTGACCGGGGGGCCTGCGAAAGGCCCGCCCGCGCCTCCGCCGGGAGGTCGCCGGGGCTGTTACTCCGTCACCGCGGAGTGGCCGCCGTTGGTGGTGCCCTCACCGGTGCTCGCGGCCGGGGCGACCGGCTTGCTCAGCGAGCTGATGTCGTGGGCGTAGGTGCCGGTCGCGTTGGCGATGATGCCGATGTTGATCCCGAACGCCGTCATGTTGACGTTGTTCAGGTCGTCCCCGGCGCTGTGGTAGTTCGGGTCGTACGAGATCCCGGCCGTGCCGCCGAACTTCGCGGCCTGCGCCGGGGTCTTCTTGACCTCGGCGCCGGTGAAGAGGCCGCCGGAGGGGATGCCGGCGGCGATGAACGGGCCGTAGTCGGAGCGGCCGGTGAAGTCCGAGCCCTCGTGCGGGGTGCCCCGCCCGTCCAGGAACTTCTGCATGTCGCGCTCGATCTGCTCCGAGCCCTTGGGGCCCGGTCCGGCGCCGACGCCGTCGGAGTTGTCGCCGTCGTAGATGAAGATGCCGTAGTTCGGCGAGGCGATCATGTCGAAGTTGAGGTACGCCTTGATCTCCTTCTTGCCGAGGGAGCTGAGGCCGGCGACGTACGCCTTCGAGCCGAGCAGGTCGTTCTCCTCGGCGGACCACCAGGCGAAGCGGATCTTGTTCGTGGGCCGCTTCTCGGCCTTGGCCAGCTCCTCGGCGACCTCCAGCAGACCGGCGGAGCCGGAGCCGTTGTCGTTGATGCCGGCGCCTTCGGAGACGCTGTCGAGGTGGGCGCCGAGCATGACCGTGTTCGCCGCGTTGCCGTGCTTGGTCTCCGCGATCACGTTCCGGGTGGTGCGGGTCTCCTGGAGCTGCCGCAGCTCCAGGGTGATCCGCACGGGCCCGTTCGCCAGCTCGCCGACGAGCTTCTCGCCCTCGGCCTGGATCAGTCCGCCAGTGGGGATCTTCACCCCGGCCGGGTCGCCGAGGGTGCCGCCCATCGAGCCTTCGGCGTTGTTGTAGACGAGCGCGGCGACGGCGCCCGCGTCCGCCGCGGTGGCCTGCTTCTGCGCGAAGGTGCAGCCGCCGCGCTTGATCAGGGCGATCTTCCCGGTGAAGGCGCCGGCCGCGTAGTCGGCGGGCTCACAGCCGGTGGTGTCGTCCACGGGGACGGCCGCGAGGTCGGCGGTGGTGCCGCCGGCCGGGGTGGACTTGGTGTAGTCCATCGCGGTGACCTGGACGGAGCGCGGCGCGGGCGAGACGACCGTCAGCTTCTCGGCCTGCGTCTCGATGTACGGGAACTGGAACGGCTGGTACGAGACGTCGTAGCCGAACTTCTTCAGCTGCTGGTACACGTACGCGGCGGAGGCGTCGTACCCGAGGGTGCCGGCTGCCCGGTTGCCGGTGGAGTCCGCTATCTGCTGGAACTTCTCCAGGTGTTCGTGGGCGTCGTCCGCGGAGGACTTCTTGACCAGCTTCGCCGCGAGCTTCGCGGCCGTGCGCGCGTCGCGCTCGGCCGGCGAGTGGCGGTCGGCCGAAGCGGGGGACGCGGAGGCCAGCAGCAGCGGTGTCGCAAGTGCGGCGGCGGCCAGGGCAGCCACGGCTCTGTGACGAGTTGCCTTCACCTGATTCCTTCCGTCGTGGACGTCACGTAATGGACATGTCGAAACCGGAAGCTAGCGGGGGCCGGCCTCCTAAGGGAACGCTTGTGCCCCAACTCACGTCGCCGGCCCCTTCCGGCGTCACCTCGCCCCGTAGGCAGGGGAACTGACGGACCGGGACTTTCAGGACGTCTTCTTCGCCCGGGCGGCGCGCTTCATCTCCTGCTTGTGGGACCGGACCTTGGCCAGGGACTCCGGACCGGTGATGTCGGCCGCGGAGCGGTACGACCCCTCCTCGCCGTACGCACCGGCCGCCTCCCGCCAGCCCGGGGGCCGCACGTCGAACTGCTTGCCGAGCAGGGCCAGGAAGATCCGCGCCTTCTGTTCGCCGAACCCGGGCAGCGCCTTCAGCCGGGCCAGCAACTCGGCCCCGTCGGCGGCGTCGCTCCAGATCGCGGTCGGCTCGCCGTCGTAGGTGTCGACGAGGTACTGGCAGAGGGTCTGCACGCGCTTGGCCATGTTTCCCGGATAGCGGTGGACGGCCGGCTTCTCCTTCAGCAGGTCGGCGAAGGCGTCGGGGGCGTACGCGGCGATCTCGGCGGCGTCCAGGTCGTCCCGGCCCATGCGGCTGGCGATGGTGTACGGGCCGGAGAACGCCCACTCCATCGGGACCTGCTGGTCGAGCAGCATGCCGACGAGCGCGGCGAGCGGGCTGCGGCTCAGCAGCGCGTCCGCCTCGGGCTGCTGGGCGAGGTGGATCGTGGGACTCATGTACCGATGGTCACCCGGGCGGGGGCGGCCCGCCAGCGATCCGCGTCCGGGCGGCGTGTACTCGCCACGCGGGCGTACGCCGGGTGGGGGCGGGAATCCAGGGACCATGGACATCAAGGACACCGGGACCCCCGCCGCCGTGTACAGCGGGGGCCCCGGTGGGCTCGCGGGGCGCGTGGTGCGCGCCCGTGTTCGGATCGCTACTCGGCGGCGGGAGCCTCCGGGGCTTCGGCGGCTTCAGCGGCTTGCGGGGCTTCAGCGGCTTCCGGCGCCGGGGTCTCGGCGGCCGGTTCGGCACCGGGGTGATGGTGGTGGTGCGTCGGGGAGAGGATCGAGGCGTCCTTGAGGATCACGGCGTGTTCCAGGACGTCCTCCGCCGGGTCGTCGATCTGGCCGATCGAGACCAGCGAGAGCTGGTGGCCGTTGCGGGTCTCGTCGGCGGCGGCAGTGCCGGTGGGGAACGTGGCGGCGAGAGCCGTCGCGCCGAGTGCGGTCAGTATGAGCCGGGCGTGCGTGGTCCTGGTCAATGTCGTCTCCGCCTGCGTGGGATCGGGTCGTAAGGAGTCGGAACGCGGTGCTCGCGGGGTGTATCCGCCAAACCGGCCAGGAGGTCACGGCGGTAAACCGAGCAAACACACAATTCACTCGTTCGGTCTATAAGAAAAACCCGGACGCACTAGCACGGAGGGGGCGAGTCGGATGGGCGCCGAACTGCTGGACGAGCACGGTCGTCCCGCACGTTTCGTCCGGAGCGGTGGTGCGTGCGGGCCGCCGCGGTCGCGCGGGGGAGCCACGGTGGTCGCACGTCCCGCACGGACGCACGACCACCGCGTTCGCGGGCCGGGCTCACCCGCCGTCGGCGGCTCAGGGCAGCCCGGCGTGCAGGGCGTTCATCAGCGTTCCGGTCGGAGTGTCACCGGACATCTCCCAGACCATGGCGCCGAGCAGCCCCTTGGACTTGATCCACTCGGCCTTCCTGCCGATGGACCAGGTGTCGTCGAAGCTCCACCACGTCCCGCCAGGGCCGGTGTAACCGTACGTGGAGATCGACTGCGGGTCGTGGTGCACGGTCATGTTCGGGTAGCTGGTCATCATGTTGTGGTAGCCCCTGATGCCCGCCTCCTCGGCGAACTGTCCGGGGGCCGCGCCGTTCGCGGTCTGCCATTCGCCGTTCACCCCGGGCGCGCCCGCGGCGACGTCCTTCCAGCCCCGGCCGTAGAAGGGGAAGCCGACCGTGAGCTTGCGCGGGTTGACGCCGGCGTCGAGGTAGGTCTGTACGGCCCGCTCGACGCTGAAGTCGAAGGGGTACGGGTCCTGGGCGTCCCGGTGCAGATTGGCCTGGTGGCCGGTGCGCAGCGGCTCCCAGGAGTTGTCGCTGCCGGAGCCGTGGAAGTCGTAGCCCTGGACGTTGGCGTAGTCGAGGTAGTCGAAGATCTTCGTCAGGTCCCAGCCGGCCGCGATCTTCGCCGGGTCGGCGGGGGTGAAGGCGGTCAGCAGCCGGTGCTCGCCGCCGAGCGCGTCGAGTTGCTTGCGGAACTCGGCCAGCAGCGCGGTGAGGTTGTCCTTGTCGGCCGCCTTCCAGTGGTTGCCCGGGTGGCCCTCGGCGCCCGGCCACTCCCAGTCGATGTCGATGCCGTCGAAGACGCCGGCGCCGGTGCCGGGGCCGCCCGCGCCGTTGTAGACGGGCAGGTTGCCCTTGATCCAGACGTCCACGCAGGAGCGGACGAACTTCTCCCGCGAGGCCGGGGTGGCGGCGGCGTCCGAGAAGAACTTGGAGAACGTCCAGCCGCCGAGCGAGACCACGAACTTCAGGTGCGGGTGCTTGGCCTTCAGCTTCTTGATCTGGTTGAAGTTGCCGCGCAGCTTGCCCCAGCCGTCGTCCGCGACGCCGTCCACGGACTGGGCGGCGGAGAACGGCCGGCCGTAGTCGGCGTCCGCGTCGCCCGCGCCGGTGCCCTCATCCGGGTCCTGCGGATTGCCGGATATGCCCTTGGTGACCCCGGCCTGGCAGGTCAGGTTGACCGGGTCGACGTTCTCGAAGGCGTAGTTGACAACGTCCAGCTTCGCGGCGGCGCCGGAGGTGTCGAGGTTCTTGACGAAGTACTGCCGCCCGTACAGGCCCCATTGGATGAAGTAGCCGACCTTGAGGTGGTTCCCGGGGCCGGCGACGTCATCGGTGGTGACGGCGAGGGCGCCCGAGGCGGGCGAGGAGTTGTCGGCGGTGTCGCGCGCCTTGACGGTGAAGGTGTAGGCCGTCGCCGGGGAGAGCCCGGTGACGGTGGCCGCGGTGGTGGTGACCGACTTGACCAGGGTGGCGCCGCGGAAGACGTCGTACGCGGCGACGGCGACGTTGTCGGTGGAGGCGTTCCAGGCGAGGCTCACCGAGGAGGCGGTCTTCGCGGTGGTGCGCAGGTTGCCCGGGGCGGTCGGCGGGGTCGGGTCGCTCGCCGGGTCGACCGTGCGCAGCGCCAGCGGGGCGCTCGGCGGGCCGAGGTTGCCCCGGGTGTCCTTGGCACGGACGGTGAAGGAGTAGGCGGTCGCCGGGGTCAGCCCGGTGACGATGGCTTCGGTCGCGCCGGCGGTGGAACCCGCCACCACGGCACTGCCGTTGAGCACGTCGTACGAGGCGACGGGGTAGTCACCGGGGGTCGCCGCGTCCCAGGCGAGGGCGGCGGTGCGCGCGGTGACGGAGGTGGCGCGCGGGGTGCTCGGCGCGGTCGGCGGCTTGTCCGGGGTGCCGTCGCACTTGTCGCCGTTCACGGTGCAGGCGGTGGGGGTGCCCACGGGGCCGTTGCCGATGAACCAATAGCTCCAGGGGTTGCTGGTGCCGCCGGCCGGGATCGTGCCGTTGTAGTGGGCGTTCTTCACGGTGACGCGACGGCCGTTGACGGTGGCGTCGCCGTGGTAGTGGCCGGTGACGGTGACGCCGGCGGGCAGGTCGAACTCCAGCGTCCAGCCGTTGACGGCGGTGGTGCCGCTGTTGTGGATGGTGTAGACGCCGCGCCACCAGGAGCCGTTGTTCTCGGTGGAGAAGGTGGCGGTGAGGGTGCCGGCGGCCTGCGCGGGGGAGGCGGCGAGGCCGGTGAGGGTGGCCAGGGGGAGGGCGAGGGCGGCGAGCGCCGCGGCGATGCGGTTGCGCAGCTTGCGCGCGGCGCCGCGCGGGGTCGGGCGTCGGCGCCGGGATCTGTGGGGGTCTTCGTGGGGGTCTCTGTGGGGGTGGGTTCTCGTGAACATGGCTCTCCCTGCGGTAGGGGTGCGTGGCCGTGCTCAGGACGATCAACCGCTCGACCGTTCAGTCGATCAACCCCTCAAGCTACCTGGTCTGGACCAATCGGGAAGACGGCGGAAGCAGTGGCTTTCCGCCAGTGTCGGCATTCCGTCGCCGGCGGGTGGTGGGCGGGGCGTGGTGGTCTGTACCTTTCCTTGCGTACTCCTGACCGGGCTCGACCGGGTTTCGCCGGGAGGCGTCATGGGCGGCACGACATGAGCGGCACGACGGGCACCGACGCGAGCACGGGCGCGGGCGCGGGCGCGGGGCCGGACGCGGGCGCGGAATCAGGCACCGACGAGGACGTCGACGGCGCGCGGCGCCCGGGCGGGCTCGCGGCACTCGGCGTCCCGCCCGACGAGGAGTTCCTGTACCGGGCGCTGCTGACCCGCCCCCGGGCGACCGTCGCCGAACTCGCCACCGCCACCGGTTGGAACGCCGCCCGCGTCCGCCGCCGCACCCGCGCGCTGGAGCGACGCGGCATGCTGCTGCGGACGGCCTGCCGCCCGGTGCGCTTCACCCCCGCCCCGCCGGACGTGGTGCTCGACGCGCTCGCGCGTCGGCGCGAGGAGGAGATCGCCCGGGCCCGGCTCGCCGCGGTCGCGCTCACCGATGCGTTCCGCGCGGCGGGCCCCGAGGAGGGCCCGGCGCTGCAACGGCTCGGCGGCGACGGCCCGTCCCTGGACCGGATGGCGCGCCGACTCCAGGCGGTGGCGCGCGAGGAGGTGCTGACCTTGGGAGTGCCGGACCCCGGTGCGGCCCTGGGAGTGCCGGGGACGTCCCCTGTCGTACGCCGGGCCCTGTACGACCCCGGGCCGGCGCCCGCGCCCCCCGGGGTGGAGGGCCGGGTGCTCGTCGAGCCGGCACCGCTCGCGCTGGTCGTCGTGGACCGCCGCACCGCGCTGGTGCGGGGCCCCGGTCAGGGCCCGGACGCGGAGGAGGGCGCCCTGCTGCTGCGCGCCTCCGCGCTGCTCGACGGGCTGCTGACGTTGTACGAGTTGCTGTGGGAGCGCTCCGTACCGGCAGGGGACGAAGGGGCGGACGGCCCGCTGTCCGCCGCCGACCAGCAGCTGCTGACGCTGTCCGCGGCCGGACTGACGGACCGGGCCATCGCCCGTCGGCTGGGCGTCGCGCAGCGCACGGTGGAGCGCCGGATGCGGCGGATCATGAACGAGTTGGGCGCCCGCACCCGCTTCCAGGCGGGGCTCCAGGCCGCGGGCCACGGGATCAGCGCGGTGCGTAATGGTCCAGGAACATGTCCACACCGCTGACGACCAGTTGCTCCGTCAGCTCGTCGTCGATGGTCGCGCCGTAGTGCCCGAAGACCAGGTGCGGATGGACCAGCAGTGCGTGGAGCTGGATCGTGGCCACCTCCAGGTCGGGGATGACCAGTCGGCCGCGGTCGGCGAGGGTCCGTAGCGCCCGGGCGACCTCCGGGTGGTGGCTGGTGGGGCTGCCCTCGCGCCAGGCGCGCGCCAGGTCGGGGAAGCGGTGCAGCTCGGCGGCGACGAGGGTGCGCAGGGCGGCGAGTTCATGGTCCTCGCGCACGGCGCGGACCCAGGCGCGGGCGGTCTCGACGAAGGCGGCGCGCAGGTCGTCGGCGTCGGCGAGACGGTCGAGACGAGCGACGGCCCCGGACGCCCCGGCCCCGGCCGCCGGTTGGTCGGGCCCCGGCCGGCCCGTCACCGGCTGGTCGACCGCGCCCGCGACCACCGCGGTGAACAGCGCTTCCTTGCTGCCGAAGTGGTTGTAGACCGTCACCTTGGAGACGCCCGCCTCGGCGGCGATGGCGTCCATGCCGACGCCGAAGCCGTCGCGCAGGAAGAGGGTGCGGGCGGCGGTGACGATGGCCTGCCGCTTCCGCTCGGCGCGGGGGCCGCGAGGTCCGCTCGGCTCGCTGGGGCGGTTGGTGTCCACGGTGTCCACGCCCTCGATCGTACCCATCCATCTGAACTGTACGGTTGAGTTCACGTGAACTGAACTGTACGGTTCAGTTATCGGGGGCCCGGCCACCCACAGATGTCCCTACCGTCCGGCGCCCCTCCTCCCTTTGCCGCCCTCCCAAGGAGCAGCCATGTCCGCAACCGACGCCCATCCGCACGGCCACCAGCACGGCCACCCGCACACCGGCGCCGCGCAGCACCCGCCGCCGCCCCCGCGCCGCTGGGCCGCGCTCGCCGTCATCTGCCTGGCGCAGTTCATGCTGGTCCTCGACGTGACCGTGGTGAACGTCGCGCTCCCCGACATGGCCGCCGACCTCGACCTCGACCGTGCCGCCCTGACCTGGGTCGTCACCGCGTACACCCTCGCCTTCGGCGGCCTGATGCTGCTCGGCGGCCGGCTCGCGGACACCCTGGGCACCCGCCGCGTGCTCCTCGCCGGCCTCGCCGTCTTCACCGCCGCGTCCCTGGTCACCGGGCTCGCGCAGAGCGCGGAACTGCTGATCGGCGGCCGGCTCGCGCAGGGCGTCGGCGCGGCGCTGCTCTCCCCCGCTGCGCTCGCGGTCGTCACCACCTCCTTCCACGGCCCGGAGCGCAACCGCGCGCTCGGCGTGTGGGCGGCGATCGGCGGCACCGGCTCGGCGTTCGGCGTGCTGATCGGCGGTGCGCTCACCGAAGGGCCGGGCTGGCAGTGGGTCTTCTACGTGAACGTGCCCGTCGGCCTCGCGGTCCTCGCCGTACTCCCCGCGCTGGTGCCGGCCGCCGCGCCCGGGGCCCGTACCGCCGCCCGGCTGGACGTGCCCGGCGCGCTCCTCGTCACCACCGCGACCGGTGCGCTGATCTACGGGCTCGTGCACGCCGGCGACGACGGCTGGGGCGATGCCGTGACCCTGCTCGCCCTCGCCGGCTCGGCCGTGCTGTACGCGGCGTTCGCGGCGGTCGAACGCGCCTCCCGCGCACCGCTGATGGACCTGCGGATGCTCACCCGCCGTCCGGTGGTCGCCGGCTCGTTCCTGATGCTGGTCGCCACCGCGCTGCTGATCTCCTTCTTCTTCCTCGGCTCGATGTACCTCCAGCACGCGCGCGGCTTCGGCCCGCTCAAGACCGGTCTCGCCTTCCTGCCGGTCGCGGTCGGCGTCGGTCTCGGCGCGCACCTGGGCTCCCGGCTGGTCGGCCGGATCGGCAGCCGCGCCTGCGCGGTGGGCGGCACGGCCGTCGCGACGGCCGGCGCGGTGCCGCTGGCGCTGCTCTCCGACGACTCCTCTGTGTACGGCGTCTTCGTCCCCGGCCTCGTCGTGGCGTCGCTGGGCGTCGGCGCGGTGTTCGTGACGGCGACGACGACGGCGCTCGCGATGGTCGCGCACGAGGAGGCGGGGCTCGCGTCCGGAGTCGTCAACACCTTCCACGAGGTGGGCGCTTCGGTCGGCGTCGCCGTGGTCTCCACGGTCGCCGCGGCGGGCATCGGCGCCGGTGCGACCGCCGGGTTCACGGACGCGTACGCACTGCTCGCCGTCGTCGCGGGCGCCAGCGCGCTCGCTTCGGTCGCCCTCGTCCCGCGGGGCCGCCCCGAGATGACGGGCGTCCCCCATGCGCACTGAGTCGAGCCCGCCGGCCACCCTCGTACGGCTGCTGCTCCTCGCCGCCGTCCTGGGGGCGGGCGGCCCGCGCCCCCGGCTCGACCCGGCCGCGGGCGCGGGCGCGGGGCTCGGCGTGCACTTCGCGATCGGCCCGGCTGCGGCGGCGCGCCTCGCGGCGGCGGACCCGGAGGACGTGCAGTCGTACGTGGCGGAGTTGGAGGACCGGGCGGAGTGCGGCACGCGGGACGGCTGCTGGGTGGCGACGGACGGGCAGTGGCTGGTGCTGCACCGCTGCGTCACGGCCGGGCCGGGTGAATCGGGCCGTCCGCCGGGCCCGTTGACGTACGCCTTCCTCGGCACCCGCCGACTGGCCGCCCCGCCCGACTTCTTCGCGGCCTCCCTGCTCGCCCCCGCCGAAGCGGCCCGCACCGCGGAGGCCCTGGCGGGGGTGGGCCGGAGCTGGCTGCGGAGCCGCTTCCGACTGCTGGGCGCCGGTGACGACCCGGCGTTCGACCACGCGTGGGAGGCGTTCGGGGACCTCCGGACCTTCTTCGCCCGCGCCGCGTCCTCGTCCCGCGCGGTCCTCTTCACGGCGACGTGCTGAGCCGCCGACGCACTGCGGGCGACGCCGTTGCCGCACCGCGTGCGGTCGCGCCGTGCTGATCGAGCGATCGTGGCGCCCGCGGCCCGGTGGTGGGGCTGGTCGCGCAGTTCCCCGCGCCCCTGAAAACCCCCGCCACCCGCCCGCACTTGAGTGACGGGGTAGCGAATCAGGGGCGCGGGGAACCGCGCGAGCAACACCGGGCCGCGGGCGCCACGATCGCCTGATCAGCACGGCGTCACCACGCCCGCGAAGGCGAGGGCATTGCCCGCGGGGATCGCCGGTTCATGTGGTCGCGCCCCGGGCAGTACCTCTGCGATGCCGACCCGCTGCGGTGCGCCGCGCCGGAGCTGCCGCCCCGACACCGCCAGGGGGAATCGCATGCCGTCCAGACAGGAAGAGTCCAGACGGGACGAGTCCGAGCCGGGGTCGCAGGGGTGGGAGGACCCGTCCTCCCCCGACCACGAACCCGCCCCCTCGCCCGAGATGCGGCGGCGCGTCGCCGCGGCGAGCTTCGTCGGCACGGCGATCGAGTTCTACGACTTCTACATCTACGGCACCGCCGCCGCGCTCGTCCTCGACGACGCGTTCTTCCCGCACCTCTCCCCGGTCAACAGCGTGCTCGCGTCCTTCTCCACGTACGCCGTGGCCTTCGTCGCCCGCCCCGTGGGCGCCGTCCTCTTCGGCCACTTCGGCGACCGGCTCGGCCGCAAGTCGATGCTCGTGGCGTCGCTGCTGCTGATGGGCCTGTCGACGGCGGCGATCGGCCTGCTGCCGACGTACGACACCTGGGGCGCGTGGGCTCCGGCGCTGTTGGTGACGCTGCGCTTCCTCCAGGGCATCGGGCTGGGCGGCGAGTGGGGCGGCGCGGCGCTGCTCGCGGTGGAGCACGCCCCCGCCGACCGGCGCGGCCGGTTCGCGGCGTACCCCCAACTCGGCCCGGCCCTCGGCTTCTTCGCCGCGACGGGCGTCTTCCTGCTGCTGACCAGCGCTTTGAGTGATTCGGCGTTCGAGGGGTGGGCGTGGCGGGTGCCGTTCCTGCTGTCGCTGGCGCTGGTGGCCGTGGGCCTGTTCGTCCGGCTGCGGATCAGCGAGACGCCGGCCTTCCGCCGCGTGGTGGCGGACCGGCGCACCAGCCGCAACCCCTTCGTCGACGTCGTGCGCGACCACCCGCGGGAACTGCTGCTGGGCGCGGGCGGGATGGTGGTGGCGTACGGCCTGTTCTACACCGCCGCGACGTACTGCCTGGCGTACGGCACCAAGACGCTCGGGATCAGCCGCACCACGATGCTGCTGGCCGAGATGGTCGCGGCCCTCCTCCTCGCCGTCGGCACCTGGTTCGCCGCGACCCGCTCCGACCGGCTGGGCCGACGCCGCATGGTGCTGGCGGGCACGGTCGCCGCGGTGCTGTGGGGCCCGCTGCTCTTCCCCCTGCTGGACACCGGTCGGCTCTCGATGATCGTGCTCGGCATCGGCGGCACGCTGTTCATCTCGGGCGTGATCTACGGCCCGATGGGCGCCTTCCTGCCGGAGCTCTTCCCCGCTCACCTGCGCTACTCCGGCGCCGGCTCCGCCTACAGCCTCGGCGGCGTCCTCGGCGGCGCCGTCGCTCCCCTGGTCTCCACCCGCCTCCAGGACCAGCTCGGTTCCTGGGCGGTCGGCTGGTACGTGAGCCTGATGGCGCTGGTGTCGCTGGTGTGCGTGCTGCTGCTGCCGGAGACCAGAGAACGCTAGGGACCGCTGTCGGCGTCGGATCGTACGATCGCTGTCCATGGCCATGGACTGGGTGGAACAGGCGGGCAAACTACGGCAATGGGCTCAGAACGGCATGCGGGCGCCCCACAAGCCGCTGCTGTTCCTGTACGCCCTGGGCCGCTTCCAGGAGGACCCGGACGGGGCGCTCGCGTACAGCGCGGTCGAGGACGACCTCAAGCGCCTGCTCGGGGAGTACGCGCCGCGCAACAGGAAGTCCCCCAACTATCCCTTCCACCACCTGGCCAGCGACGGCGTGTGGGAGGTGCACACCTCGCGGGGCCCCGGCAGCCCCGGCAACGGCGTGACGCAACTACGCGAGGCCAACGCGGTCGGCCGCCTCGCCCCCGACCTGCGCCGCGCCCTGCGTCAGGACTCCGCCCTGCTGGGCCGGATCGCCCGCGTCCTGCTCGACCGGCACTTCCCGCCGTCCCTGCACGGCGAACTCTGCGACGCCGTCGGCCTGGAACTCGAACTCGCGGAGACCGCGACCGTCTCGGCCCGCCGCCGCAGCCGCGACCGCCAGCTGCGGGACCTGGTCCTCACCGCGTACGAGTACCAGTGCGCCTTCTGCGGCTACGACGGCCACATCGGCACCACCCCGGTCGGCCTGGAAGCCGCCCACGTCCGCTGGTGGGCCCTGGACGGCCCGGACACGGTCGACAACGCACTGTGCCTGTGCTCCCTGCACCACAAGCTCTTCGACAAGGGCGTCCTCGGCGTCACGCCGACCCACCACGTCATGGTCTCCCAGTCCTTCGTCGGCCGCAGCGAATCCGCCCGCACCCACGTCCTGGCCCTGTCCGCCCGCCCCCTGCTGGGCCCCCAACCGGGCAACCCGCGGATCGCCGCCGAGCACCGGGAGTGGCACGAGGCGCAGGTCTTCCACGGGAAGCCGAGGGAGCCGGCGGCCGGGGTGCGCGTGCCGGCGAGCGGAGAATAATGGCAGGTGGGGTCGGTGCCACGGGCCTCGACGCCGTGGTGCCGCTTCCGGTCGGAGGTGCAGCGGGCATGGCAGCCAAGCAGCGGGCGACGAGGACGCAGCCGGCGAAGGGTCCTGCGAAAGGGGCGCCGAAGGAGACTCCGAAGAAGGCGGCGAAAGCGCGGCCGGCGAAGGAGCAGTTGGCCTACGGGGGGCTGTTGCGGCGCGGGCGGCGCAGTGCGTTGTCGCCGTGGGAGCGGGCCGAACGGGGGCGGGCCGTGCGCAAGGAGGTGCCGCGGTCGCAGCACGCGGAGTACGCGCCGGACGCGCGGCGGCGCGATCCGGTGGACGTCGTCGAGGCGCAGTCCGCGACGCGCGTGCCGGAGCTGGTGCCGATCCGGTACGGGCGGATGGTCGAGTCGCCGTTCCGCTTCTACCGCGGCGCCGCCGCGATCATGGCCGGGGACCTGGCGGCGGCCACGCCCAGCACCGGGCTCACCGCGCAGCTCTGCGGGGACGCCCACATGATGAACTTCCGGCTGCTCGGCTCCCCCGAGCGCCGGCTGGTCTTCGACATCAACGACTTCGACGAGACGCTGCCGGGGCCGTGGGAGTGGGACGTGAAGCGGCTCGCGACCAGCCTGGTGATCGCCGGCCGGGAGAACGGCTACTCGAAGAAGGAGCGGGCCGGCGTGGTGCGCGCGGCGGTGCGCACGTACCGGCAGCGGATCAGGGCGTACGCCGGCATGGGCCATCTGGAGGTCTGGTACGACCACGGCGACATGGAGCAGGTGCAGGCGCTCGCCGACGAGCGGTTGGACCAGCGCGGGCGGATGCGGCTGGCCGACGCGATGGCGAAGGCGCGGACCCGTGACAGCCTCCAGGCGTTCCACAAGCTCACCGAGATGCGCGACGACGGACGCCGCTTCGTCGCCGATCCGCCGCTGGTCGTGCCCGTCGACGAACTGCTGCGGGGTGCGGAGTTGGACCGGCTGGTCCAGCAGATCCACGACCTGGTCGAGCGGTACGCCACCTCGCTGCCCATGGAGCGCCGGCACCTGCTGGCGCAGTACCGGGTCGTCGACATCGCCCGCAAGGTGGTGGGCGTCGGCAGCGTCGGCACCCGTTGCTGGATCCTGCTGCTGCTCGGCCGGGACGACGGCGATCCGCTGATCCTCCAGGCCAAGGAAGCCGACCGCTCGGTGCTCGCCCCCCACGTCGGCGAGAGCGCGTACGACAACCAGGGGCAGCGGGTGGTGGCGGGGCAGCGGTTGATGCAGGCCGTGGGGGACGTGTTCCTCGGCTGGGAGCGGATCACGGACGTGGACGTGCCGCAGCGCGACTTCTACGTGCGGCAGTTGCACGACTGGAAGGGCATCGTGGTCCCGCAGTCGATGGTCCCGCGCGGCATGCGGCTCTTCGCGGAGCTGTGCGGTGCGACCCTGGCCCGGGCGCACGCCCGCTCCGGCGACCGGATCGCGATCGGCGCGTACCTGGGCGGCGGCGACGTCTTCGACACCGCGGTGGTCACCTTCGCCGAGCAGTACGCCGACCAGAACGAGCGCGACCACCAGGCGCTGGTGGACGCCGTGCGCAAGGGCCGGGTGCGGGCCGAGGAGGCGTGACGCCGCACCCCTCGAACCGGCGGCGCTACTTCCAGGGGATGTTGCGCCAGGGGCTCGCGGGGTCCGTGGTCAGGGTGCGGTGGGAGGCGAGGGCGTTCTCGTACCAGTCGCCGAACTCCTCCTCGTCGAAGTGGAGGCAGCGCCCGAGGACGTACGCCGCCGACATCTCCTCCCACGAGCGGTAGTTGGCGCGACAGGCCCGGCCCGCGCGCAGCAGCCCGTCCTCCGTCTCCGCCACGGTGCAGTAGCGGGCGCCCAGGCCCCAGCGGGCCATGCAGGAGGCGCGGCCGTAGTCCCACGCCTCGACGGAGCGGATGAAGCCGCCCTCCGGCAGCAGTCCGTCGGCGCGGAACCGGGCCTCGTAGCGGGCGATCCGGCCGATGAGCCGCTGGACGCCGGCGATCTGGGCGGCCACTTCGGACTCGGGGCGCACCTCGCCGGGGGCGACGCCCTCGGGGGTGATGCGCGGTTCGGCGGCGCGGTCGGCGTTGGCGCGGACGACGCGTTCGGCGACGGCGCGCCAGTGGTCGACCTCGACGGCGCCGGCGAAGTCCAGGGCCAGGGAGCGGCGCAGTTGCAGCGCGAACTCCCAGACGGGGCTGACCATCTCGGCGCGCAGCAGTCGCTCCAGGATCTGCTGCCAGTCCGCGCGGGTGTCGATGCCCCACCACTCGCGCAGCCGGCTGCGCTCCCGCAGGTAGCCGCCGCCGTGGTAGCCCACCGCGTTCCAGAACTCGCCGTTGCCGACGAACAGCAGCGCCCCGCAGGCCAGTCCGTGCGCCACCGGGCCGTGCAGCGGGCCGCCGACGTGCAGGGCGCGCAGCCGGCCGTTGAGCCCGAAGCCGTCCTCGGAGGGCAGGGCGTGGCGCAGCCACTGGGCGCGGTGGGCGGGGGTGGTGGGGAAGTACGCCTCGCACGGGGAGCCGGGGTTGATCACGATCCAGGGCGGGTCGTGCTGCTTCCACTCCCGGGCGAACCAGCCGAGGGAGCCGGAGGTGTAGACGGGGTCCTGGGTCGGCACCGGCAGCATGCCCTCGGTGACGAGGGCGAGGCACTGGGCGCCGACCTGGGGGGAGAAGTGCGGCAGCAGCTTCATGCGGTCGGGGTTGGCGTCGACGAACGTGCGGGACTCGGCCGCGTACAGCCAGTTGCGGCCGAGGACGTCGAAGTAGGCGGGCCAGTCGCCGCGCGTCTTCGCCTCGTACAGCTCGCGCTCGATGTGGCTGGGGGCCTGCCAGGAGGGCGCCGTCCCGGGATTTCCACCGGGGGGCGGCGGGCCGCCGAAGCCGCCGGGTGCTCCGCTGGACGCGTCGCCGAACGCACCGTCGGGGCCCGGGCCGGTCGTCAGCCCCTCCCCGTTCCCCATGTCCATCCCCATGCCCGTCCCCATGGGACGACTCTACCGAGCGGGTGTTCGGAGCCCGACGCGGCGGTGGGCCGGTCGAACGGTGCGCGGGGCGCGGCCGGGTGACGGCGGCGTCCGGCCGTCGTGTCGACGGCCGTTCGACGCCCGACGTCGGTACGAGTGACGGGTACGCGTGCCCAGGCGTCCGCGGACCAGGAGTCGGCGGACAAGAAGTCGGCGGACAAGGAGTCGGCGCCGAAACAACTGGAACGAACAGAAATACCGTAAGCACCGGAACAAGAAGGGGACCCGTTCGTGCCCGTACCGTCCACGATCGACCATCGAGCCACCGGCTACAGCCTGCCGCACGCCTACTGGATGGCGCGGGCAGCGGAGTTGGCGTACCAGCCGCCCGACCAGGTCCGCCGGCAGGCGCAGGAGTGGGGCTTCGACCGCGTGCGCCACCACGAGTCGCTGTTCGAGCCGCCGTTCGCGCTGGACGACACCCAGGCGTACACCATGGCCAGCGACCGGATGATCGTGACGGCGTTCCGCGGGACGGAGCCCGTGCAGATCCGGGACTGGCTGTCGGACGCCAACACCCCGCCGTGGCCCGGGCCGGCGATGACCGGATACGTGCACTACGGCTTCGGCGCGGCGCTGGACTCGGTGTACCCGGAGGTCAGGGACACCATCGCGGAGTTCCGGGACGGCGAACAGACGGTGTGGTTCACCGGGCACAGCCTGGGCGGTGCGCTGGCGATGCTCGCGGGCTGCCAGCTGTACCTGGAGAAGCCCAAGGTGCGTGCGGACGGGGTGTACACCTTCGGGCAGCCGCGGACCTGCGACCGGACCCTCGCGGCGGCGACCAACCAGGGCTTCAAGGACCGCTTCTACCGTTTCGTGAACAACAACGACATCGTGCCGCAGCTGCCGCCCGAGCCGGCGTACACCCACGTCGACGCGGTGCGCTACTTCGACGCGAAGGGGAAGCTGCACTCGGCGATGCCGCTGCTGCCGGGGCTCGCGGACCGGGCGCGGGGGCTGACGGCGGACGCGTTCGCGCCGGCGAGCGACGGGGTGCGGGACCACTTCATCACCAACTACATCGCGGTGTTGGAGAAGAACCTGGACTGAAGGGCCTCCGCCGAAGGGCCTCCGCCGAAAGCCTTCGGCTGAGGAGACGGAGGAGACGGAAGGGTCAAAGGGGCCGCCCGACACATCGGGCGGCCCCTCTTCTTCACGGGCGTACGGCGACGGCGGCGTAACGGCGCGCTCACAGCGCCCGCAGGCGCTCCAGCGACGCCGTGAGGTCCGCGGGCGCGGGCCGGTTGTGCGGCAGCTTCGCCAGGACCGCGGCCATGCCGCAGGTGTTGGTGAGGGCGGAGAACACCAGCCCGCCCGCGACGCCCCCCGCGAGCAGCAGCCAGGCCGGGTGCACCAGGGCGCCGAGCCCGACACCGGTCAGCACCAGGGTGCCGGCGGTCAGCCGGACCTGGCGGTCCATGGCCCAGGCACGGCGGGGCACCGCGCAGACGGTCCCGGCTTCGGCCCCGGAGACGGACTCCGGGTGCTCCAGCGCCAGCCCGCGCTCCGCCCACGCCGACGTGCCGCCGACGAGCGTCGCGGCGCGCACCCCGTGCCGGGCCAGCGCCGCACAGGCCCGCTCCGACCGCGCACCCGACGCGCACACCATCAGCAGCGGTCGCCGCCCGGCGGCCCCGGTCAGCTCGGGCAGCGCCCGGCGGAGCTGGTCGAGGGGGACGTTGACGGCGCCGGGCAGGTGTCCGGCGGCGTACTCACCGGGCGTACGGACGTCGACGACGGCCAGCTCGGACAGCCGGGCGTACGCCCCGTCGACGTCGAGGCGCGCGCCGATGCCGGCGTTCGTGTTCGTGTTCGTGCTCATCTTCTACTGCCTTTCCCTTGCGTTACGGCGCCGACCTCGGTGTTCGCAGTCGGGTGCCGAATCGGGGTAAATTACCCCCAGGGGTATCTGGACGTCGCCAGAGGTCTCAGGGGGATCCATCGAGGAGGGTCGTTCGTGGAGCTGGACATGGCCGCGGCCGAACTGAAGGCCGTGCTGAACCGCCTGCGCCGGGCGCAGGGGCAGATCTCCGGAGTCATCCGCATGATCGAGGAGGGGCGCGACTGCGAGGACGTCGTGACCCAGCTCGCCGCGGCGTCGCGCGCCCTCGACCGGGCGGGGTTTGCCATCATCGCCACCGGCCTCCAGCAGTGCATGACCGACATCGAGTCGGGTGCGAAGCGCGAGGAGGACCCGGAGAAGATGCGGGCGCGGCTGGAGAAGCTCTTCCTGTCGCTGGCGTGACGCGGCGCGCGCCGCCGCAGCGCCGCTGACCAGGGCGTCGTACGTCGTACGGCGCCCCCACCGCGTAACTCCGGGACCGCCGCTCACCGCGGGCACCGCCGCATCGCGCCCGCCGCTCACCACGAGCCCCACCACACCGCGTCCACGAGCATCACGGCCGCCACCGCCGCCAGCCCCCACGCGAACACCTTCCGCAGGGTCCCGGCGTCCACCTTCCCGGCGAGCCGCTTGCCGTCCCACGCCCCCAGCACCGCCGCGCCCGCGAACGGCGCGATCAGCCCCCAGTCCAGCCCTTCGGCCGTCCCGGAGCGGGTGGCGAGCGCGGCGAGCGCGTTCACGCTGATCACCAGCAGGCTGGTGCCGACGGCGGCCCGCATGCGCAGCCCGAGCGTGCCGGTCAGGGTCGGTACGACGAGGAAGCCCCCGCCCACGCCCAGGACGCCGGTCACCGCGCCGAGTCCGGCACCCGCGCCGGCCGCGGCACCCGGCCGCCCGGGCCGTACCGCTTCGGTGGCACCGTCGTCAGCCCCTGCGGGGCGGAGCATCCGGACCGCCACCACCGCGGCGATCACGGCGAAAGCCCCGGTCAGCACGGCCTCCGGCAGCCGCCCGGCGAGCGCGCCGCCGAGCGCCGCGGGCACGAGGCCCGCCGCCGCGAAGAGGCCACCGGTGCGCCAGCGCACGTTGCCCTCGCGGGCGTGGACGACGAGCGCGGTCGCGGAGGTGACGGCGACGATCACCAGGCTCGCGGTGGTGGCCGCGGCCGGGCTGAAGCCGAGCAGATAGATCAGGGCGGGGACGGCGAGGACGCTGCCGCCGCCCCCGAGGCCGCCCAGCGCGAGACCGACGACGGCCCCGGCGAGCAGCGCGAGAACGAGTGCGGTCATGCCGTCGGGTCACCGGCATCGGCAGCGTTCGCTCCGCTGACAACGTTCACTTCGCTGGCACCGTTCGCTTCGCTGAGCGCCAGCCCCGCCGCCTGCGCCGCCAGGAAGCCGTCGTCGATGGCGACGACCTCGCGCCCGGCGGCGTCCAGCAGGGACGCGGCGATCGCGGCCCGCATGCCGCCCGCGCAGTGCACCCACACCGTGCCCCCGGGCACCTCGCCCAGCCGGGACCGCAGCTGGTGCACGGGTATGTGGACGGACCCGGTGACCCACCCCTGCGCGGCGCGTTCGGAGTCCCGCCGTACGTCCAGCACGACGACCCCGTCCCCGACCGAGTCCGCCAGCTCCGCGAAGGTCGCGCGCCGGAAGGAACGCGGCTGCTCACCGTCGCGCAGCCACCCCTCCACCGCGCCCGTCGCCCCCGCGGCCGGCCGGTCGATCCCGACCCGCGCCAGCTCCCGCTGGGCGTCCGCGAGCTGCTGCGGCGATTCGGCGAGCAGGGTGATCGGCTTGCCCCACGGCACCAGCCAGGCCAGATACGTGGCGAGCTGCCCCTCCGCCTCGAAGTTCACCGCGCCCGCGACGTGCCCCGCCGCGAACGCGACCCGATTGCGCAGGTCGACGACCCACTCGCCCTCGGCCAGCCGCGCCGCGATCTCCTCGGCGTCGGCGACGGCGGGCGGGGCCAGGTCGACGGGCTGCGGCCCGCGGGCGTTCAGCGGCCCCATGTGCGTGTAGTACGCAGGGATATCGTCGAGCCCGGCGAGCAGCTCGGCGACGAACGTGTCGACGTCCTTGACCAGGGCTTCGTTGCCGATGCGCTCCGCGCCGATGGTGCTGCCGCCGCCGACCGCGCCGTTCTGCGCGGAGGAACAGAAGCTGCCGAAGCCGTGCGTGGGCAGGACGGCGGTCTGGTCGGGCAGCTCGTCGGCGAGCCGGTGCGCGGACGCGTGCTGCGCCCGGGCGAGCCCTTCAGTGAGGCGGGGCTCGACGAGGTCGGGCCGCCCGACGGTGCCGATGAGCAGCGAGCCGCCGGTGAACGCGGCGACGGGCGTGCCGGCCTCCTCCAGGACGTACGCGGTGTGGTGCGGGGTGTGCCCCGGGGTGGCGACGGCGCGCAGCACGAGGTCGGCGTCGACGTCGGCGCGGTCCCCGTCGGCGACGGGGGTGCGCTCGTACGCGACGCGGGCACCGGCCGGCACCAGATAGGCGGCGCCGGTGACGCGGGCGAGTTCGAGCCCGCCGGTCACGTAGTCGTTGTGGACGTGGGTCTCGACGACGTGCGTGATGCGCACGGAGCGCCGGGCGGCGGCCTCCAGGACCCGGTCGATGTCACGGGGCGGGTCGACGACGACGGCGGTTCGGCCGCCGCCGGCGAGGTAGCTGCGATTGCCGAGTCCCGGCACCTCAACGGTGTCGATGAAGAACACTGCCTTGTTCCTTTCCCTGCCGGTTTACCCCCCGGGGTATATCTGGACCGTACCAAATTACCCCCGGGGGTATACAAGCCCCCAGCAAAACCCCTGTTCGGAGGGGGTGCACAGGGCTCAGACCGGGCTCAGAAGCGGGATGCCGCGCTGTCGCGGCGCACGCCCGTGACAAGGCTGGAAACGAACGGCAGGGTGACGGACCCGTCGGCGGTCGCGTACGGCGCGAGCAGCCCGCGGACGATCTCCCCGGCGCGCGCCAGGCCGTCCGGCCGGGCCTCGGCGAGGGCCTGCCCCCAGGGCGTCGCGGCGAGGCACCCGGGCACGTACGCCGTCAGCGCGGGCAGGTGGACCTCCGCGACGACCTCGCGCGCGACCACGTCATCCAGCCCGTACGCACGGAACAGCCCGGTCAGCTCGTCGGCGGAGCACCCGAAGGCGGAGCCGCACCAGTCGCCCAGCTCCACCCCGCCGACCTGCTCGTACGCCTGCTGCTGCGCGGCGAAGAACGGCGACCGGGCCGCCTCGACCCACACGGTGGCGGCGACGCGCCCACCGGGCCGCAGCACCCGGGCGAACTCGGCGACGGCGGCGCCCCGGTCGGGGAAGAACTGCATCCCCTGCTGGCACAGGACGACGTCGAACGCGCCCGCCGCGTACGGCAGATCGCCCGCCTCGGCCTCCTGCCACTCGACGACCACGCCGTCGTCGGCGGCGCGCGCGGCGGCGGTCCGCAGCATCCCCGGCACGAGGTCGACCCCGACGACGCGGCTCCCGCCGCCGGCCATCCGCACGGCGGCGCTCCGCGCCACGAACCCGGTGCCGCAGGCCACGTCGATCAGCGCGAGCCCGGGCCGCAGCCCGGCGACCTCCAACAGGGCCTCGACGAACGGCTCCATGACCGGCGCGACGTACTGCTCGTACCGGTCGGGAGCGTCACCCTGCGTGAGCCGGAATCCTCGCGCGGCGCCCTCGCCCATATCTCGACCCTAGGTACGAGGGACGCGGCCCGCACGTCGTACGGGCGGGGCCGCCCGATCCGCGCGGCTCGCGCGCCGGCCACCTCGACCGGCATCGGCGTTGCGCCGGCGGTGCGCGACCGTTGATCGAAAATTGACGTGCGGCCCGCACACTCCGCGGCATGATCTTCCGACCAAGACCCGTGCGTCTGACCTCGTGGATACGCGGCGCCGCCGCCCTGGCCGTCGCCACCGCCGCCCTCTCGACCCTCGTCGTCGCGGGAGGATCGGCGCAGGCCGACACGGCCCGCCCCGACGCCGAACCCCGGTCCGCCGCGAAGCCCGGCCCCTCCGCGTCCCCCGACGCCGACCCGACGTTCCGGGTCATCGAGGACAAGAGCCTGCCCGTGCAGCGGGACAAGGCCCGCGCCTCGGTGGGGATCGCCTCCGCCCCCCGCTGCGACGGGGACGGCTCCAGCGGCCCCCGCGTCCAGCTCATGTACGTCCGCGGGGACCGGCAGCCCGACCGGTTCGACCAGTTCCGCGAGCAGTTCCAGGCCCACGCCGCCAACCTCAACACCAAGTTCGTCGAGGCGTCCGAGCGGATGGGGGAGCGCCGCGAGGTCCGCTTCGTCCACGACGCGAGCTGCCGCCCGACCATCACCCGGGTCGTCGTCCCCCAGGCCGCCATCGACGGCGACGGCGACCCCACCTGGCGCGCGGTGATGGCCCAGGGCCACACCAGCAACGACCGCAAGTACCTGATCTGGGCCGAGAACAACGTCTGCGGCCTCGGCTTCGGCTACAACGTCGACCAGCGTCCCGGGCAGGAGAACGCCAACAACACCAGGTCGGCCTGGCCGATGATCGGCATGGGACCGCGCGGATGCTTCAGCGACCCCAACGTCGACGTGCACGAACTCCTGCACACCATGGGCGCGGTCCAGCCGAACGCGCCCAAGTCGACCGGGAACGGGGCCCACTGCTACGTCCAGGGCGACCTGATGTGCTACGACGACGGGAACATCCCCAACCCGCCGGGCCGACTGGTCCCCTGCGACTTCCCGGAGCGGGCCGTCATCGACTGCAACCGGAACATGTACTTCAACCCGAAGCCCCAGCCCGGTAGCTATCTCGACCGCAACTGGAACATCGCGAACAGCCGCTTCCTCATCCGCGGCGGCGGCTCCACGACTCCGGTGCCGGCCAAGGCGCAGCTGCGGAGCGCGGTCGGCGGCTGGGCGGCCGACGTCGACATGGCGAGCACCGCCAACGGCACCAAGGTGAAGGCCGAGACGAGCAGCGCGCACACGGCCCAGCGCTGGAACCTGGACCGGCTCGCCGACGGTCGCCACCGGATCACCTCGGCCCTCGACGCGGGCAAGGTCCTGGACTCCAACTCCGACCGCTCCCGGGTGGTGGACGGCACGAGCCACTTCGCCCAGATCTGGAGCGCGGGCAACGGCGAGAACCAGAAGTGGACGCTGCGCCAGGTCGCCGGCGGGCGGTACGAGGTCGTCGGCCATGACGGCGGCTGTCTGACGGCGTCCCGGTACGGCGCCGCGCTCGGCGTCTGGACCTGCGACAACAGCGACAGCCAGCGGTGGACGTTGGCGCCCTGAGGTCAGAGCGCGCCGGTGGGCCGGGCGGGTGCCGCCCGGCCCACCGCGACACCGTCGTAGTGTCGTGGACATGAGCGCCACCACCGCCGCCATGATCGCCGCCGTCGCCGGGGTGCTCGGCACCCTCTTCGCCCCGTTGATCACGGTACGGGCCACGAGGCGCCAGCGGGCGGAGGACCTCCGCACCGAGGAGCGCCGGCGTCACTTCGACGACCGGCGCACCGCGTACACCGCGATGAACCGCGCCTCCCGCCACTTCCACACCATGCTGAAGGACGCCCTGCACCGCCTGCGGGACGGCGTGTACGCCGACGAGGACCGCCTCCAGGTCGAGGAGGCCCGCCGCGAGTACCGGGACCGCTACGCCGAAGCGCAGATGATCGTCCCCGAGGCCGTCCTCGACGCCTCCCGCGAGCTGAACGCCGTCCTGGCCGGGGCCGACGCCGTCGTCAAACGGATCGATCGCGGCCTGGCCCGGGAGGGCGAGGACGCGGCCCGCGCCCTGACCGACCTGAAGGCCGCGGAACCCAAGCTCACCGCGATGCGCCGCATCATGCGCGAGGACCTGGGCACGCTCGACTGATCCGCTCCGGCGCCCGCGTGAAGACGTGCGAACGACCGACCACGACGAAACCTCGGCGGGCGTACCAGTGGCGCGGCCAGTCGTCGGGGTCGGCGAGGAGGAAGACGAGCCCGCAGCCCGCGGCGTGCTGGAGCGCGGTGGCGAGGAGGGTGTCCGCGTAGCCGCGCCGGGCGTGGGTGTCGGCGGTGACGACGTCCTCGATCTGCGCGACTCCGCGGGCCGCGTCGAGATAGAGGTCGGCCCACGACCCGACGACGCCGTCCGCGTCCCGTACGGCGAGGAACCGCACCTCGTCCGCCCCACGCAACCGCGCCGCCCGCCGCCCCGCGAGCTCCTGCACCACGCGCTCCTCGGCCCGCGGCATCCACACCCTGAGCTGCCGTACCACCGCGTCGTGCAGTTCCCCGAGCCGGACCGTCCGCGCGGGCTCGTCCGGCCGGCCGACGACGCCGGAGTACGTCATCACCAGCTCGGTCTCGTGCGCGTACCCCGCCGCGACGAGCACGGCCGCGCACCCGCCCCCGACGGCGTCGTCCAGCACGGTGATCCGCCGATGCGCCAGGTGCCCGAGGACGCGGTCGGCCAGCTCGGGCAGCCCGTCGGGGTCCGGCGCACCGTCGACGACGAGTTGGTTGTTCTCGTACGACGCGGCGTACTGCGGATCCAGCACCACCACCCCACCGGGCACGTCCTCCACCACCGCGGCCTGGCGCCGCGCGAAGGACGAACGGAAGGCGGCTACGCGCTGGAGGACCTCGGCTGACATGCGGGCAGCTTACGGACGTCCGCGGCTGCGCAGGAGTCCGCGTCCGCGCAGGAGTCCGCGTCCGCGCAGGAGAGCCAGAACTCCAGGAGCGCCGACACCGTCTCGTCGGGCCGGTGCACGTTCGGCGAATGCCCACCGCCTTCGATCCTGACGAACGCGGCCCCAAGCTCGCGGGCCATCTTCTCGACCCCTTCGGGAGCCCACGTCTCGTCGGGAGTCCCGGAGATCACGCACGTCGGCAGCGAAAGACGGGCCAGCCGGCCCGTGTCGTCCGTCTCGTTCAACATCTGCTGGGCCACCGCGGCCAATTGGCCCGGCGTGTTGCTCAGCCACCGCTTCTCCAGGAAATCCGCCACGTCCGGCGGGGTTGCGACGTCGTCGTTCCGCACGAAGGGCCACATGTCCGCGAGCGACATCGAATCGACGACGGACAGCAGCAGCCGAAGCCGTTCCTGCTGCCCCTGCGACACCCCCGCCGGCCCGAAGTTCATCAGCGTGACGGACGCCCAGAGCTCCGGATCCCCTTCCGTGTCGAGCACGGCCGCCCGCGCGAGACTCCCCCCGTACGAATGCCCGACGAGATGCACCGCCCCCGCGCCGATCGCCTCGACGACGGCCACGAGGTCCTTCGCCAGCTCCCCCCGCCCGTACGAGGGCTCCGACGCACCGCCGTCCCCCGTCTCGCACTGCCCCCGGCCGTCGACCGCCAGGACGCGCACGCCCCCCTCGCTCAACCCGGCGAGCAGCGGCAGGAAGTCCTCCTTGCTCCCCATGAATCCGGGCACGAGCAAGGCCGTCCCCCCGCCCGCCCCGCCAAGGGCCGGAACGTCGAGCGCCGCGAAGACCCCCCGCCGCGTCCGCAAACGCACCGGCCGCGCGCGCTCCGGAGCCTCCAGGCTCAGCAACTGACTCATGGGGCGCCATGATAGGCGCGCCCCAACTCCCGCCCCTCTGCACCTGGTTGCCTCACCCGCCAAGCTGCGCCCCACCCCGCGGCGCGGGCACCCGCACGCTCCGATCGTCCCGATGCCACCCCCCGATGCGCCCGATCAGCTTCCAGACCCCCTTCTCCTCGTTCCGCACGACCTGCCGCCGCGACTCCCAGGACAGGACGTCCCGCCCATAGGCGCTGCGGGCCAGGTCGTTCACGTCGTCCTCGACGCCCCGCAGATGCTTCCCGAGCCGCTGAATGCCGTCATTGCTGTCCCGTAAATACAGAAACGCAACGAGCACGACGGTCCCGACGATCACCAACCGCCAGTACCCGAGATTGCTCCCCAACGTCGCCGCAATGGCCGTGGCCGCCCCCGCGTACCCCGCCAACTGCTGCCGCGCCGCAATCCGCTGCACGACCTCGGACCGCAGGGATTCGTACTCCCTCATCCGCAACTCGATGACCTTGCCGAGTTCCTCGCGCTCGCTGTCGGGCTCACCTTCGGACTCGTTCACGGCATCCCCCTTCGCGACGTTTCCGCCGAGATGATGCCCTCCGCCCCCGTCCCCGACACGTCGGTACGGAGCGCGCCCGCGACGGCCTCCTGCTGCCGACGAAGATGCGCACGCTCCTCGCCCCCGTAGCCTTGCTCCCCATGGAGCTGACTCGCTGGGCCCACGCACTCTCCGGATCCCTCTTGTCCGAGCCGCTCCCACGCCGTTGGGCCCACTGTCTCGGTGTGGCCGAGCGGGCCCGCTCTCTCGCGCCGATCCTTGGCAACGACGCGGAGTTGCTGGAGTCCGCAGCGGTCCTCCACGACATCGGCTACGCGCCGTCGATCGCCACCACGGGCTTTCACCCGCTCGACGGGGCCCGCTTCCTCCGGCACGAGGAGCACGCCGATGAACGCGTCGTCAGCCTCGTGGCTCACCACTCCTGCGCCGTGCTGGAGGCCGAGGAGCGGGGCCTACGGCGCGACCTGGAGAGCGAGTTCGTGCAGGAGCAGCCCGAACTTCGGGACGCCCTGCTCTTCTGCGACATGACGACGACGCCGTACGGGAAGCCCACGACACCGACCGACCGGCTGGCGGAGATCGTCCGGCGGTACGGACCGGACACCGTCGTCGGCCGCTTCATCCAGCGGGCCACACCGGAGATGCATGCCGCCGTGCATCGCGTCGAACGCCGTATGGCCGAGTCCGCACCGGGCGGTCAGCCGATGTAGGGGTCTCGCCTTGACGCGTCCAGACCGTGCTGGATGCGGAGCCTCATGGACGGGTGGATGTCGAGTACGTCCAGGCCGGCGGGATCGACCCAACGGACCTCCTTGGACTCACTGCTGGTTCGCAGGGACCCGCGCACCGGGTGGGCCCGGAAGCAGATCGAGAACTGTTGCCGGACCTCACCGTCGTCGTACGCGATCACGTGCTCGGGGTCGGAGTACAGCCCCACGATGCCGTCCACCTCGACCAGGATGCCGGTTTCCTCCTCCACCTCGCGCACCACCGTGTCTCCGATGCGCTCTCCGATGTCGTGGCCGCCGCCGGGCAGTGCCCACAGGTCGTTGTCGGTCCGGTGGATGAGCAGCAGCAGCCCGGCTCCGTCCCTGACGACGGCCGTGACGGAGGGGACGACGGAGTTCGCCTCCGGGGCGTCGGGATCGCGGAAGTGGTCGATCCGGCTCATGTCTGTAGACCTCCCAGGTCAGTGGGCGAGGAGATGGGCCGTGCCGACTCCCAGACCCGATCGATGCTCTCGGCGTACGAGTCGAACATCCCGCCTCCAGACACCCGTTGAAGGTGCAGGACCGGGGCCAAGTAGGCCCCCATCCCGTAGAGGTGGCCATTGGCGAACATCTCGTCGTCCGCCCGATAGATGGAGTTGTACAGCGTCGTCGCGTGGAGTCTGAACTCCACGCCGGGCAGCCCGAAGAACGACCTGTAGTTGACCAGCGCGTTCTGGATCTTGCCCGCCAGAGCCGCGCCGATGCCCTCATCCGCGCCTCGAACCGCGACCGCGTCACTGCCAGGGTTGCCGAGCAGGAAGCGGATCTGCACACCAGCAGCGGACTTCTCCCCGACGACCCGGTGAAATGTCGAATCCTCCGTCAGCCAGAATCCGGAGTACACAAGTACGTCTATCCGCTCCCTCGCCTGCACCATGAGGTCAACGAACGCCGATACGGGAAGGTCGGACCGGCGCTCGTAGAACGCCACCAGCTCCGGGCTGTTGGCACGCGCCGTCCGCGTCTGTCGCAGGGCGGGCCAGAGGGCGTACGCGCTCTCCCCCAGGGCATCCGCCGCCAACGCGGCTGTGGTCCGGCGCGGTGTGCGATCGAGGTTGACCCAACGCTCCACCGACTTGGGGTCGATGCCGACCGTCTTCGCGAGTGTGGCGTACGTCCAACCTCCCGCCGCCAGCGCGGCTCGAAGTCTCTGGTTCGGCACGGCTTCCTCCTCGGGCTCGGGACGGCTTTGGGGACGTTCTACCGGACACGAACGTCCCCAAGTGGGGTTCGAAGGAGGTTCCCCCGTCCTGATGACGCGGGCCAGGATCTCCGCAACTTGCCGCCCGCTCACCGTCGGGCCTGGCCATCCCTGTTGAGGAGCGCGTCATGCCACTGCGTAAACCATCAAGTCGCCCTCGCCCCGCCGCCACGCCAGCTCCGAGGTGGGACGAATGACGCACCCCGGCCTGCCGCCAGGTGATGAAGAACGGGCCCGGATGACGCTGCGGGTGTCGCGGGACTCGGGCCGTACGTGGGGCCCGACCACGGTCGTGTGCTGCGCCGAGCCCAGGGACCTCCCCGTCGAACCCATGCGCTTCCCGCCCTGCCGGTGCCCCCGCTGCCACGACACGAACGCCCGGCTCACCCCGGAGGCGCTGGCGTGAGCGCGCGCCGCGATGTCGCCGATGCCGTGTGGTCCGCCCTGGCCCGGGCCCTGTTCGCGCGCCAGGACCTGACGTCCGACTGGGTGCCCAGCTTCGCCGCCGTGCCGCGCTCCGCGTTCCTGCCGGACGTGATCTGGCCGTACGACCCCGGCCGTGGAGACCACGTTCGTATCTCCCGGCCCGACGAACTGGCCGCCTGGCACACCTACGCGAACAGTGACCTGCCGATCGTCACGCAGTGGGACGAGACCAGCGACACCCACACCCCGTTGATCGAGCCCACCAGTTCGTCGTCCATGCCGAGCATCACCATGTCGATGCTGCGGGACCTCGATGTCGAAGCCGACTCCCGCGTCCTGGAGATCGGCACCGGGACCGGGTGGTCGACCGCGCTGCTCGCCCACAGGCTCGGGCGACGCAACGTCATCAGCGTCGAAGTGGACGCCTCCGTCGCAGCGCGAGCCCGAGGCAGCCTGAGACGCATCGGGCTCCCCGCACCCGTCATCGGCACCGACGGGCTCCACGGACACCCACCGGGTGCTCCGTACGACCGGATCATCGCCACCTGCGGCGTGCGCACCATCCCGTACGCCTGGGTGGAACAGTGCCGCCCTGGCGGGCTGATCCTCGCTCCCTGGGGCACCCACTACTCACCCCTCGACGTCACCGTCCGCCTCACCGTCTCGGACGACGGCCGCTCGGCGTCGGGCCGCTTCCTCGGGCCGGTGGAGTTCACCAAACTCCGCGCACACCGCCTGCCCTGGCCCCACCACCAGGACTACCTGGATGCCCACAGCTTCGCCAGCGCCACCAAATCCCTCACCTCGGTCACCACCACCGACCTCGGTACCGGGCGCTTCGAGCCCTCCCACCTGGCCGTAGGGGCACGCGTCCCCGACTGCGTCCACGCCCCCGCTCCCACCCGCGGCGGAGTCCAGCCCATCTGGCTCTACAGCCTCACCGACCACTCCTGGGCCCTGGCCCTCTTCCGCAACGGCGCCGGACTCGCCACCGTTCGCCAAGCCGGACCACGACACCTCTGGAACGAGGTGGAAGAGGCCCTGTCCTGGTGGAGGGACGCCGGGCGTCCCGGCTTCGAACGCTTCGGGCTCACCGTCACCCCCGAAGGACAGACCGTCTGGCTCGACCACCCCTAGCCAGCACGCACCACGACAACGCAAAGAGCCCCGGATCTCTCCGGGGCTCCTCGCCTGCTGTGCACTCGGCAGGATTCGAACCTGCAACCTTCTGATCCGTAGGATCGGGCAGCACGTGCCCAGGACCGCCGACGGCTGCGAACGCCGCGTGTCCACGTGGGCAGTCATGGGTGTCTGTGTGCCGTCGTTGCTGTCACGGTTGCTGTCAAGCAACGCTTGCTCGATCTCGCCTTGGGACCGCAGACGCTGCTGTGCCCGCTCCCCATGCTCAGGAACATTACTTCTGTCGAACGGCCACAGCCTGAGAGCAATCCACGAACGCGCTGGAGGCGCGCGGCCCCTGGCCGATGGACGACCACAGAGCTTCACTTGTCATGAACTGGTCCGCACGAGACCAGGACGCCGTCTCCACTACTTGATATCGCTCAAGCATCAAAACCACTCCCGCACACGCCATCACGCCGATATATTCTCCCAATGAGGGCGAAGGAGGGACCCTGTGCGGGAGTTCGAGGAGCACGGAAAGTGGTGGCTACCCGGGAAAGAGGAATTCAGCGTTCCGGGAACCATACGCAACAGCCAAGAGGGCACCACTCTCACCCTCCTGGGCGGATTCGCAGAAGCCTTGGGGCCATTCGGGAAAGAAGACGCCAATTATTCACGCATCCACGGATACGCTAGCAATAAATCATACACGCTTGAAGACTGCTTCCAAAGGAAGGTGACCAAGACCGGAGAATTCACCACTCAGGTAATTTTCGCGAATCAAGTCTTCAGAAACGCCCTTTTTGACCCTTCGGAACAACTTGGCGGAGTCGGCGTGGTCTTCATTCCACGCTTCGTCAACCATTGGGTTAACAAATTTGGAATCACCGAAAGGATACAAGATCCTGCAATCGGGAACTCGGCTTCACTCGATCCACGAATAACCCTATCCGGACGGGAAATTCCACCGGTGCGAGTGGGCCTGCCTGACGGCGCTCATTTGGATCTCCGACATCGTCTGTACCTGTCAGGTGATGGGATTACCGAACGGAGCATTAGGCAAGAGTTTTACTTTCACTACGAGGCCCAATCAGTAAAGTCGACTGAGGAACTTCTGAACGTTGCCAGCCACGTTCAAGATCTTGTGTCTATAGGGACCAACCGAGTCGCACAGTTTGAGGAACTGAGCTTCCTGCACCCCGATATTCGTTACGGCCCGAAAGACCCAATGCAGCCAATTGAATTCTATGCGAGGTGGAACGCTTGGCGAAATGGGCCCGTAAAAACACCAACCAGGATGGTTTTTTCCCTCGATGTGCTGGGCGGATTGCCCACTGTGGCTGAGTGGATTCGAGTGGCTTCAGCTAACCGAATGGCCCTGGCTCGGATCATGGGCGGCCGTTATGTCGAATCCATGCCCCTTAGCGACCGACTCTTGAATCGTGCAGCAGCGTTGGAGTCCTTCGATAGGTGGAAGCACGGAGATAGAATTGAGTTTCGCCACCGGATGGCCCGGTGCGCAAATTTCGCTGGAGCGCAGTTCATGAAGATGACTGGCGACCGAGCGAAGTGGGCTCGGCTCGTAAAGCTGGATCGCGACCACGTAGCACACAACCTGGGAAGCGGTCGAGAGAATTCCGAACAATACTTCCTGACCGAGTCCCTCTATTGGCTCGCAGTGATCTGCCTTCTAAAGGAGGCGAAAGCGCCGAAGCCGGTATTCGAATCTATCGCCAACTACCCGGAGTTCCAGTGGCTGTGCGGCAAAGTGCGCTCGGTAGTGCGGGCTGGTTAGCGCGACCTACCACTAAGCGTGCTTTTGATCTTACCAAGAAGCTCGACAATCTAATACTGACGTCGTTTCCCTATACCACGGAATCGAATTCTATACTCCGCCCAATATGCGAGCATGTTGCATGAATAATCCAAAACCACTCAACTCGTCGCGCTTTTACCGTGATTATCAAGGAAACTGCTGGTGGTGCAGCAATCCCGCAGACTCTCGCGAGCATCGTCACAAGAAGGCTGACGTAGTAAGGTCATTCGGAACAGCCCCATGGAATGAGCCGGTTGTGCGCGTCAGGTCCAGCAACGGCTACGAAGAACGCATCCAGGGGCCTAACTCGAACAGCTTGAAATTTGCCAAAGTGCTCTGCGCTTCCTGCAATAACACGAAGAGTCAACCTTTCGATTTGGCCTATGACGCTTTCGCGCTATCTATACATCGAAACGCGGGAGCGATTGTAGAGTCCGGGCACATCCGCTTCTCTCGGATTTATGGAAAAAATTGGCGAAGAGAACGGATATCCCTTGCCAAATACTTTGTCAAAAACATCTGTTGCCGTCTAGCTGAAGACGGCGTCCGGGTCCCTCAAATGGTGATTGATTACATGAATGGAGTTTCGAGCGTACTGCCGAATTTCGTTCTGGAAATGAACATCAACTTGGCCAAGTACGAGCTTGGTAAGCACCTTAGAGAGGTCCACAGTCTAGACGGTGGAAGCCTGTGGAGTGGAGGTCACGGGGTAATCTACGATGAAAATCAATCCGCCATTGGAACCTACAGCCATCTAGGGTTCGACTGGTTCAACCTCGACTATCAATTCTTGCAGGATCTAACGAGAGGGGAAGTGAACTTTTTCTTGGGAGATGTAGTCCATCTCGAACGATTCTGGCCAGATGGATTCGCTTCGGGTGACGTTGCCAAAGCATGTCGAAGCTGCAATCCAGGAGTAATTTCAAAATGGAACCCAGAGGGCATGTAGAGAACCATTCCTGGCACCATGGCGCTCATTCCACATGCGCGTAAATTTCGGACTCGGCAGTAGGATATAGGGGTACGCGAAGATGCTTTTCCATGCCGCCTCCTCCCATCTAGAAGATCCGGCCAGTGCGTACAGAGGCTCGAATTTGCAAACGGTGAGCTTGGCAGGCCGACCCCACCCGTAAGATCAGCCCCATGATTCGTGCAGTGGTGTTCGATGTCGGGGAATGTCTCGTGGACGAGACGCGTGAGTACGGGACTTGGGCGGACTGGCTGGGGGTCCCCCGGCACACCTTCGCCGCCGTGTTCGGCGCGGTCATCGCCCAAGGGCGGGACTACCGCGAGACGTTCCAGGAGGTTCGCCCCGGCTTCGACCTCGACCAGGAGCGCGAACGGCGGGCGGCAGCCGGGCAGCCCGAGTACTTCGGGGAAGAGGATCTGTACGACGACGTGCGGCCTGCGCTGGCGCAGCTCCGTGCGGACGGGCTCTGGCTCGGGATCGCGGGGAACCAGACCGTACGGGCCGGTGGGCTGCTGCGTGGGCTGTTCACCGGCGACGTGGATCTGATCGGGACCAGTGACGACTGGGGAGCTTCCAAGCCCGACAGTGCGTTCTTCGAACGGGTCGCCTCTGTCGTCCCCTTCGACGTCTCGGAGATCCTGTACGTCGGGGATCGCGTGGACAACGACATTCGGCCCGCCGTCGCGGCCGGCATGCCCACTGCACTGATCCGCCGCGGGCCGTGGGCCAACATCCAGTGGAACACCTCTGACGCAGAGAGGCTGCCGACCCTGCGGATCAGCAGCCTCCTGGAACTCCCGGAGCAGATCGCCAAGCTCAACGCATCAGAGCGCTGAGCGTCGTCGACCAGCCGTAGAGCCGATCGTCCAAGTCGCGGACGCACTGCTCGTTCTGCCACCGGGAGAGCGTCCTCCGGACGTCGCGCACCCGGTCCATGCCGGTCGCGTACCACGTCGTCGCGAGGAGATCGAGCGCCTGGAGCGCGTACGCGCACGCGGCCTCCGGGCGGTCGTCCGCTGCCTCGACGGCCGCAAGGTCGCCCAGGATCACCGTGCGCTGCTTGTCGTCGGACTCGGGCAACTCCTCCAGAACCGTGGTCAGGGTCTCCCTCGCTTGCGGCACGTGCCCGGCCTTGAGCTGGGTGTTCCCCTTGAAGGCGGCGAGTCGCACGGGGCTGAACCAGTCCATCCACGGTGGGTTCGGATGCTCGGACTCCGTCGCCAGCACGTCCTCGGCGTGCGTGATCAGGTTCAACGCCGTGCGGGTCTCGCCGCACCGCGTCTCGCACTCGGCCTCGACCGCGTCCAGCCACGCCAGGAACTCCGTCGACGCGGGTCCGCGCCGGGCGTACGTCCTGGCCGCCACCATCCGCTCCAACGCCTCGTCCCGGCGCCCGGCCCAACCCGGGATGAACGCCGAGTGCGCGAGAACCGCTGAGCCAAGAAGGGCGTTGTCCGCTTCGCTGGCGGCTTGCAGCGCCTTCACCAACGTGTCGTTGGCGGCCTCCGGCTGCCGCATGTCGAAGAACTCCATGCGGGCCGCGAGGAGACAGGACTCCGCAAGGGCCGCCGCCACGCGGTGACGGGTCGCCCCGGCCGTCTCGGGCAGCAGCGCGATTCCCATCGTGGCGTGGGCCATGACGACGGGATGCAGGGTCACGGGGGCGACGCTCCAGTACAGGCGCCGGTGCGACCGCGTTACGGCCTCGTAGTCGTCGCCCACCGAGTCGGGCTGTGTCGGTGCCATCGTCAGACGCGGCACCGGCGACAAACCCACCGCGGTTCCGGTCATGACCATCGCCCGGTGCTCCGCGCCCTGGTCGTGGGGCGGGGTGAAGCCAAGCTGCTCCATGTCCTGGCGGAGCAGATGGGTCAGCAGTCTCCGGTGGTCCGGGTGCGGCCACGGAGGGGTGGTCGACTCCCAGCGGCGCACCTGCCGTACTCCGACGGACAGGCCACGGATTCCCAACTCTGGTGCTGCGGCGGTCATCGCCTCAGCGAGCTTCTGTTGCGAGACGTATCCAGCAGCTACGCGGGCGCTCTTCAAGCGGACGTTTCCGCTTGGGTGGGACATGGGCACCTCCGATCAGGTTGTCACTCGAAGGTCCCACAACATGTCCTCCTTTGTTAGCCCCATTCTCGTGATGAGGACTCAAAGTCCTTTTGTGGGACGCCTGAAGACCTTCAGAAGCCCTCGTAAGTGACCGCAGTGGCCGTCAGTCTGGGACACCCCGCTTTCTGACTGAGGGAGTCCTGACGTGCCGCTGCGCGATCGCTTCAACCGGATGCTCCGATTCCTGGGGTTCAAGCCTTCAGGTCGCCACCGAGACATCGTGACGCCCGCCGTCGCACGTATCCCGGGGGCTCCCTCCCCTTTACCTTCGATCGGCAACGACCCCGGGCCCCTGGTCCGGCCGTACTTTCTCGCGTACGAACGGCGGATGCGGTGGGACGGATGACCCAACTCGTCCCCACCACGGATTCGGACGAGGGAGACCGGGCCCGGATGACGCTGCGGGTGTCGCGGGATTCGGGCCGGACCTGGGGTCCGACCACGGTCGTGTGCTGCGCCGAGCCCAGGGACCTGCCGGCAGATCCCATGCGCTTCCCGCCCTGCCAGTGCGCGCGCTGCCGCTGCACGAACGCCACGTCTACTGCGGGGGTGCTGGCGTGAGGGCTTCCGCGACCGATGCCGTGTGGTCGGCCCTGGCCCGGGCCCTGTTCGCGCGCCAGGACCTGACGTCCGACTGGGTGCCCAGCTTCGCCGCCGTACCGCGCTCCGCGTTCCTGCCGGACATCATCTGGCCGTACGACCCCGGCCGCGGGGACCACGTCCGCGTCTCCAGGTTCAAGGAACCCGGCGCCTGGCACACCTACGCGCACTGTGACGTCCCCATCGTCACCCAGTGGGACGAGAACAGCGACGCCCACACCCCACTGACCGAACCCACCAGCTCGTCGTCCATGCCCAGCATCACCCTCTCCATGCTCCGCGACCTCGACGTGGGCGCCGGCTCGCGCGTCCTGGAGATCGGCACGGGCACCGGGTGGTCGACCGCACTCCTCGCCCACCGCCTCGGCCGACGCAACGTCGTCAGCATGGAAGTGGACGCCCCCATCGCGGCCCGAGCGCGGGTCGTCCTCCGGCGCTTCGGGCTGCCCGTCACCGTCGTCAGCGCGGACGGGCTACGCGGACACCCGGCCGGTGCTCCCTATGACCGCACCATCGCGACCTGCGGAGTCCGGACGATTCCGTACGCGTGGGTGGAACAGTCCTGTGCTGGCGGGTTGATCCTGGTTCCGTGGGGCACCCACTACGCACCCCTGGACGTGAACGTCCTTCTCACCGTCGCCGACGACGGCCGCTCAGCGTCCGGGCGCTTCCTCGGACCGGTGGAGTTCACCAAGGTCCGCGCCCAACGGCTCACCTGGCCGAACCACGCGGACTACCTCGCCGCGCACAGCTTCGGCAGCGCGGCCAAATCCCTCACGTCGGTGACGGCCACCAACCTCGGCGCCGGCCGCTTCGAACCCGCCCACCTCGCCGTCGGCACCCGCGTCCCCGACTGCGTCCACGCCCCCGCACCCTCCCGCGGCGGAGTCCAGCCCGTCTGGTTCTACGGCCTCACGGACAAGTCCTGGGCGGTGGTCCTCTTCCGCAACGGCGCCGGCCTCGCCACTGTCCGCCAGGCCGGACCACGACGCCTCTGGGACGAAGTCGAAGAGGCCCTGCGCTGGTGGCGGGACGCGCGGCGTCCCGACTTCGAACGGTTCGGGCTCACCGTCACAGCGGAAGGGCAAACCGTCTGGCTCGACGACCCGTCGAAACCCTGCCGGCCTCCGACATGAGGCACTGAGGGCCGCGTGCCCAACACCGACAACTGAGACCGGTCCGCCCCTGAGCCTGGCAGCACGCGGGGCGGACCGGTCGGAGAGTCCCTGTTCAGGACCCTGGTGCCGATGGTACCGGGGCTGTCGTCGTTCCCACCTTCCGCGTGGGCGGCCAACAGCCCTTGCCAAAGCTGGGGTTCTGAAGTGAAGGGGCTGAGGGAAATGGTCGGTACACCCGGCATCGCGGTCGACCGGAGCGGCTTTGGCCGGTGTCCTGCTCGGGTTGGGGTCGGGCATGGCCAGGGGGCCGTACGCTGCCCGGCAACTCGGGCAGGCTTGCCCCTGCCCGCAATGTGTCCGAGTGGCCCCCTGGGCTTGCCCGACGCGGGCCCCGATCCGCGCAGGTGGGTAAAGCCGCGCAGGTCGTCCGCCCCGGCCAGTGGGGAACGGCCCGTGCTGAAGGCGCGCATCGCCTGGCACCGCTTGGCCCCGGTGGAGCTGCGGCGGGGTCGTTGCTCTCCCCCGTCGCCGCGTCGGGTGCGATCCGACGGGTTGTTCAGAGGTCCGCACCGGCATGTGACCGCTCGCGCTTCCTGCGCGCTGAGCGGCGGGGGTCGGCCGCAGCGGTGGCGAAGACATGGAGCGGCGGCGGCCCCGGGCCGCCAGCGCGCGCGGCCCGCGTGAGCGGGCCGCCTTGATCCAGTAAGGAAACTCTGAACAGCTCGTCGGGGCGTCCCGACCGGGCACACGCGACGGAGCCTCAGACCTGAATAGCAGCAGATTCCCGGTTAGCCAAACCGGCTCCCGTCCGGACACTCGAACCACAACAGCAGGGCCAGGGACCGTTCGCGGAACGGGCGGTTGGGCGCGGCGCGAGAAGCACGACGGCGACGGGGAGAGCATGAGCGAGCAGGAGCACGACGGCGGCACCGGGTTGAACGACGCCCACGCCCGGGATGCCGCGCATGCGGCTGCGCTGGTCCGGGAGATCGCCGCCATGGTCGGTAGGCTCAGTCGCGAGACCCGGGAACTGCGCGAAGAGGTCGCCCGGCTCAGGAACGAGCGTCCGGCCGTTGGCGCTTCAGCGCCTCGACTTCCTTCCGGAGCTCCTGGTGCTCCGCGCTCAGAACGCGGATCTCCTCCCGCAGTGCGGTGAGCGCTTCCAGAAGTTCGGGGACGGCGGCTGCGGGGGCCTCGGGCTCATTCTTCCCCGCCTTCCCGCCGCCTTCGTTCGCGAGGTACCACGCGGGCGGGGTGTAGTCGCCGCCCTGGCCGTCGTAGTCGCTGACGAAGCTGCCGCGCCCCTGGATGGTGTAGATCAGGCCCTCTTCCCTGAGCACCGAGAGGGCAGACCGAGCGGTCATGTTGGCGACGCCGAAGCGTTCTTGCAGCTCACGGTAGGAGGGGAGCTGCTCACCCGGCTTGTAGCGGCCCGCTTTGATCTCGCGCCGGAGTTCGTCGGCCGCGTGCTGGTACGGCGGACGACGGTCGGGCTTGCCGGAGCTGGCGGGCGTCATGCCACCAGAGTAGCCACACCTAGCACCCCTAGCACACCTGACTGACATAGACATCTACCTTTGACCAGACACTGCTAGCACTGCCCTACCAGTTGACACTGCTAGCAGTGCTATGCACCAATGGACTCGCTGCGCCACCCGGCGAAGCACGACTGGAAGGAAGTACCCCCAATGGCACGCATCCGCGTTGGCCTGCTCCCCACCTCGGCTTTCATGGTCGGCACCCTGCCCGTGCCGAAGTACGCGGACCAGGAGAAGACCCAGTTCGCCGTCGACCGCGAGACGGGCGCGAAGCTCTACACGATCACCCTCTTCTTCATGGAGGAGGACCGCGCCGACGCCATGAAGATCACCGTTCCGGAGACCGGACTCCCCAACGGCCTCAAGCCGGGGCTCCCGGTCCGGCCCGTGGAGCTGTTCGCGACGCCGTGGGCGCGCATCTTCAACGGTCAGTTGTCGGACGGCATCGCGTACCGCGTTGACCGCCTCGACCTCGTCGACCCGACCGCTCAGGCGGCGTGACTCCCTACCGCCCCGGTCCGGCGTCGAGCCGTCCCGTGCTCCACGCCGGACCACCCCGCGCCGAACTCACTCAGAACCCCTCGGAGGGGAGACCATGACACTGCAAGAGGCGTACGGACTCGTCCCGCTGGTGGCGGTGGCGGTCCTGGCCGTCCTCGCCGGTTGGACGGTGTGGTGGACGGTCCGCTACGTACGCGCCGACCGCATGACCCGCCGGTCCATCCGGCAGGCGGTCCGCGTCCGAGTCGGCTGGAAGCGGCTGGCGCCCATGATCAAGCTGGCCGCCACGGACCGTACCCCGCCCCCGCTGGCGAACATGGACGGCAAGCCGGCGAAGCCCCGCGTCATCGTCCCGGCGCTCAAGGTCACCCACGACCGGTACGGGGTGATCGGGCACGCGAACTGCCTACCGGGCGTCGGTCTGGCGGAGTTCCAGAAGGCGGCGCCCCACATCGCGAACGCCTGGCGGTGCACCCGTGTGGCCGTCACCCAGGACAGGCCCGGTCAGGTCGTCATCCGGGGTGTACGCGTCGACCCGCTCAAGTTCCCGACCGAGCACCATCCCACCTTCGACGTGCCGGAGGAATCGGCCCGCTGGGACCTCGGGTTGGACGAGTACGCCCGCCCGGTCTCCCTGGACCTGACCCAGGTGCCCGGCGTGACCGTGGCCGGCCTTCCCGGCTTCGGAAAGACGTCGCTCGTCAACCGCCTGCTGTCCGACTGGGCGCCGTCCCCCGCCGTGCAGTTCGCCTGCGCCGACGGCAAGGTGTCCGCCGCGCACGAAGGTGACTACGCCGACTGGGTCCAGCGCATGTTCGCGTTCGTCGGCGACGACCTGGAGGAGGCCAACGACCTGTTCCGGCGCCTGGTGGAGCTGCGGCGTGGACGCTCGGCCCGGGTCCGGGAAGTCCTCGGGGTCAAGAGCGTGTGGGACGTGGGCCCGTCCGAGCACTGGCCGTTGGTCGTGCTGGTCATTGACGAGGCGCACACCTACTTCCGCGACCACAAGGGCAGCGACGCCCGGACCAAGAAGCTCGCCGCCCTCGCTGCCGAGAACGCGCGCCTCGTGGAGGACCTGGTCAAGAAGGGCCGCTCGGTCGGCATGCTCGTCATCCTCGCGACGCAGAAGTCCACGGGCGACGCCATCCCCACCTTCATCCGCGACGTGTGCCCGATCGGCCTGAGCTTCGCTCAGAAGACGGCCGAAGCCGCGGTGGCCGCCCTCGGCGAGGAGATCCGCGAGTGGCCCGACGCCAACCCGATCAGCCTCCAGGACCCGGCGTACGTGGGCGTCGCCTCGATGAACCGGCAGTCCGAGCCCGGCTTCACCCGCGTCCGTACCCCGTACGTACCGGACTCCGACGCGGCGGAGGTCGCCCGACGCACCGGGCACCTGACGGCCGACCCCCAAAAGCTCCTCGACGTGTCCGCCCCCTGCAACGGGATCGAACGCGCCGCCTGACGGCCGACGCCCCTGCACCACCACCCGCAGAAAGGAGGTGAACACCCATGACAGAGGACCGGATCGCCCAGCGCACCGTCACCGCCGTGATGATCGTCATCGCGCTGCTGGCGTTCGTCTTCTCCTTCGGCAACGTCTGGGCACTCGCCCTCCGCCTCGGCGTTCCCGGGCCGATCGCGCCGCTGATCGCCCCCATGGTGGACCTGTCGGTCGTCGGCCTCCTGGTCGCCCTGCGCTACCTGTCCCTTCGGGGCGTCCCCGCAGACGAACTGACGGCGGCCACGCGGCTGATGCACTTCTCGGGGCTGCTGACCCTCGCGCTCAACGTCGCCGAACCGCTCATCGCCGGACACTACGGCCGCGCCGCCGTGGACGCCGTGGCTCCGCTCCTGCTCCTCGGCTGGGGCGCAGTCGGCCCCCAACTCCTCCGGGCCTTCCACACGGCACCGCAGCAGACCGCCCCCGCGCCCGTACCTCCGGCTGAGCCTGCGGCCCCGGCCGCCGCTCCCCCGCTGCCGGCACCGGACGTGAAGGTGCCTGAACCGCTGCTGGCGGAAGCACGCTCGATCGCCTCGTCCCACCGTGCCGAGCACGGTGACGCGATCACGCCCGCACAGCTCAAGACGCGGCTCGGCGTCGGCCTTCCGATGGCCACGGCCCTCCACGCCGCTCTGTAGTCCTCTTCCGCCGACCTCCGGCGCTCTCCCCTCTCCGCCCTTCGGGGCCTCCTCCGCCATGCCCGCAGACCACTGCCGCCATGGTCAACCACTCCAGAAAGGAACTCGCCCACCATGCGCCGCCCCCTCGACCCGCGCCGCATCATCAGCCCGAGCCGTCAGGACCTGATCGCGCTGGCCAACAGCCACGACTTCGACCGCGTCCTGGAACAGGTCCGCAACCTGCGCGGCTGCACCCGGCCCGTCAACCTCCACGGCTGGACGGTCACCACCGATCGCGACACCGGGACAGTCGTCCGGTCGTACGCCACCGAGAACGAGCCGTCCGGACGCCTCCTCACCGCCTGCGGCAACCGGCGCTCCTCCCGCTGCCCGGCCTGCTCCCGCGTGTACGCGGCCGACACGTACCACCTGATCAAAGCCGGCCTGTCCGGTGGCAAGGACGTCGCCGAAACCGTCCGCGACCACCCCCGGGTCTTCGCCACCCTCACCGCCCCCGGCTTCGGCCCCGTCCACAACCGCCCCACCACACCGCAGGGCAAGCCGCGCCCCTGCGCCTGCGGCACCCGCCACGCGGAGGACGAACCCGTCCTCGGCTCGCCGCTCAACCCGGCCACGTACGACTACACCGGCGCGGTCCTCTGGAACGCCCATGCCGGCGCCTTGTGGGCGCGGTTCACCACCTACCTGCGCCGCACCCTCGCCGCTCACCTCGGCATGACGCAGAAGGCTCTGAACGCCGCCGTACGCGTCTCCTTCGCCAAGGTCGCGGAGTACCAGAAGCGGGGCCTCGTCCACTTCCACGCGGTCATCCGCTTCGACGGCCCCGACGGCCACACCACCCCGCCCCCGCCCTGGGCGACGGCCGACGCCCTGCACCACAGCGTCCGCGAAGCCGCCCGCCGTACCCGGCTGACCGTCTCCTCGGACGCGGTCGGCGAACGCGACATCGTCTGGGGCGAACTGCTCGACGTACGGGAGATCACCGCCCTCGGCGACGGCGAACTCACAGACCGGAAGGTCGCCGCCTACGTCGCCAAGTACGCGACGAAGAGCGCTGAGGGAACCGGCACCGTGGACCGGTCCTTGGTCTGTCGCCCCTGCCGGGGGCGTGGCTGGCTGCACGGCCCGGACGGCTTCCGTGACCTGTGCGGCGACTGCGACGGCACCGGCCAGTCCGAACCGCTCCGCGACCTCCCCGTCCACCAGCACGTCCGCCAGATGATCCGCACCGCCTGGGCGCTCGGCCACCTGCCGGAGTTCGCTGACCTCAGGCTCTGGAAGTGGGCCCACATGCTCGGCTTCCGCGGCCACTTCTCCACCAAGTCCCGCGCCTACTCCACCACCCTCGGCGCGCTGCGCGAAGTCCGCCGCACCTGGCGCCTCACCACGGCCGGACGCCCCGCCCTCGACGAGAACACCGACCTCGTCACGGACTCGTCCTGGACCTACCTCAGCAGCGGCTACCGCCCCGGCGAAGAACTCCTCGCCGCTCAGGTCCGCCACGACAGGGCCCACACCCAACGCCTCCAGCAAGAAGGGGTGGTGCCCTCATGACGACCGCCGTCCTCACCGTGGACCAAGTCGCCGTCCGCCTCGGCATCAGCCGCTGGAAGGTCCACGACCTCATCCGCTCCCGCGAACTCGCCTCCTTCAAGATCGGCCGCTGCCGACGCGTCAGCGAAGCCGCCGTGAACGCCTTCGTATCCCTCCGCACAGAACAGGAAGCCGCCTGATGGCCAAGCCCAAGAAGAACGCCAACAACGAGGGCTCCATCTACCAGCGCCAGGACGGGCGCTGGGTGGGCAGCGCCTTCGTACTGACGACGGACGGCACGTACAAGCGACGCTATGTCTACGGAAAGTCTTGGGACGAGGCGCACGAGAAGCTGACCAAGCTGAAGGCCGACTCGCTCAACGGCCTTCCGGTCTCCACCAGCAAGATGACGCTCGCCGAGTACCTGACGTACTGGCTGACGAACATCGCCAAGGGCAAGGTCCGGCCCACCACGTACGTCAACTACGAGTCGCTGATCCGGAACTACGTCACCCCGGAGTTCGGCAGGAAGAATCTGGCCCGGCTCGCCGCGCGTGACGTCCGGGCCTTCCTCACCACGACGTCGACCACCTGCCAGTGCTGCGCACAGGGCAAGGACAAGAAGCGGCCGGAGCACAAGCGACGCTGCTGCGCCCTCGGCGAGTGCTGCAAGAAGCTGCCCTCGGACCGCACCGTGCGCTTCCTCCTGGTGATCCTGCGCGCCGCCCTCCAGCACGCCGTGCGAGAAGACGAACTGCCGCGCAACGTGGCCAGGAACGTGGAGCTGAGCATGGGGACCAAGCGTGAGATCGAACCACTCACGGTGGAGGAGGGGCGTCAGCTCCTGAAGGCGGCTCGGGACAACCGGCTCTGGGCCGCCTACGAACTGGCCGTCCGCATCGGCCTGCGGCGCGGTGAGCTGCTGGGCCTGCGCTGGTCTGACGTCGACCTCGTGGACGGCGTCCTCACCGTCCGGCAGGCCCTCCAGCGCGTAGGCGGTGAGCTGCTGATCGTCGCGCCGAAGACGCAGCGTTCGGCCCGTCGCGTCGCGCTGCCGTCCGAGTGCGTCACGGCCCTCCGCGCCCAGCGCGCCCAGCAGGTCGCCGACCACAAGGCCGCTGGCGACAACTGGAAGGGCATGGACCACGGCCTGATCTTCACCACCCGGAACGGGACCCCGATCGAGCCGCGCAACCTGAACCGCTCCTTCGAGACGCTGTGCGCCCGCGCCGGCGTCCGCAGGGTCCGCTTCCACGACCTACGCCACACGTGCGCGTCACTGCTCCACGAACAGGGCGCCGACGCCCGCATGATCATGGAGGTCCTGGGTCACAGCTCGATCCGCGTGACCATGGACATCTACACCTTCGTACGGATCGACTCCCAGCGCTCCGCCTTCGACCGCGTCGGGGACGCCCTGCGGGGTGATGACATCAACCCGGACGATGACGACGGTCTGGCCGGTGTGCCGGTGGCCGGCTGACCCGGGTCTGCCTTCACCCTCCCGGGCGGTTGCTGTCAAAACTGATGTCAACGCAAAAACCAGAGGCCCTGTCGATCTCTCGACAGGGCCTCTGGCCTGCTGTGCACTCGGCAGGATTCGAACCTGCAACCTTCTGATCCGTAGTCAGATGCTCTATCCGTTAAGCTACGAGTGCTTGTACTTCCCGGGCTTTTCTTCCCGGTCGGCGTTGCGGGAACAACATTACATGACCTGCGCCGTCAGGCGAAATCCATTCATCACACCGGGCCTGACCTGCGAAAACTCCACCCAGAGGGGTTGGGCGCGGCGCGCCCGCGCAGGGGTGGGTGACCGGGGCCACACATAGGTCTCGGGGGAAACACAAGAGCCCCGGGCCAGTGGTGGCCGAGGGCTCTCGTGGTCATGAAGCGGAGGCGGAGGGATTTGAACCCTCGATGGGCGGTAAAACCCAAACCGCATTAGCAGTGCGGCGCCATAGACCGGACTAGGCGACGCCTCCAGCACCCCCGCGCAGGCGCGAGTGGTGTGCAGATGATGACACAGCCATGCGGGGTGTCACCAATCGCCGACCACGGTACTAGGCGCGCCGGGCCGAGGGCAAAGCACATCGGGGCACATCCGGGTGCCTTCGCGGTGCGTCCGCAGTGCGTCCACGCCCGTCGGGGCGAGGGAGGTGCGGGCGGGGTGCGCAACGGACGGGCTCGGGGCGCGTTAGACGCGGTGGGGCCGCGTGGCCCCGAGCCGGTTGTCGGGTGCGCCCCGTGCGGGGCCGTCGGGCACCGGTCGGATTCACATCCGTACGACGCCACGACGGCACGACGTCCTCGTGCGCGTCACGGAGAACAAAACAGGAGCGTTCATGCTGCGCCGCATCGTCCTCATCGCCTCCGCGTCCGCCGCCGTCCTCACCGGGACGGCCCTCGCCGGTCCCGCCAGTGCCGCGTCCGGGCTGCCCGTGCCGTTGCCCGTACCCGTGCCGGGGCCGTTGGCGTCGCTGTTGGGGGAGCAGCCGGAGGACCGGTTGACGGTCGTCGTGTCCGAGACGGGGAACCCGCGGACCGACGGGCGGTACGAGCTGGACTGCAGCCCCGCCGGGGCGAAGGGCGCCCTCGGGTTCCCGGGCGGGACGCACCCCGCCGGGGTCGGGGCGTGTGCGCGGCTCGACGAGATGGCACGGGAGGGGGAGAACCCGTTCGCGCCCGTGCCGCGGGACGCGCTGTGCACCCAGCAGGCCGGCGGGCCGGCCACCGCGCGGGTCACCGGGACCTGGCAGGGGCAGCGGGTGGACTCCACGTTCACCCGGCAGAACGGATGTGAGATCTCCCGCTGGAACCTCATGCGGCCCATCCTTCCGAGTGCCGGCGCATAGTGGCTCACCGGGCAGCTCACAGGGGTCGCGTACGCCGTACGGTCACGAGAAACCCACGGCACCCGCACACAACCCGGATGAGAGCTGCCCCTCTTCCCCCGCCCCCGCGCAGCCGCTGCCTTTAGACTCCCTCCCAGTGACAGGCTGAAGGGCAGCAGGGAGGAACCGTCGTCGTGAGCAGCAGGCCATCCCGAGGCGCTGCTCGCCTCGCAGCCATACTCGACGCGCTCCCCGACGGGCTCGTGCTGGTGAATTGCAACGGCACGGTCGTCAACGCCAACACCATTGCGCTCGAACTCTTCGAGGCGCCGGGCACCGCCCTGGTCGGGCGCGGGCTGCTGGATCTGCTGCCCGCGTTCGACTCCAGGCTCATCCCCGGGTCGATGCGCCGCCCGGAGGCGGCCGGCCCGCGCGGTCGTACGAAGCCGACGCGGATGACGGCGCGGCGCACGGACGGCAGCGAGTTCCCGGCGGAGGTGACCAGCGCCAGCCTGGAGGACGGGCGGGAGGCGTACGACGCGCAACACTCGCTCTACACCGGCGACGAACTGCTGATGCTGGTGGTGCGGGACCTGTCGGGGACGGTGGACACCGAGGCGGAGCTGGCGCGTTCGCAGCGACAGACCGAGATGATCCTGCGGGCTGCGGCCGAGGGCGTCGTCGGTACGGACACCGAGGGGCGGGTCGTCCTGGTCAATCCGGCCGCGGCGCAGATCCTCGGATTCCGCGCCAGCGACCTCGGCGGGCAGGAGCTGCATCCGCTGGTGCTGCACTCGCGCGAGGACGGCAAGCCGTTCCCGTACAACGAGTCGCCGCTGGCGGACACGCTCAGGTCGGGGCGCAAGCACCGGGTCCGCGGGCAGGTGCTGTGGGCGAAGAACGGTTCGCGGGTGCCGGTCGACCTGACGACCTCGCCGGTGCGGGACGGGGACCAACTCGTCGGCGCGGTGATGACGTTCACCGACCGCCGGCCGGTCGAGAAGCTGGTCGAGCAGCACGCGGCCGAGCTGACGGGGACGACGGAGCGGCTGACGACCGAGCTGGAGCAGGCGCGGGAGCAGCACGCGGCCGAACTCGCCGACAAGGCCGAGCGCTACACCGTCGAGATCGAGGGGCGCGACGAGCGGTTCCTCGCGCTCGCGGGGCGGCAGGATCAGCTCACGGCGGTGCTCGGGGACGCGTTGCGCGGGCCCTTGGAGGAGCTGCGGGCCGAGCTCGGCACCCTGGCGGCCGATCCGGCCGGGCAGTTGTGGCCCGAGGCGAACCAGATCCTGCACCACCTGGCCGCCGGCTACTCCCGGATGACGACGCTGATCGACAACGTCCTCGGCTTCCAGCGGCTGGACGCCGGCGCGGAGCCGTTGGCCAAGTCGAAGGCGCTGCTCGACGCGGTCGTGACGGCCGGTGTCGAGGGTGCGGTGGAGCTGATCGGGCCGGGGCGGGTGCAGTTCGCGGTGCACGCGCCGCCGATCGAGGCCGAGGTGGACGCGGGTCGGCTGGCGACCGCGCTGGCGCATCTGATCGCGGACGTCGCCGGGGTCGACTCGACGGGGAAGACCCGTCAGGTGGCGGCTCCCGAGACGGGTCCCGGTGGTGCGGCGACCGGTGTTGACGGTGGCGGCACCGGCGGTGGCGGTGCGGCGTACGTGGACTCGACGGTCGTGGTCGCGGCGGCGCAGCGCGGTGAGGTCGTACGGCTTGAGGTGCGCGGGCCCTTCCCCGGCGGCGATCCGGTGCACCAGCCGATCGTGCGCGGGATCGTGGCGGCGCACGGCGGAGTGGTGCAGACGCACGAGGTGCCGGGGATGAGCGGCAGTGCGTACGTGGTGGAGGTGCCGCTCGGCGAGGGCGCGGGGGCCGTGGCCGCTGCTGCGCCGGCGACCGGGCGGGAGCTGGAGCTGCCGGCGGCGCAGGAGGCCGGGCGGGAAGCCGGGCAGGAGGCCGATCGGAACGCCGGGCAGAAGCCTCGACAGGCCGTTCAGCCGGAAGCCCGACCGGAGCCTCGGCAGGGCGGTCAGCCGGGTGGCGAGGGGCGCGCGCTGGCGCTGCCGGAGCAGGCGTCGGGGGATCCGGCGTCCGGCGGCGGGCGCCGGAGGGCCCGTCGGGGATCGACGGACGCGTTCTTGGCGAGCCCGATGGAGGCGGAGCCGGCGGCTGCTGAGGGCGGCGACGGCGGTCCCGAGGGCGGGACCGGGCGTCGGCGCGGGCGGCCGAGCCCGGCGGAAGGCAAGGTTCCGGCCGAAGGTGCCGTGGTGTCGGCCGCCGAAGGCGCGGCGCAGGGTGGACGGCCCGCGCTCGGTCAGGCGGTCCCGCCGCAGGGTGTACCGGCCGGGCCCGCTACGGGTGCTGGTGCTGGTGCTGGTGCTGGTGGGAATCGGCGGGCGCGGCACGGCGGGATTGCGGAGCTGCCGGCCGGGCCGGGCGGGGGCCGGGCTCCCGTACCGCCGCAGGGTGCTGCACCGCAGCCCGTGCCTCCGCAGGTGCCGGTGCCCCCGCAGGCTCCGGTGCCGCCGCAAGGGCCCGTGCCTCCGCAGGGTGTCGCGCCGCAGGCTCCCGTGCCCCCGCAAGGTGTCGCGCCGCAGCCCGTACCGCCGCGGGGTCCGGTGCCGGCGCCCGTACCCGCGCAGGCGCAGGCTCCCGTACCGGCCGAGGCCGTCGCGGGGCGGCGGGCCCGTCGGGCGCTCGCGCCCGCGCCCGCGCCTGCCGAGGGACCGGCGCCGCAGGCCGTGGCGCGTGCCCCGTTCGCGCTGCCCGCCGGTGACGCCGCGCAGCACGAGACCGCGCGCACCGGACCGGGCGCCGACGAGTTCACGCCGCCGCAGCCGCACCCCGTGGTGCCGCCCGGGCCGACGGGACGTCGTCGGGCGCGCCGGGAGATCGAAGGCCAGGGGGCTCAGGCAGTTCAGGAGGGCCAGGAGGCGGAGAGCGCGGCAGCGACCTCACCGCCGGCACCTGCGGCACAGCAAGCTCAGACGCCCCAGCCCGCGCAGGAGCCTCAGGCCGCTGACGCACGCTCCCTTGAGCGGGGGCCGCGGTCCCTCGCCCAGCCGTTGCCGGCCGAGGCTCCGATGCCGGCCGATGCCTCGCAGGGACGGGCGTTCAGCGTACGGACCCTGGGGCAGGGCGTCCCGTTCACGCCGAACCAGAACACAAACCAGAACCAGGCGCAGGCGCAGGGACAGGCACAGGCACAGGGCCAGGGACAGGGGCCGGCACAGGGCCAGGTGCAGGCGGCCTCCTCCGGCTCCGGGCGCCGGCGCAAGCTGTCCACCCCGCCGGCCGCGGACCGCCCCGAGCCGTCGGCGACGGCACCGGCGCCCGCACCGGCCGCCCCGCCGCAGCCGAGCGGCCACACCCAGTCCGCGCTCCGGCTCCCCGCTCCCGGGGAGGGCGAGCGGGAGGAGCAGGGTCGGGCGTACGCCATAGGCGCCCCCGACGAGGGCGCCGCCGAGGGCCCCGAGCCGTTGGACGGCCCGGGCGGCGCAGTCGAGGTCACCAACCGGCCGCACCCCCAGCCCGTCGACGACGAGTTGCCGCCCGAGCCGTTGGACAACCCGCGCCGGCTGCTGGTCTGGCCCGCGCCGGACGTCTCCACCCAGCAGGCGCTCAGCGATCGCGGCTACCGCCCGGTCGTCGTGCACTCGCGCGAGGAGGTCGACGCGCAGATCGCCGCCTTCCCCGCGGCGCTGTTCGTCGACCCGCTCACCGGGCCGATCACCCGCACCGCGCTCCAGTCGCTGCGCCAGGCGGCCGTGGCGGCGGAGGTTCCGGTGCTGGTCACGGCCGGTCTGGGGCAGGCGACCCGGGAGGCCGCGTACGGCGCCGACCCCGCGGTCCTGCTGAAGGCGCTCGCCCCGCGCGACAGCGAGCAGCACCCCTCGCGCGTGCTGCTGATCGAGGAGCACGAGGAGATCGCGCTGGCGCTGACGGAGGCGCTGGAGCGCCGCGGCCTCCAGGTCGCGCGCGCCGCCGCGGACGCGGACGCGGTCTCGCTCGCGGCGCAGATGCGGCCGAATCTCGTCGTGATGGACCTGATGCAGGTGCGCCGGCGCCGCGCCGGGATCATCGACTGGCTGCGGGCGAACGGGCAGCTGAACCGTACGCCGCTGGTCGTCTACACGTCCGCCGGGCTCAACCGCGCCGAGCTGCCGCGGCTGTCGTCCGGGGAGACCGTGCTCTTCCTCGCCGAGCGGTCGACGAGCGCGGAGGTCCAGTCGCGGATCGTGGACCTGCTCGCCAAGATCGGTACGAACTAGATCGCTACGGACTGGATCAGCAGATCAGTACGGACTGGATCGGCATGGACCAGCGGAACGAGTACGGGAAAGGGGTCCGGGGCGCTCGTTCACCCCGGACCCCTTCACGTACCGCAGCCCGCTTCACGTACCGCGAACCTCTTCACGTACCGCGAACCTCTTCACTCACCGCGGGCTCTTCGCTCACCGGCCGTCGCTACAGCTCGGTCACGTCCAGCTCGCCGTCCGCGTACTGCCGACGGATCGCCCGCTTGTCGTACTTGCCGATGTTCGTCTTCGGCACCTCCGGCACCAGCACCCACCGCTCCGGCAGTTGCCACGACGCGATGCTCTCGCCGAGGAACGCCCGCAGCGCCGCGTAGTCCGCGCTCGCGCCCTCCTTGAGGACGACGGTCGCCAGCGGGCGCTCGCCCCACTTCTGGTCCGGTACGGCCACCACCGCCGCCTCGACGACGTCGGGGTGCGCCATCAGGGCGTTCTCCAGCGCGATGCTGGAGATCCACTCGCCGCCCGACTTGATGACGTCCTTCACCCGGTCGGTGAGGGTGAGGTAGCCGTCGGCGCTGATCACGCCGACGTCACCGGTCTTCAGCCAGCCGTCCTCGCTGAACTTGTCCGCCGGCCGGACGGGCTCGGCGCCGACGCCGCCGAAGTACGCGGCGGCGATCCACGGCCCGCGCACCTCCAGCTCGCCCGCGGACTCGCCGTCCCAGGGCAGCACGTCCCCGCCGGGCCCGACGACCCTGGCTTCGACGCCGGCCGGGAAGCGGCCCTGGGTGACGCGGTACGGCCACTCCTCCTCGGGCGTCAGCCCGGCCGGCGGGTGGGCCATCGTGCCGAGCGGCGAGGTCTCCGTCATGCCCCAGGCGTGGCAGAGCCGTACGCCGAGCTTGTCGTACGCCTCCATCAGCGCGGGCGGACAGGACGAGCCGCCGATGGTGACCATCCGCATGGAGGTCAGGTCGCGCGGGTTCGCGGTCACCTCGGCGAGCAGGCCGTGCCAGATGGTGGGGACGGCGGCGGCGTGGGTCGGCCGCACCTTCTCGATCATCTCGGCGAGGGGAGCGGGCTGGAGGAAACGGTCCGGCATGAGCATGTGCACACCGGTCAGGAACGCGGTGTGCGGTATGCCCCACGCGTTGACGTGGAACTGCGGCACCACGACGAGGGTGATGTCCCGGTCCGTCAGCCCCATCGACTCGCTCATGCTGACCTGCATGGAGTGCAGATAGACGGAGCGGTGGGAGAAGACCACGCCCTTGGGGTCGCCGGTGGTGCCGGAGGTGTAGCACATGGCGGCGGCGGTGCGTTCGTCCAGCTCGGGCCAGTCGTAGGTGGTCGGGCGGCCGGCGATGAGGTCCTCGTACTCGTGCACCTGCGCGCGGGAGTCGACGCCGTCGAGCAGGCTGCGGTCGCCGGGGCCGGAGACGACGACGTGCTCGACCGTGGGCAGGTGCGGGAGGAGGGGCGCGAGCAGCGGCAGCAGGGAGCCGTTGACGATGACGACGCTGTCGGCGGCGTGGTTCACGATCCACACCAACTGCTCGGCGGGGAGGCGGAGGTTGAGCGTGTGCAGCACGGCGCCCATGGACGGGATCGCCAGATACGCCTCGACGTGCTCGGCGTTGTTCCACATGAGGGTGGCAATGCGCTGGTCTGCGTCGATGCCCAGCTCGTCGCGGAGCGCGTTCGCGAGCTGCGTCGCGCGCTCGCCGACCTCGCGGAAGCTGCGGCGGTGCGGCTCGGCTTCGCCGGTCCACGTGATGACCTGGGACTTTCCGTGGATCTTCATCCCGTGTTCAAGGATGCGGGTCACGGTCAGCGGTACGTCCTGCATGGTGCTCAGCACGGCGTCCTCCTGGTGGGCGCTGGCGCGCTACATGGCAGTACGCGCTACATGGCAGTAAGGGTGTGCAGATTCTGCATGTGCACCCCGGGATGCCACCACCCCTAGGGAAGCGCAATCGCTTCGTGTCGCACGTGCCGGTCGTGGCCGACCTGGCTGGTCGGGCACTGGTCGGGCACCGGTCGCGGCCGATCGGGACGTCCACGCGCTGGTCGTGTCAGCAGTACGCAGGAGGGTCGTGCCTGCCGTACGGGCCAGGGTCGTGCCTGTCATACGGGCTTCGGTCAGCGGGCGGGGGTCAGCGGACCGGGGTCAACTCCGGGTCCTCGCGCAGCTTGCCGAGCGCGCGGGACACGGCGCTCTTGACCGTGCCCACCGAGACCCCGAGCACCTCGGCGGTCTGGGCCTCGCTCAGGTCTTCGTAGTACCGCAGCACGACCATGGCGCGCTGGCGGTCCGGCAGCTTCATCACGGCGCGCCACATCGCGTCGTGCAGCACCTGCTGCTCCGCGGGGTCGGGCGTGGGCGAGGTCTCGCGCTCGGGCAGCTCGTCACAGGCGAACTCGTCCACCTTGCGCTTGCGCCACTGCGACGTGCGGGTGTTGAGCAGGGCGCGGCGGACGTAGCCGTCGAGGGCGCGGTGGTCCTCGATGCGCTCCCATGCGACGTACGTCTTGGTCAGCGCCGTCTGGAGCAGGTCCTCCGCGTCACTCGGGTTCGCCGTGAGGGAGCGGGCGGTGCGCAGCAGCACCGGCCCCCGTGCCTGTACGTACGACGAGAACGACGAGTAACGCGTGGAGCGCGTGGAACGGGCGTAGGTCGCATACCGTGTGTCGGCTCCGTACGACGGAGGCACCGACCGGGCGGCCTTCGAAGCGCTTGTGCAGACTGGCGTGGTCATAGCCTCCAACGTAGGAGCGGAGGCTGCTCCCGCGGATCGGCCAGAGGTCCCGAAGGCATCTCCCCCTCAGGTTGTAGTGGTGGCACCAGCCCCACCTCCTGAAGGTGGAGACGACCCTCAGGAGCGATGACGCCGCACTCAGGGGGAGGAGCGGGCAGCCCTACGGAACGGGTGCCCCGCATGCCGTTCCGTAACCGCGACCCGGGCACGGATCTGTCCTGGACCGATCGAGGCGCGACCCGGACCGGAGCCGAAACCGAGCGGGATCCGGGCCGAATCGGCGCCGGTACGGGGTCGATAAGGGGGCGGATCCGGGGGAGATCGGGCCAGAACGGGCGGGACCACCCGGCGTGGACGAGGGAGCTGCGAGGGTCGGCGGGCCGCGGCGGAGGGCGGTGCGGTCCCTGCCGACGGGGTGCCCGCCGGACGTACGACCAGGGTGGAGATCCCGTACGACTCCAGGTGGACACCGCCCTCGGGGATCCCGGGGTCGCCGTACTTCGGTACGGGGGCCGCGGCGGGCGGGTTCGGGGCTGAGGGCGGGGCCGCAGTGGGCACGGTCCGAGCGGGGCCGAGGACGGGTGCGGGGGCGTGGGGCACCTCGCCGGGGCCGGTCATCGGTCCGCTCCCAGGATCAGGCCCGACGTGGGGACGCCCGTGCCCGCGGTCACCAGGGTGTGCGCCGCGCCCGCCGCCTGGTTCACGGAGGTGCCGCGGATCTGCCGGACCGCCTCCGCTATGCCGTTCATCCCGTGGAGATACGCCTCGCCGAGTTGCCCGCCGTGGGTGTTCAGCGGTAGGGCGTCCGCCGCGACGAAGTCGGCGCCCTCCCCCGGCCCGCAGAAGCCGAACTCCTCCAGCTGCATCAGCACGAACGGCGTGAAGTGGTCGTAGATGATGCCGACGTCCATGTCCCGGGGGCCGAGCCCCGAGGTGCGCCACAGCTGGCGGGCGACCACGGCCGTCTCGGGCAGCCCGGTCAGGTCGTCACGGTAGAAGCTGGTCATCTGCTCCTGCGCCCGCCCGGCGCCCTGCGCCGCCGCGACGACCACGGCCGGTGGACGGCGCAGGTCGCGGGCGCGCTCCCGGCTGGTGACGACCAGCGCCTGGCCGCCGTCGGTCTCCTGGCAGCAGTCCAGCAGCCGCAGCGGCTCCACGATCCACCGCGACGCGGCGTGCTCGGCGAGCGTGATCGGCTTGCCGTGGAAGTACGCGGCGGGGTTACGGGCCGCGTGCCGGCGGTCGGTGACGGCGACGTGGCCGAAAGCCTCCGGGGTGAGGCCGTACGCATGGAGGTAGCGCTGGGCGGCCATGGCGACCCAGGAGGCCGGGGTGAGCAGGCCGGACGGCAGGTTCCACCCGAGGGCCGCGCCCTCCGCCGAGGGCTCCCGCTGCTGCACGCCCGCACCGAAGCGGCGGCCGGACCGTTCGTTGAAGGCGCGGTAGCAGACGACGACCTCGGCGATGCCGGCGGCGACGGCGAGGGCGGCCTGGAGGACGGTGGCGCAGGCCGCGCCGCCGCCGTAGTGGACGCGGGAGAAGAAGGACAGTTCGCCGATGCCGGCCGCCTGGGCGACGGTGATCTCCGGGCTGGTGTCCATGGTGAAGGTGACGAGCCCGTCGACGTCGGCGGGGGCGAGGCCGGCGTCGTCCAGCGCCGCGCGCACCGCCTCGACGGCCAGCTTCAGCTCGCTGCGGCCCGAGTCCTTGGAGAACTCGGTGGCCCCGATGCCGACGACGGCCGCCCGCCCGCCGAGACCGTCCTTGGTGCGCGGACTCATCGGATGCCCTCCGTTTCGCTCGGGGGATGGCTGGCGGTCGGGCTCGGGTCGGCAAGGCTCGACGCGGTCGGGGTGAGGTCGGTCAGGCTCGGGTCGGTCGGGGTGGGGAGGGTGACCGTGACCGTGCCGGTGACGTGGGTGCCGATGCCGTTGGCACCGGTGATCCGTATCTCCGCCACGCTGCCGCCGGCTCCGGTGCCACCTCCGTCGCCTCCGCGGATCGAGGTCACGGTGCCGCGCAGCACCATGGTGTCCCCGGGGTAGTTGGGCGCGCCGAGGCGGATGGCGACCTTGCGGAGCACGGCCCGGGGCCCGACGCGGTCGGTGACGTACCTCCCGACCAGGCCGTTCGTCGTCAGGATGTTCATGAAGATGTCCGGGGAGCCCTTCTGCCGCGCCAACTCCGCGTCGTGGTGCACGTCCTGGTAGTCCCGCGAGGCGATCGCGCCGGAGACGATCAGGGTGCGGGTGACGGGGATCTCCAGCGGGGCCAGCTCGTCCCCGGGACGCAGGGGCACGGGGCCGAGGTCCGGGCTGAGGTCCACGCCGGGGTGCGGGGCGTCGTGTGAGTCGTCGGCGTCCGGTGGCGTCGTGGTCATGCGGCTTCCTCCTCCCGTGCGAGCAGGGCACCCAGCTCCGCCAGGACCTCGCTGCCGCAGCCCACATACGCGTCCAGCTGTCGTCCCCACAGGAAGTGCCGATGGACGGGGTGGTCCAGATCGGCGCCGAGTCCGCCGTGCAGGTGCTGGCCCGTGTGCACCACCCGCTTGCCCGCCTCGGAGGCCCACCAGGCCGCGGTGAGCGCGTGCGTGTCGTACGGCAGGCCCTCGTCGCGGCGCCAGGCGGCCTCGTACGCCGTGACCCGGATCGCCTCGGTGTCCATGTACGCGTCGGCGGCGCGCATCAGGACGGCCTGGTGGGTGGAGAGCGGGCGGCCGAACTGCTCGCGCACCGCGGTGTGCTCCACCGCGCGGGCGAGGGAGCCGGCGCAGACTCCGGCCTGGAGGCCGGCGAAGGCGACCCGCGCGGTGGCGAGGACGTCCCCGTACGCAGAAGGAGCCGTGTGCGGGCTCGGCACGGCGGGGGTCGCCTGGCCGGAGCGCGGGGGCGGATCCGGGGCGGCGCCGAGCCGTTCCGCGGGAGTCGCCTCCAGGACGAGTCGGCCGGCCGCCCACGGCGCCGTGGTCTCCACGTCCTCGACGGCCCGCGCGTCCGCGACCCGTACCCACCACAGGGCTTGCTCCACGTCCGCGACCAGGACGTCCGTGGCGTCGCGCAACCAAGGGACCCAGGGGACGGTGCCCGTGAGCCGGCCCGGGTCCGAACTCCGCACCGCGCAGGCACCCGCGGTCAGGGCGCCCGTCGCGATCCGGGTGCCGTCGCGCAGCCCGGGGAGCAGGCGGACGCGCTGGTCGTCCGTGCCGTGTGCGGCGACGGGCAGCAGACCGTACGCCGTGGTCACGGCCAGGGGCGTCTGGGCGGTCCGGCGCCCCTGCTCCTCCAGCAGCAGCACCAGGCCGAGCAGCCCGACGTCCTCGGCCGCGGCCGTCAGCCCGGATGCGCACAGGGCCCGCCACAGCTCCGGATCGCTCCCGCTGCCGAGGCGGGAGAGCCGCTCGGGGGTGGCGAGGTCGCCGAAGACCGTGGCCGCGAGGTCGCGCGCGGCGGACTGCGCTTCGGTGGGGGTGAAGTCCACGTCAGCTCCCCATCGACTCGGTTGCTGCCGCGGCCGGCTCCCCGACGACCCGGAAGACGGGCACGTCCGTGGCGTCGCGCGAGCCGCCCGCACGAACGGAGCTGCCGCCGCGCGCCGCGTCCCCTGGGTCCTCGTCGAACCGGTGGAACTCCAGCTCCACGGGCATCCCGATGCGCACCCGGTCGTACGGCACCCCGGTCAGCCCGGCGACGATCCGCACGCCCTCCGTCAGCTCGACCAGCCCGACGGCATAGGGCGGGTCGAAGGCCGGGAACGGGGGGTGGTGCATCACGACGTACGAGAAGACGGTGCCCGTGCCGGCGGCGGGAACCGTGTCCCAGGCGTCCGAACCGCAGGCGTTGCACCCCGGCAGCCAGGGGAAGCGGAGCCGCGCGCAGGCCGTACAGCGCTGGATCAGCAACTGGTGCGCGGACACGCCCTCCCAGAAGCCGGCATTGTCGCGGTTGACGACCGGGCGGGGGCGGCGGGCCGCAACCGGGCCTCGGGGCGGGGCGGCCCCCGGGGTGGTGCCCTGTGGTCGGCGGTTCGCGGGGGCGTACTTCAGGATGCGGAAGCGGTGCGTGCCGGCCAGCTCGCCGTCGGCGCGTACGTCCATGCGGGTCGTGATGAAGTGGCCCGTGCCCAGGGCGGTCCGCTTGCGCGGGGACACGGACTCGATCACCGCGTCGAAGGTGATCTGCTGCCCGGGGCGCAGCGGGAGCAGGTACTCCTGCTCGCAGTCGGTGGCGACGACCGAGCCGTATCCGGCGGATTCGAGCAGCGCGAACATCTCGTCGTGGGCGCTGTCGTGGCCCAGGTCCTCATCGAGGACCAGATCCAGGTCCTGGCCCCGATCCACGTCCTGGCCCTGAGGACGGCTGTGTCCGGACAGTCCGCCCATCGTCCACGCCTGGAGCATCGTGGGCGGGGCGACGGCGTGCGGGCCGCGGTACGCCGGGTTGGTGTCGCCCATCGCCTCGCACCAGTGCCTGATCATCGGCTCGTTGACCAGGTCCTTGCCGACGCCGCCGATGACGGCGGGTCGGCCCTCGAACTCCTTCAACTGCGGATAGACGTCAACGGCGTCAACGGCGTCAACGGCGTCGGCGGGGTCGGCGGGGTCGGCGGGCGCGGTGAAGTTGGCGGGGTCTCCCGCCGGCGCCGATCCCGAAGTCACGGTCGTCCCTTGCGTCGTCATCGGCTCCCCCTCTTCATGCTCTTCATGCCGAGTCGCATCGTTGCCACGATCTCTCGCTGCACCTCGCTCACGCCTCCCCCAAAGGTGTTGATCTGCGCCGCCCGGTTCCCCCTTTCGAGCTCCCCCGGTCCCAGCGCTCCCGGCGAACCGGCGCGGATCAGGCCCTCGTCGCCCGCGATCTCCTGGCAGATGCGGTACACCTCCACCGCGGACTCGGTGCCGGCGAACTTCACGCCGCTGGCGTCGCCAGGCGCCAGCCGCCCGGCGCCCACGTCCCCCACCAACCGCCAGTTCAGCAGGCGGGTCGCCGCGAGTCGTGCGTGTGCTTCGGCGGCCCGGAGCCGGACCCACGGCTCGTCGACGCGCCGGCTGCCGGTGACGGGGTCGGGCCGGCGGGCCCGGGCGAGCGCGGACGCGAAGAAGTCCTCGGCCTGCATGCCGATGGCGGCGAGGGCGACGCGTTCGTGGTTGAGCTGGTTGGTGATCAACCGCCAGCCGTCGTTCTCCGCGCCGACGAGGTTGGCGGCGGGGACGCGCACGCCGTCGTAGTACGTGGCAGTCGTGGTCAGCCCGCCCACGGTGTGGATCGGCGTCCAGGAGAATCCCGGGTCGTCGGTGGGCACGAGGACGATGGAGATGCCCCGGTGCTTGGGGGCGTCGGGGTCCGTGCGGCAGGCGAGCCAGATCCAGTCGGCGTTCTGGGCGTTGCTGGTGAAGACCTTCTGGCCGTCGATGACCCAGGAGCCCTGGGCTCCGGAGCCCTCCTCCCTGGCATCGGCCGGGCCGGAATCGCCCTCGGACCCCTCGGATCCGTCGCCCGGCACCCGTACCGCGCGGGTGCGGAGCGCCGCGAGGTCTGTCCCGGCCTCCGGCTCGCTGTAGCCGATCGCGAAGACGAGTTCGCCGCGCAGGATGCGGGGCAGGAAGAAGGACTTCTGTTCCGTGGTGCCGTACTGCATCAGGGTCGGGCCGACGGTGTTCAGGGTCACCATCGAGACGGGCGCGCCGGCCCGGTACGCCTCGTCGAAGAAGACGAACTGCTCGTCGGGGCCGCGGCCCTGGCCCCCGTACTCGACGGGCCAACCGAGCCCGAGCAGTCCGTCGTCCCCGATGCGGCGCAGCAGGGCGCGCTGCTGCGCCGCGTCGGTCGCGGGCGGGGTCCCGTCAGGCATCAGGTCCCGGAAGTAGGAACGGAGTTCGGCGCGCAGCTGTCGCTGACGCTCGGTCGGGGCGAGGTGCACGGCGGCGGCCTCCCGGGCGCGGGGAAGGGCGTGGATGCGCTGATGCGTGAACGTGCGGATGCGTAGGGTGCGTGGGCACGGGTGTGGATGCTCCGGGTCGTCCGGATTTCGGGTTTCTGACTGTCCGTCAGAAATGGATTGCTGTCAAGGTCATCGCCGCACGCACGAAACCGCCTGTGCGACGGCGCCGAAGCGCCGCCGCACAGGCGGCTGCTCACCCCTTGCTCACACCCCCATCGGGCCGGCCCCTACCACCACAGATGCGTGAAGTTCACCGCCACGTTGTCCTGGTCGATGGCGGTGAAGGCCGAACCGTTCACGCTCGCGGTGTTGTTCTGGTTGGCGGCTCCGGGTCCGCTGGCCACCTGCTGGGTGGTGGTGGAGTTGCCCAGGTTGTCGCCGACGACGCCGCTGCCGATGATCGAGCCCACGGCCGCATTGGATCCGTCGCCCGCCAAGGCGCCGTTGTCGGCCGCGGCAACGCCCGTGAAGAGGGCGGCCGTCAGGGGCAGGGCGGCGACGGCGGCGAGAACGCGGGCGGTACGGACGCTTGCCATGTCATTTCCTCCAAGAATCACAAAAGATCGATCAGCAGGAGCACGTGCCGACGGGCCACTGCTGTGCTGTGCACTGCTGCGGAGCCCGAGCTCCGCTCAACATCCCGGGCGGTTGGCCGACCGCTCCGGATCTGAACACGACGTCGCGCAGTCAGAGTTGCCCAGCGATCCTCTGGCGAACCACCCGCCCCGGAGCGATTCGCCCTCAAGCGTGAGGACAAGCAGATAAACCCCCTTCACTCCCGCAAAACCGCAGACCGGGACGTCCAACCATCGATGCCGCAGTACGGAACCCGGCCAACTCATGGGGTGAACCGTTTCGGCACCGTTTTGGCCAACATGGCACCCTTCCTTTCTTCGAACACTCGTACGAAACTGAAGCATGGCCATCACCGATCGGCAGACCGTCACCCTCGCCCTGGCCCACGCCCTCTCCGCCGCGGAGCGCGGGCTCCCCGTCATCCCGCTGTCCGCCTCCAAGCTCCCGGCCCTGCGCTCGCCGCACCGCAAGGACGCCCTGCCGAACCGGTGCCGCGGCGAGTGCGGGTTCCCGGGACACGGCGTCCACGACGCCACCACGGACCCGGCGGCCGTACGGGCGCTCTTCGCCGCGGCGCCCTGGGCCACGGGGTACGGCATCGCCTGCGGCCGGCCCCCGCACCATCTGATCGGCATCGACCTGGACGTCTTCGGAGCGAACGGGTCCGGTGACAGCGCCGCCGGCACGGGCCGCGGTGCCGACCGCGCCCTGGCCGATTCCTTGTCATCGCTCCGGGACCTCGCCCTGCGGCACCTCTTCACGATCCCCGAGACGGTCACCGTCCTGACCCCGAGCGGCGGCCGACACCTCTGGCTGACCGGCCCCGCCGACGTCGTCGTCCCCAACTCCGCGAGCCGGCTCGCGCCCGGCATCGACGTACGCGGAGCTGGGGGTTACCTGGTCGGCCCCGGCTCGGTCACCGCCCAGGGGACGTATCGACTCGCGCCTGGGAGCGCCCGATTCTCACCTGCCCCCTGCCCCCGCGCTCTTCTGCACCTTGTCGCGCCCCCCGCGCGCCCTCACCACCCCACCCGCACCTCCCACGGCACCGCTCACGACCCCGGTCGCGCCCAGGGCCTCGTCCACTTCGTCCTCGCCGCGCAGGAGGGGCAGCGCAACACCCGGCTCTTCTGGGCCGCTTGCCGTGCGTACGAGAACGGCTTCGGGGACGCGCTCGCCGACGCCCTCACCGACGCGGCCGTCCGCGCGGGCCTCACCGAACGCGAAGCCCGCGCGACGATCGCCTCCGCGCGCCGCATGACCGGCACCTGACCGCACCTCGTCCGCAGCACGGCCGTGATCGCCGGTAGGACCATCAGAACAGTCAGCGGCATCGGGTGCTGCTCCGCCATCAGCCCAGGTAGACCCGCTAGTGCCGACACTCCCATGGCACTCTCCTGTGGATGAGTGGTGGTGGCGACGGCTTCTCGACCGCGGTCTGTCCACAACCCTCCGACGCGTCGTCAGTTTCCCTCTAGGCTGAAGAAGCACCCGGAAATTCGAGAAGCTCAGCACACCGGGTGCCGGACCGCAGCAGCGGAGGGGGATGGGGAATCCATGGCCGGAGATCGCCCGCCGAAGGACGACGGACCCAAGCGCTACCCGGAGTTGGAAGAGCTGGCCGCCTGGTTCAGTCAGGCCATCGCGGACGCCGGCTACCCCAGTCCGAACGCGGTCGTGCGCGCCGAGATCGCCCACAAGAACGTCGTGTACGGCATCCACGGTGCCGCCCGGTTCCTCAAGTTGGACGTCGTGCGCGCCCTCGCGGTCGCCCTCGGCCGCGACCCCGCCGAGGTCGAGCCCCTGTGGACCCGCGCGAAGGAGGCCGTGGACCGCGCCGCCGCGGACCGCCTCGCGGACCGGGCCCCGCACCTCACCTCCTGGTCGCAGCTCCCCCTGCCCGACCTCGCCCTGCGCAATCTGGTGGAGGCCCAGAGCAAGGCGGTGGAGCGCCTTCCGTACGATCGGCTCGCGGTGGAGGAGCCGCCGATGTCCGCGGTGTACGTCCGCCCGCGGATCCGCGCCTCCGCCCGCGCCGGCGAGGGCCACGCCCCGCGTGACGTGCGGACCGCCGGCGACGGCGCCCGGCGCTCCACGGACTCCGCGCGGGATGAGGGCCCGGCGCTCGATGCGGTGCTGCCCGTCCCCGACGCCCTCGCCCGCCACGACCACCTGTTGATCACGGGCGAGCCCGGCGCCGGCAAGTCGACCCTCTCCAGCCATCTCGCCTGGACGCTGTCGCGGATCTGGCTCCGCCAGGACACCAGCCTCGAAGCGCCGGTGCCCGAGCCCGTCATCCCGCTGCGTATCGCCGCCCGCACCCTCGTCGACCAGGGCGGGTCGTGGAGCGCGGTGCTGTGCCAGGCGACCCGGCGCACCCTCGGCCGCAGCCTGGTCGCCGATCCGGACCCGGCCTTGTTCGCCGGCCGGGTGCAGGGCGTGCGCTGGCTGGTCATGGTGGACGGCCTGGACGAAATCGCGGACCACGACGCGCGCACGGGAGTGATCCGTACGATCGCCCAACACGCGCGCGCGGGCAGCGACTACCGCTTCGTGGTGACCACCCGCCCCCTGCCCGAGTCCGAACTCGCCCCGCTGCGCACGCCGCTCGTCGGCGCGTACGGGATGGAGCCCTTCCGGGACGCCGAGTTGCGGGACTTCGCCGGCAAGTGGTTCGCGGCGCAGTACGACGGGGACAAGGAGCGGGCCCGCGCCGCCGCCGACCGGTTCCTCAAGGAGACCCGGGACGGCCGCCTCCAGGAGCTCGTCCGCAATCCGCTGCTCGCCACCATCGCCGCGGTGAACGCCACGGTCGACCGCTCGCGCCCGCTGCCCACCAGTCGGCTCAGCCTCTACCAGCGCTTCTGCGAACACTTGTTGACCCGCGGCGAGAGCGCGGCGGCGGTCCGCGCCGAGCTGAACCGGCGCCATCGCGACGACCCCGAGCGGCGCGCCTTCCACCTCTGGCTGGAGGGGGAGAAGCAGGAAGTGCTGGGCGTCCTCGGCCGGTGCCGCACGGAGGGCGAGGGTTCCCTGGCAAAGGCGGCGCTGCGCTGGGTGCGGGAGCACGCGGCCGGGCGACCGCTGCCCGCGGGCTGGGAGTCCGAGATCCGGGAGTTCCTCCAGGGCACGGGGCTGCTGGTGCCCGCGGACGACGACTACCGCTTCCTGCACCACTCGTTCGCGGAGTTCATGGCCGCGCAGTCGTACGCCCTGGAGATCCCGCCGGAGTTCCCGGACGTCGAGGACTGGATCCGGCGGGCCTACAAGGACGACGAGCAGACGTTCGTGATGTTCGTGTTCTGCATGTGGTCCGAGCGCCCCGAGTGCGCGGGGGGCCGCATCACGGGCGAGTTGCTGGCCGGTACGCGCGGCGGGCACGAGCGGTCGTTGCTCGCCGGACTCCTGCTGGCGGAGGGCGTGTCCCTGGGGGAGGCGGAGGAGTCCCTGGTCCTGGACCGGCTCGAAGCGGTCGCGCGCAACGCCGACGTGGACGACAGCGAGGAGGCGCTGGAGGTCCTCGGGGGCCTCGGCGGCCGGCCGAGCGTCCTGGAGCGGCTGGCGCGCATGGCGTCGTCGGAGCCGCTCGGCCCGATGCTGCGGCTGTACGCGGTCGAGGGGTACAGCCAGGCCGGGGAGGCGGAGGAGGCCGAGCGGCTGCTCGGCCCCGTGCTGGGGTGGATCTACGGGGCCGTGCCGCGGGCCGCCGAGGTGGCCTGCTCGATCGGGGACGGCGCGCGCGAGGCGGTGCGCCGGCGCGCCTGGGCCCTCGCGCACGGGCCGGAGTCGAACGTGTTCCTGCGGGCCCGGTCCGCCGTGGCGCTGGAGCGGCTGGGCCAGCCCGAGGAGGCGGCGACCCTGGCGCGTGAGGTGCTGACGGACCCGTTCGCCGGCTCGCCCCAGCTCAAGGAAGCCGCGGAAGCCTGGACGCAGGCGATCCCGGCGGAGGCGGCGATCGTGGCGCAGCTGGCGCAGCAGCGCCCCGCCGTGGACCAGCAGGGCCGGGCCACCGTCGCGAAGGTCTTGGAGGAGGCCGGCGAGTCGGAGGCGGCGGCGCTCCTCGCCGGCGAGGTGCTGCGCTCGGGCACCCCCGACTCGACGGCGCTCACGTCCGCGGCCAGGACCTGGGTCAAGGTGCGGGGCGCGGACGCGGTGGCGACGGTGCTGGAGGCGGTCGCCGGCAGCAGCGCCGACCAGGGGCACGACTTGGACACCCCGGCCGCGCTGCTCTCGTCGATCGCCGTCTTCGCGGCGGAGTCGCAGATCGCCGACTGGGCCAAGGACACCCTGACCGACCACCGTTGGGGCACGTTCGAGGGCGGCGCCGTCGTGTCCACCTGGCTGGCGTCCGGCGGCCCGGCGGTGGTCGACGAGGTCATGACGAGGATCGACCGCGGCCGGCTCCTTGAGGGGTACTCACGGGCGGAGACGGCGGAGGTGCTGCTCGACGCGGGCGCCCGTGCGGAGGCGGGCGAGTTGGCCGAGTGCGCGCTGCGCACGCCCAATCTGTCCCACAAGCGCTACCAACAGTCGGTGGACGTCCTGCTGCAGGTGGCGGGCGAGGGCGCGGCCGAGCAGTTGCGGACGATCTGGGACGAGTGCCCCGGCCTGGCGATCAACAGCGCCTGGTTGCACGGCGTCCTGGACGCCTTCGCCGGCTACGAGGAGGAGGCGCCGCAACTCTCCGCCGCGGCCTGCCACTTCGCCAGGGAGCTGATCGACCTCGGCACGGTGCAGAGCACGGACGTGCTGCTGGCCCTGGAGACCCTGGGCGAGTTGGAAGGGCGTACGTCCATCCCGTACGTCGTCGAGACGGCGAAGGAGCACAGCGAACTCACCTGGCAACACCTCTGCGACATCGCCCAGGGGTTGGCGGCGCTGGGTGAGCGCGCCGCGGCGCTGGAGCTGTGGCGGCACGCGATCGGGATGCCGTATCCGCCGCAGCAGTCGGAGCTGCGGCTGCTGATGGACATCGAGCGGGCGGAGGCGGTGGCCGAAGCGGTGGGGTGGATGCGGGAGCTGATCGCGGACCCGAGTACGTATGCCCCGCGGCGGTTGCGGCTGCGGCAGTTGTCGGCGTGGTTGACCGCGGCGGACGCGGAAGCCGGGGCGGACGTGGCCGAAGCGCCGGGTGCACCCGATGCACCGGACATACCTGGTGCGCAGGACGTGCTGGCCGCGCCGGTGCCGGACGGGGTCAGGGGAGGTCGGTCAGTTCCGGCTCCTCGCCGGTGAGGTGGGTGACGTCCAGGATCGAGAAGTCGGCGCCCTGCGGGTCGGTGAGCGAGGCGTAGCGCCCGAAGGGGCTGTCCACCGGCCCGTAGCGGAGCACGGCACCGAGCCCGGTCGCCCGGGCCACGGCCTCGTCGCACCCGGAGACGCTGAAGTACACGTTGACGTACGGGGGCACCTCGGGCGGGAAGTCGTCCGTCATCTTCATCCGCCCCAGGACGGGCTCGCCCTCGACGTGGTAGATCCGGAAGTCCACGTTCGGGTCGTCCATCTGCTGGGACGTGTAGCCGAAGACGGCGGGGAAGAAGGCGTCCGCCCGCGCCGGCTCACGGGTGAAGACCTCGGCCCAGCAGAACGCGCCGGGCTGTTCTTTCGTCGCCTCGAAGCCCTCGTGCACCCCGGCCTGCCACACGCCGAAGACGACGCCGTCGGGATCGCTGGCGATGCACAGCACCCCCAGGTCGTCGACCTGCGTCGGCTCCAGCAGCACCCGGCCGCCGTGGCGCTGCACCTCGGCCGCGGTGGCGGCGACGTCGGACGAGGCCAGGTACAGGCACCAGCGCGAGGTGCCCTCCTCGCCGGGCATCGGCGGGACGACGGCGGCGACCGCCTTCCCGTCCGCATAAGCCTGCGCGTACGCGCCCTGATCCGACGGCATCTCCCCGAAAGTCCAGCCGAGAACGGCGCCGTAGAACTTCTTCGCCCCCTCGACGTCCGCGAACATCGCGTCGGCCCAGACAGGAGTTCCCTGGGGTTTCACGGTCATGGCTGTGCCGCCTCCCGATCGTTGGCGCCGTCCGGTGCCTCCGCTTTCACGCTAGTCACTCACGGCGCAGAACGCCCGCCGAATCCGAACTCTTATTCGAATAAAGCGCGTGCCGACCCAGAACCCGCCCTCGCACCGCTCCGTTCCCCGCCCGCACTCCCGGGTGATCAAATGAGGGATGACCTCCTTCTGGACGGGCGAACGCGTACGGCTGCGGGGCATCGAGCCCGACGACTGGACGGCGTTCATGCGCTTCGCCGTCGACGAGGAGGGGCTCGGCGACCTCATACAGCCCCCTCGATCCGCCGAGGAACACCGAAACTGGACGCGGGAGCGCGCCACGGCCGGAGCGGGGGACGGCGATCGGTTCCAACTGGCCGTGGAGGCCGTCGACAGCGGCGAGATCGTCGGCGCGGTCGGGTCGCACCACGCCGACGCCCGCGCTGGCTGGTTCGAGTACGGCGTCACCATCGGCGCCACCCATCGACACCGCGGCTACGCGTCGGAAGCCGCCGTCCTCCTGCTGCGCTACATGTTCAGCGAGCGGCGCTTCCACAAGTGCCAGGCGCGGATCCTCGCCCACAACGAGCCGTCATTGGCGCTCCACCGCCGGCTCGGCTTCGTCGAGGAGGGGCGCCTTCGGGACCACGTGTTCACGGCCGGTCGGCACCACGACCTCGTGTTGATGGGCATGCTCGCCGAGGAGTTCGCCGACAAGTTCGCCGACGCTCAGCCGGCGGCCTCCGTCCCTGCGGCCTCCGGTGCAGCGCCGTCCGCCGGTGCAGCGCCGTCCGCCGGATAGGAGAAGTCGTACACGACGACCTCGGCCACAGGGACGTAACCGACGCGCTGGTACAGGGCGTTGCTCGTGGGGTTCGCCGCGTTCGTGTACAGCACGACCTCCTTGGCGCCCGCAGCGAGCGCGGCCCGGCTGACCTCGACCGTGACGGCGCCGGCGTAGCCGCGTCCGCGCAGGTGGGCCGGGGTGTACACGGGGTCGATCCGGACCTGGCCGCCGACCAGCGGATTCACGCCGGCCATGGAGACGGGCGTGCCGTCCGGGGTCTCCCAGTACGTGTAGTGCTTCTCGGCGAAGCGCGTGCCGGCCCAGGTGTCGGCGTCGATGGTGACGTCCTCGCCGACGTCCGCGGCGAACTCGCGGCACCACTGCATCAGGTGCTCATGCTCCGGCTCGCCCACCAGTCGGCCGCGCCCCTCGGGGAAGGGGTCCGGCGGGGTGAGCGTGCCGAGCCGGTTCAGCCGGAGCCGTACGCGCGGCGCGTACGTCGCGCCCGTACGCCGCTGCCACGCCTCGGCGAAGGCGTTCGCGGTGCTCTCCTCCGCGGTGACGTGGGGCAGGGTGTGCCCGAGGGAGAGCAGGTGCGCGGCGAGGCCGTCAGCCTGCTCGGGGGTGAGGGCGGTGGGGCTGAGGCCGCCGCCCGAGAGGCGGTGGAAGGTGGCGCGGACCTCGCCGTCCGACTCCAACCGGCCGAGGACGGGGGCCTTGGGGCCGTACGCGCCGGGCCCCTGGGTGCGCAGCTTCTCGGTGACCGAGAGCGGTGTGGTGTGCAGGACGGGGTCGGAGCGCAGGAAGTCGCCGGCGTGGGCGAGGAAGTCGCCGGCGTCGTCGGTGAGGTGCCACTGGTGTTGCGAGTGCTGAGCGTGCTGCGGGTGCTGGAGGTCTGAGCGCATCCCCCATGCTTTTCGAGGCGGAGGGCGCGCGCCAATGGTTTTCCGTAGGGCAATCGCCGTCAATCGACGGCATTCCGCGACATAGGGGAGCCCGCCGGCCCGGGCCCCGGCTACACCGTCAGGCGTGCCGCGCCACGACCCCCTCGACGATCCGCAGCAGCCGTTCCCCCGCCCCGTCGATGCTGCCGTTCTGCGTGCTGACCTGCGCGCCTTCCAGTACGAAGGTGATCTCCGCCGCGGTCTGTTCGGGGTCGGGCAGCCCGGCCGCGGTGCACATCCCGACCAGTCGGCGGGTCTGGAGCGCCTTGTGCTCCTCGATCACCCGCCGTGCGGGGTGGTCGCGGTCGGGCAGTTCGGCGATCGAGTTGATGAACGGGCAGCCCCGGTGCGAGATCGCCGGCAGCCCGTCGGCGATGAAGCGGGCCAGGCCGAGGATCTGCTCCCGGGGCCGGTCGGGATGTTCGGCCTCGACCCGGTCGAACGCCGCCTGGTAGTCCGCGGCGACGATCCGCAGCCACTCCGCGACCAGTGCGTCCTTGGTCTCGAAGTGCCGGTAGATCGCCATCTTGGTGGTCTCGGCCCGCTCGGCGATCGCCTGCACGCCGACCCGTCGGATCCCTTCGCGCTGGAAGAGCTCCTCGGCCGCGTCGAGGATGCGCTCGCGCGGCGGCAGTTTCGCCACCCTGCTCGGTCTGCTGGCGGTCGATGCCATGACTACCCGCTCGCTCGTTCTCTCACATCCGGGCATCCGGACGTCTGGAGGTCCGGTGTGACGGCCGGTGTGGTGCGGACCGGCCCGTTGCACCCCTGTTACGGTACCAGCACGTCCCGAGCGATACCGATGGGTACCGTAAAGAACCGAACGGTATCGATCCGGCGATCCGTCGTCGACGACTGGACTGGGAGAGGGACTGTGAAGGTTGCCGAGTACGTGAACTTCGACGCGGTCGGACTGGCGGAGCTGATGGCCCGGGGCGAGGTGGCCCCCGACGAGGTGGAGGCAGCCGCGCGCCGGGCCGCGTACGTCGTCGACGCACAGATCAACGCGGTCGTGGAGACCTGGCCCGCCGACAACGCCCTCACCCCCCGCAGCACCTCGCCCCTCGCCGGTGTCCCCTTCCTCATCAAGGACATCGCCGTCTTCATGGCCGGCCGGCGCATGGAGCTCGGCAGCCGGCTCGCCGCCGGCCACACCGCCGACGTCGACTCCGCCCTGATGCACCGCTTCCGCCGCGCCGGCCTCGTGACGTTCGGCCGCACCTCCACGCCGGAGATGGCGTACAGCAACACGACGGAGCCGGTGCTGTACGGCGCGACCCGCAACCCCTGGGACACGCAGCGCAGCGCGGGCGGTTCCAGCGGGGGCGCGGGCGCGGCCGTCGCCGCCGGCGTCGTCCCGATCGCGCACGCCACCGACGCCGCGGGCTCGATCCGCGTCCCCGCCGCGCACAACGGCCTCTTCGGCCTGAAGCCCACCCGCGCCCGGGTCTCCGCGGGCCCCCACTTCGACGAGGTCTTCAACGGCCTCGCCGTCCACGGCAGCGTCAGCCGCTCCGTACGCGACAGCGCGGTGCTGCTCGACCAGATCCGCGGCCCGGAGCCGGGCGACCCCTACGTCGCGCCCGAGCCGCCGCGCCCGTACGCACAAGAGGTCACCCGCGACCCGGGCGCACTGCGCATCGGCGTCCTCGCCCAGGCGTGGGGCGGCCACCGCACCACCCCGCCCGTGGCCGACGCCCTCGCCCGCACCGTCCGCCTCCTCGAATCGCTCGGCCACCGGGTGACGGAGGTCGGGGCGGAGGTCGACCTCGGCGTGGACTGGGACGAGTTCGTGCTGGCCAGCGCCCGCCAGTGGACGGCGAACCTCACGGCCTCCATCGACGAACTGGCCACCGCCTTCAGCCGGCCGATCGACTCCACCACCCTGGAGCCGCCGGTCCTCGCGAGCTACGCGTACGGCCGGGGCGTCACCGGCCCCGAACTCGTCGCCGCCCTCGCGGTCCGCAACCGCGTCGCCCGCACCCTGGCCGGCCACTTCACCGCGTACGACGTCCTGCTCACCCCGACGACCCCGGACCTCCCGGTCCCCCTCGGCACCCACGCCGAGGGCGCCGAGTCCCTGGACGGCCTCGGCTGGCTCCGCCGTCTGCTCGACCACTCCCCCTTCACCGCTCCCTTCAACGTGTCGGGCACCCCCGCGATGTCCGTCCCCGCACCGCCCGACCCGACGACCGGCCTCCCGATCGGCATGCAGTTCGCGTCGGGTTACGGACTGGAGGGCCGCCTGTTCCGCCTCGCGGGTCAGTTGGAGCAGGCGAGCCCGTGGGCGGACCGGAGGCCGCCGGTGTGGGCGGGGAGCTTGGCGGGCGCGCACTAGGTCGTGTCTTCGAAGTCCCGTCTGCCTGGCGGGGTAACCGACTCCGATCACCCCGTACGGGAGGAGGGGCGCGGCGCCGATCAGCGCGGGGATGGGGGGAGCCAGCGCGGGACGCGCCTTCCGCGCAGGGACGGCACCCAGCGCGGGAAGACCCGTCCCCAGGGACGGACCAGGCTCCACCGTGGCGTCCAGCCCCAGGACTCCAGGGCGAGCCAGATCAACGACAGCCCGCGAGCGGGCCTTTGAGGTCCGATGTTGCCGTCCCATCACATGCTCATGCAGTGCTGACCATGTTGCGGAGGCACTCTCGTCGCCATGGTGACCTCCGGGAAGAACGGCGCGACGACCACCACCGGTACGAGGCGTCCGTGACACCGGCCCACCGCCGGCCGAGCCGACGCGGCGTCCTCGCCCTCGGCGGAGGGCTCGTCCTCACCCCCCTGTCGGCGGCCCTCCTCCTCCGACCGGACCGGCCACCGCGGCAGGCACCCGCTGCGCCGCCACCGTCACAGGGCATCCGTCGAACGTCGGCCTCCCCCGCCGCCAGCCCTCCCGGGTGGATGGAAGGCATCTCCCGAAAGCCGATCGAAGCGAACTTCACCCCGGGCGGCCGGGAGGTGCAACGGGGCCTGATACTGCACGTCCAGGAGGGCGAGGGATCTCTCTTCGAGCGCTTCTCCGCCCCCGGGACGCGGAGTTCGGCCCACTTCTGGGTGTCGCAAGCGGGTGAGATCGAGCAGTACGTATCGATCCACGACCGCGCCTGGACCCAACGCGCGGGCAACGCCGACTGGGCCTCGATCGAAACGTCCGGCTTCACCGGCAAACCCCTCACCCCAGCCCAGATCGAAGCCGTCGCCCACGTCTACACCTGGGGCGCCCGCGTCCACGCCTGGCCCCTCGAAGTGACGAACACCCCCCAGGGCCGCGGCCTCGGCACCCACTCCATGGGCGGCGCCGCGTGGGGCGGCCACGCGTGCCCCGGCCCGCGACGGGCGGCACAGCGCGACGCCATCATGAAGCGCGTGCGGCAGTCACTACGGACGTGACGGCACCGAGCGCGCGGCGACATTCCGTCGCACCGCAGCACCAGCACCAGCACCAGCACCAGCAGATGGATACCGGCTCCAACCTGTGGCTTCGGTTCTCCAGGTCGAAACCTGGTCCACCCCTGGTCCGCAGACACTGGTCAGCGACGTGCCAGAGGGGAATCAGAGAGGGACAGGCCACATGCGGAAGGGGTGCCCCTCAGCGCGGGGCACCCCTTCTGACCAGCGCATACGCTGATCTGCACGCGGTGGGTGTGGGATTTGAACCCACGGTGACTCGCGCCACGACGGTTTTCAAGACCGTTCCCTTAGGCCGCTCGGGCAACCCACCCAGCGCCCCGCCTCGTCCGGCGCGGAGCGGGGTACAGAGTACCGGCTGGAGGGGCTCGGTGCGGAGGAGTGTCCACCGGAGGGTGGGGCTGGGCCGGGAGGGGAGTGTGAGCTTTGGGGTCAGTTCGTGGCTGGCGTGGGTGTGTCGTCAGCCTTGATGTCGAAGTTGATCTGGTCGCCTTCGACCGAGGTCACCTTGACCGTCACGCCCAGGGTGCTGCCGTCGCCCGCCGTGAGTTCGCACCGGGTGGTGGTGTCGACCTTGCCGGCGAGGTCGTCGGGGCAGGTGACCTTCGGCTTCGGCTGACCCGTCGTCTCGGCGAGCTTCTCGGCCACCGTGTCGGCCAGCTTGTTCTTGGACATCTTCGCCTCGGACGTTCTGACCTCGGCCTCGGCCGAGCACCCGACGAGCAGTGCACTGGCGGCCACTGCCGTGAAGATCGACGTTGCTGCGGTCAACCGGGTTGCGGTCATGGTGGACTCCGGTCCGGGGATCTGGGCGGGAAGCAGGAAGCCTACTCGGCGCGTTGGCCTCGTTCTCTTGGGGTGCCGGTACGCGGGAAGGGCACACGTCGCCTGCCGCACGAGCCCCGCGGCTCGCATCGGCCGTGCCGATGGCCGCCAACGGGCCTCAATTGGGTACGGCTTGTACGCGTTTCCGCGCGGATATCGGAATGCGCACCGAGGCTCGATGAGGAGCCGCTGACGCCCCCAACAAGGTTGTGTTCACCGGTTGCTGGGCGCGCGACGGGTGAGGCACGACCGTAGCGGGGGGTGCCATGGGATCCGGAAGCTCCGTCGAGCAGACGCTTGCCAGTTCGTCGAGCGACAAGAAGCGGGCGGCGGGCTACCTGGAAACGGACCTGGTGCCGAGCACCCGGGCGGGCGGCCGCGTGGCGAACGGCGGAGGAGCCGTGGGGCCTCTCCTCTTCAGGAACGCGCAGGGCCCCGCCGACGCGTGGTCGACGGGGCCCAGGGGTGTCGCGTCAGCTGTCGCCGGTGCGGGAGCCGAGGGTGACCGGGGTGGTGGATTCCTTGCCGTTGCGCTCGTAGGTGAGGGTGACCTGGTCGCCGGGCTTGTGGTTCCAGATCTCGCTGATAAGGGTGGGGCCGCTGTCGATGGGCTTGTCGTTCAGCTTGGTGATGACGTCGCCCGGCTTCAGGCCGGCCTTGGCCGCGGGGCCGTTCGGCGGGACGGCGGGGGCGCCGCCGGTGCCCTCGGGGGCGATCTTGGCGCCGGTGGTGGTGGGGTCGGCGATGCCGATGACGGCGCCGATGACCGGGTAGACCGGCTTGCCGGTCTTGATGAGCTGCTCCGCGACGTTCTTCGCCTGGTTGATGGGGATGGCGAAGCCGAGGCCGATGGAGCCGGCCTGGGACTGGCCGAGGCCGCCGCCGGTGGACTGGATGGCGGAGTTGATGCCGATGACCGAGCCGCGGGAGTCGAGGAGCGGGCCGCCCGAGTTGCCGGGGTTGATGGAGGCGTCCGTCTGGAGGGCGCTCATGTAGGAGTTCTTGTCGCCGTCGCCGGAGGCGACCGGGCGGTTCTTCGCGCTGATGATGCCGGTGGTGACCGTGTTGGACAGGCCGAAGGGGGCGCCGATGGCGATGGTGGAGTCGCCGACGGCGACCTTGTTGGAGTCACCGAGGGCGAGCGGGGTCAGCCCGGTGGGGGCGTCCTTCAGCTTCAGTACGGCGACGTCGTAGCCCTCGGCGCGGCCGACGACCTCCGCGTCGTACGTCTTGCCGTTCGAGAACGTGGCGGAGAGGGTGCCGTTCTCGGCCGCGGTCGCGACGACGTGGTTGTTGGTGAGGATGTGGCCCTGCTTGTCGTAGACGAAGCCGGTGCCGGTGCCCGTGCCGGAGTCGGGTCGGCCGCCGAGGTCGCCGGAGCTGTCGCCGCCGCCGGACTTCGCTTCGATCGTGACGACGCTGGGCAGCGCGTTCGCGGCGACCGCGGCGATCGTGCCGGGGTCGCGCTTGAGGTCCTTGGGGATCTCGGAGGCGGTGACGGTCGTCGAGTCGTCGGGGCCGTCCTCGCGACCGCCGGCCCAGAAGCCCGCGGCGCCGCCGACGGCGCCCGCCACCAGGGCGGCGACGAGGACGGCGGCGGCCAGGGCGCCGGGGCGCTTGCGCGGGGGCTTGGCGGCGGGCTGGACCGGGGCACCCCAGACCGTGCCGTCACCGCTGCCGGGGGCCGCGGCGTGCGGAGGCGGGGGCGGGGGCCAGGCGCCGGCCTGCGCATGACCCACGCTCTGGCCGTACGCCGTGTCCTGCCCGTACGCACCGGACTTGCCGTGCGCCGTGTCCTGCCCGTACGCAGCGGACTGTCCGTGCGCCGGGGGCTGGCCGTGCGCCGGGGGCTGGCCGTGCGGCGCCGCCTCGCCGTACGCCGCGGGCTGCTGCTCGGGCGTCGCGTCCTGCGCCGGAGCCTGGTGAACCGGGGCCGGCGGGGCCGGGGCCTCAGCCGCGGCGTCCTGCACCTGCGTCGCGTCCTGGCCGTACGCCGGGGGCGACGGCGGGGCGGGGGGCGCGGGAGCCGCTGGCGGGGCCGGCGGCGGGGGCGGGCCCTGAGGAGCGGCTGCCGGCACGGGAGGTACGGACGGGGCGGCCGGCTGCGCAGTGCCCTCGTGGCCGTCGTTCTCGGTGCTCACGCTTTTCTCCTCTAAGGTCCACAAGCTCTGGTCGGCCGGAAAATCCGCTCCGCAGCTGTCTCAGACAAGCATTTCCCAAGGCCCGTCAGGCCACTGTAAGCAGGAGCTGTGCGTATCCCGGCATTCCCTTACAACGGACATAATGGGCGCGCCGTCAGCCACGCCGCCCACCGCGCCGCCAACCACTCCGGCCACGGCGCCAACGGCCGCACCGGCGCCCCGATCCGACACCCCCACCCCTGCCCCGGCCCGCGCCGGTGACACCATGACGCGGTGACCCCAGCACGGCAGCCCCACATCCAGGTCGTGGCCCACCGCGGTGCCTCGGAGGACGCCCCCGAGCACACCCTGGCCGCGTACATGAAGGCCATCGAGGACGGCGCCGACGCGCTCGAATGCGACGTGCGGCTCACCGCCGACGGCCATCTCGTCTGCGTCCACGACCGCCGCGTCAACCGCACGTCCAACGGCCGGGGCGCCGTCTCCGCGCTGGAACTCGCCGACCTCGCCGCGCTCGACTTCGGTACGTGGAAGGGGCGCGAGGACTCCACCGAGAGCCCCGACTGGGGGGATCCGTCGCTCACCTCCGTACTGACGCTGGAGCGGCTGCTGGAGCTCGTCGCCGACTCCGGGCGCCGCGTGGAGCTGGCGATCGAGACCAAGCACCCGACGCGCTGGGCCGGGCAGGTGGAGGAGAAGCTGCTCCAGCTCCTCGGCCGGTTCGGGCTCGCGGCGCCCGCGGGCCCGGAGGAGTCCCCGGTGCGGATCATGAGCTTCTCGGCCCGTTCCCTGAACCGGGTCGCGGTCGCGGCACCCACCCTGCCCACCGTCTATCTGATGCAGTTCATCGGGCCCCGGCTGCGCGACGGGCGGCTGCCGGCCGGCTCGCGGATCGCCGGGCCCGGCATCCGACTGGTGCGCAACCACCCCGGGTACGTCGAGCGGCTGCACCGGGCCGGCCAGCGGGTCCACGTGTGGACGGTGAACGAACCGGAGGACGTGGAGCTGTGCGCCCGCCTCGGCGTCGAGGCGATCATCACCAACCGGCCGCGCCAGGTGCTCGCCCAACTCGGCCGGGGCTGAGTCCCGCATCAGCCACGGCTGAGTCCCGCCTCAAGAACGGCTGCCCGAACCCAAGAAGAACCGCGGAGAGACGAAGCACACACGGGACGCCCGTCGACCGCGACGTACCGTCGCATTCGTACCCCTACGGTGCGGTTCACCACCCTCCGCCCCACCATGCTTGGCCAGGGCAACCACTACGGGGAGTGCACCGGCGCATTCGTAACGTACTCGCCGGTCAGTCGTGCCCCACCGGGCGGCTCCGGTCCGGTTTCCGGTCCAGTCCAGGGGGGCATTCAGACGGTGGCGTGGGGCAAAGGAGGTCTCGGGGGTGGCGTTGGTGGTGGCACAAGAAGTGCCCACGTCGTCGAGCATGGCCGTACCCCATGGCCCTGCCGGCGTGGGCGAGGCGCGACACCGCATGCGCGAGCAATTGCGCCTGGGCGGAGTGCCCGAATCGGTCGTCGACGACGCGATTCTGATCCTTTCCGAACTGCTCAGCAACGCCTGCCGGCACGGCAGACCGCTGGGGCGTACGGAAGTGGGCGACGGGGACGTGCGCGCCGCGTGGCGCGTGGATCTGGACGGCCGGCTGATGGTCGAGGTCACGGACGGCGGCGGGCCCACCCGGCCGGTGCCGTCGACGCCTTCGGTCACCGCGCGCGGCGGTCGCGGGCTGAACATCATCACGGCGCTGGCGAAGGACTGGGGCGTGCGCGACGACCCCGCCGGCGAGGTGACCGTGTGGGCGCTCGTTACGGATGGACAGCGCCACGACCGTTTCGCTACGCGCGTCACACAGGACGGACACAACTGACCGGGGGCACTCCGGAGACCAGGGAGCGGGCGACCCACAAGGGCCGTGCGCCCCCGTGCACCACCCGGCCGCCCCGCCCCACCAGCGGCACGCGCCCCGGTCTCGGGTGCCGCGCCCCCGCCCGCGGGGCGGACGACTAGGCTCGCCCAAGCACCGCACCACGCATCGCCGCATTCGGGAGAAGCCGCACCATGGCCAAGAAGCGCCCCCAGACCAAGGCCGCCAAGCACCAGCCCCAGGGCCGCGGCAAGTCCGCCGGCAGCGCGGCCGAGTCCGTGCCCGTGGTCGGCGCCCGCGAGCCCTGCCCCTGCGGCTCGGGCCGCCGCTACAAGGCGTGCCACGGCCGGGCCGCGGCGCACGCCGTGACCGAGCGAGTGCAGCGGCCCTTCGAGGGGCTGCCGGGCGAGTGCGACTGGGTGGCCCTGCGCGAGCTGGTCCCCGCCGCCACCGTGGAGCTCGCCCTCAAGGACGGGCTGCCCGACGGCGTGCCGTCCGTGACGCTGGCGACCGTGCTGCCGATGGCCTGGCCCGCGCTGCGCCGCGACGACGGCTCCGTCCTGCTCGGCCTCCAGAACGACGGCTCGTCCGGCGACCTCAGCCGCGACCTGGGCGAGACGCTGGCCCGTGCGCTGCGCACCGAGCCCGGCAGCCCGGTCGGCGCCGAGCGCGCCGCCTCCGACGAGGGCGTACGGCTCCAGGACCTGCTCGACGTGGACGCGCCGTTCGCGCCCGTGGTGCACTCCGGCTTCGAGTTCTGGGTGCCGGACGCGGAGTCCTCCACGCCGGACGTCGCCGCCTCCCTGGAGCGGGCGAACGCCGCGGCGATCCCGACCGTCAAGCTCGCCGGCGTCGACGCCGCGTACTGGTGCGAGACCCCGGAGAAGAACCACCTGCGCTGGGTCATGCCGCACGCCGAGGAGAAGCTGCTCGACGCGCTCGCCCGACTGCACACGGCCGGCCGCAGCTCGCTGGGCGAGGGCACCCGGCTCGTCGGGTCGTTCCGGGCGCACGGTCTGGTCGTCCCGGTCTGGGACCTGCCGACCGGAATGGGCGCCGAGGAGTGCGAGAAGCCGGCCGCCGAGTTCGCCGAGCGACTGGCGGAGGCACTGGAAGCTGACGCTCCGCTCAGTGCGGACGAGCGTCGGGCACGCGGTGGACTCACCAACCGTCAGGTCACCCTGAGCTGAACACGCCAAATATGGAGGCGGCCGGGAAACTGGCCGGAACGTGACGCCGACGGGAATCCCGGCCGCCTTCGGGCCCGGGACCCGCGGTTGAGCCCGGTACGCCGCGCGGCATTACCGGGTGACTCCAGTCACAACTCCCGCCACTGTCAGCCGTTTCCGTGTCCGAATAGCCGAGATCGAATTTGCGAACCGCAGATCTCTTGTTACCGTTCTTAGAGCCCGGTCGCTGGTGCATCCCCCGTCGCCAGCGACCGGGCCTCTCCATTTCCGGGCGCTGGATCGCCCGCCCCGGCCGGAACCTTGACGTCCGCTCAACCCCCGCCGGCCCGCGCGGAGTTGCTGCCGGCCCGCAGCAGCAGCCGACCGCCCCCGAGCCCGTTCGCCGCCGCCCCGGCCGCCCCGTCGACCGCCGGATCAGCGGTACCGTCGGCCGCCGCGAACTCCGCCACCGCCGAATAACCGGCACCGCCCCGGGAACGCTCTCTCGGGGTCTCGCAGACACCCGGCTCATCACCTGCTTCGACGGTGCAGTTGATCTGTAGCGTGCGTCCCTGCGGACCCATCAGAGTCAGTACGGAAGTCAATTCCGCGCCCGTGGCATTCCGGTAGTACGTACGTGCCCATGTGGCAAGGCCATCGGCCAGTACACACGTCTGGGCTTCCACTCCTTCGGGCGAGGTGAGTTCCGGCCCGCAGTGCACTCGGACCTGCGTTCCTTCAGTTCCTTGAGTGGATCGAGTGATCTCCGTGGCCACCGAACTCTGAGTGCCGCGAGCGCCCCGCGCACCTGGAGTGCCCTGGGAGACGCCGGCGGTGGTCACGGACGGCGCGGGGTGGGGGCGGCCGGCGGGCGGTCGGAGCGACGGTCCCGGATCGGTGCGTACGACCCCGTACGCGCGCTCCGCGCCGCCAGGCACCCCCTGGCCCCGCGCCGCCAACGGCACCAGCGCCGCGGCCATCACGACGGAAACCAGCCCGACCACACGGACGGACACGGACATGGGTCACCTGCCGATCGCGCGGACGGCGCGGGGAAGCGGGAACGCGGGGGAGCACAGAAGCGGGAAAGAGGCGGAGAAGCACAGAAGGGGCCGGCTCCACGCCGTGCCGGGGGCACGTGCGAGGGGCAGCGGTGGGGCGACGATAGCGACGGAGTGCGGGCGCACGGCGAACCGCGCACCCGATTCCCGTACAACTCCGGCCCACTCCTACCCGATCGGGTGACCCGCCCCGCGACGCCGCCCCCGGTCGCCGCCCGTCGGGCTCCGCCGGGCGGCGACGAGGCGGCGCGCCGCTTGCTCGCGGCGCGCCGTCAGTCAGGTCGTCATTCCCGTGGCCGGACTCAGTAAGTCAGTCGGCTTCCCTCGTCCGGAGCGCTCGTGCTCGCCTCGACCAGCGCGTCCACGACCGCCTCCACGTCCGGCAGCCACGGCGCGGCCGAGCCGGGCAGCGGCGCCCGCTCCCAGCGGACCTGCCCCGTGCCCGTCTCCGACGGCGGGAGCACCACGTAGCCGCCCTCGCCGTGGAACCGCAGCGAACTGGGCACGCAGTCCTGCGCGAAGAGCAGCTCACCGAGCTGTTCGAGGGTGTACGGGGCCACCAGCAGCGACCACCGCGTGGGCGTCGCCACGACGGGCCCGAGCCGCATGTCCATCCGGTCCAGCTCCGCCAGCGCTCTCGCCCCGGCCTGCGCCGGCAGGCTCACCGCGCAAGGCGCCGCGCCGCCGGTGGCCAGAACGATCGGCGCGTTCGGCCGGTTCGTCCACCACCAGCGGAGCATGCGCTCGTCGGTCGTCGCCGCGAGGACGGAGGGGTCGAAGGGGTGCGCGCCGGGGACGACGCACTCGGGGTCCGGGCAGGCGCAGCGCCGCCCGTTGCCGCCGCCCGCCGCGGGCAGTCCCACCCCGGGAATGACGGGCCACCGCCATGCGGCGCAGGTCAGCGCCGCTTCCAGCGGTGCAGGCTGTGCCGGCCCCTTCTTGCGCCACAACCGGAGCCTGCGTCGCTTTCCGAGGATCTCGCGCATGAGCGCTCGTTCCTTTCCGTTGAACGCCGAGGTCCACATCACACCATGTGTGCAGCTTTTCACTGTGCGTACGAATACGCCCTGCATGTACTTACTGCGTGCGTGTACGTACGTCGTCCTTCGCATGTAACGCGGGTACTCGTACGTACGGATCGGCTGGTCGGCGCGTCACCACCCGTGCCGTCGGCACGGACGTCCCTCGGTGGCCTGCGGCAGGATCGCCGCCCGAGGGTCCAACGTGGGCCCTACTCCATTAAACGCACGGCGGGGAATGCGCGCTCAGTGCTTGCGTGTCCCGTGACCGACACCACCGAGTCAAACCCGCACACACGGGTCGATCCGGCACTTCCCCACATCCCGGGGGTCTGCCCGGGGTTCTTTCCCGGGTTCCGTCTCGGCCCTACGGACAGTAGGACGTCGGAGCCCGTCGCCAGGTTCCGGACGATGCCAACTGACCGCCGGACGTCACCCTTTTCGTACCCACCACGTTCGGTATGACGCGCCCGTGCAGTCGCCCTCGGCGACGCCCGCCCGGGCATCGCGCCCCGGGGAATCCGCTGAAGGATCACTGTCAAGCGCGTTCAGTCGACCGCAAAGAGCGGCAGCCAGGTGCAATTTCCAGCCAAGTTCGCGATACATGCATGCCCGGAACCGACCGTACGGCCAGGCTGGAAACGCTCCGTCAAGAACACCCCAAAGCCTTCCCAAAGTCCCGTAGACACCATCAATCCCACTGGTGCAATGCTGGACATCCCCTTACATCTGCGTGTAGATGTGGACCCATTGTCAGGCACGCGAAATGACACGGGGGTTTGCGATGCTATTGCATGAATTGCGCCCATTGGAAAGACCACTCCCGTGAGCGCCCCTCACTTTCCGAAAGTGGCCGGAATCGACTCTCCGAGTCCTCACTCCCCGCACACTGCGGCGACTTCGGCGGCCCTCGCTGAAGGCGTCACGGCGACGCCGTCCGACCGGACCGCTCCCGACGAAGACGTCGCAAACGATGCCGCACACACGGCAAACGCCGTCACGGACGGTGGCCCGCACGGCGCCCCGCTCCACGACCGGCTCGCCGGCTGGGTCTCCGAGCTGACCACCCTCCACGAACTCACCGAGCGCCTGGCCGCGACCGGTTCGCTCGACGACGCCCTCGACGAACTGCTGCGTGCCGGCGCCGCCCTCATCGGCGCCCGCCGCGGCCTGGTCGTCCTCGAACCGCCCACCGGCCCGACCGACGTCACCAGCCCGGCCGGTCCGACGAGCCTCACGAGTCTCACTCGGGGGTACGGGCTGTCCCACGCAGAACTCGGCCACATCGAGACCGTGCCGCGCGCCCTCACCGCGTACGGCCGCATCCTGGAGGGCCACCGCGACCCGGCCGGGCACCCCGCCCCCGAGGCCGTCGCCCACCCCGACATCCTCGGCGACGCGACGCTCGACCCGCTGCGCCGGGAGGTCGCCGTGCGCCTCGGCTGCGCCGCCGCGTACACCCAGCCCCTCGCGTCCGAGACCGCGGGCACCCTCGGCGCGGCCGTCTGGCTCTACGACGAGCCCGCCGCCCCGGTCGACCGCCGGCGCCATCTGATGCACCTCTACGTGCGGTACGCCACCGAGCACCTGGCCCGGCTCATCGAGGTGGCCCGGGCCCGGCAGACCGTCGCCACGGTCGCCGAGGAACTGCTGCCGAGCCGGCTGCCGCGGGTGCCCGGCGTACGGCTGGCGGCCCGGCACCGCACCGGCCCCCTCGGCGGCGGCGACTGGTACGACGCCCTGCCGCTGCCGGAGGGCGCGCTGGGGCTCGCGGTCGGCTCGGTCAGCGGGGCGGGGCCGAGCGCCCTGGCCGCGATGGGGCGGCTGCGCGCGTCCCTGCGGGCGTACGCGGTCATGGAGGGCGAGGACCCCGTCGCCGTCCTCTCCGACCTGGAACTGCTGCTGCGGCTGACGGAGCCGGCACGGACCGCCACCGCGCTCTTCGCGTACGCCGAGCCCGCCGCCGGCAAGGTGGTGCTGGCCGGGGCCGGGCACACCCCGCCGCTGGTGGTCGGCGACCGGCGCACGGAGTTCGTGGAGACCTCGCTGTCGGCGCCGCTGGGGATGCTGTCCTGCTGGGAGGCGCCGAGCATCGAGGTGTGCCCGCAGCCGGGAGAAACGGTGCTCCTGTACACCGACGGGCTGCTGCGGCGCGGCGGCGACCCCATGGACCGGGCCTTCGCCCGGCTGCACGCCGCCGCGGCGAGCGTGCCGAGGGCGGCCCGGGAGGACCCGGGGGCGATCGCGGACCACGTGCTGCACGCCATGGTGCCGGCGGACGCCGCGGGACCTGCCGGGCCCGACGTCGTCCTGCTCGCCGCGCGCTTCGACTGACCGGATCCAAAGGCCCCCGGCCGGGACCCGGCCGGGACCAGTGGTACACCCGAAATGTCTGACTCCTCACACCTGTGGAGAGCGTCTTCACAGGACACATACGATGGACGTCGGTCCGATGACGCATCGAGGAGGCAGACGTGGCCGAAGAGCTCAACCCGAGCACTCCGGAAGAAGAAGAGCAGCCGGCCAAGCCGCGCAAGAACGGCCTCTACCCGGACGTCTCCGAAGAACTCGCCGCCAACATGGCGAGCGGCTGGGCGGACACCGAGCGCCACGACCTGGCGCCGATCCCGCAGGCCCCCCACACCGCCGACCGCCGCGCCGCCCTGTCGCAGCGGTTCCCCGGCGAACGCCTGGTGGTCCCCTCCGGGAAGCTGAAGACCCGGTCGAACGACACCGAGTACCCGTTCCGCGCCTCCACCGAGTACGTGTACCTCACCGGCGACCAGACCGAGGACGGCGTCCTCGTGCTGGAGCCCACGGCCGACGGCCACGAGGCCACGGTCTACCTGCTGCCCCGCTCCAACCGGGAGAACGGCGAGTTCTGGCTGTCCGGCCAGGGCGAGCTGTGGGTCGGCCGCCGCACCTCCCTCGGCGAGGCCGAGCAGCTGCTGGGCCTGGCCACCAAGGACGTCCGCGAGCTGGCGGACGCGCTGCGTGAGGCGACCGGCCCGGTCCGCGTCGTCCGCGGCCACGACGCCGGCATCGAGACGGCGCTGACCGACAAGGTCACGGCCGAGCGCGACGAAGAGCTGCGCGTGTACCTCTCCGAGGCGCGCGCGGTGAAGGACGCGTTCGAGATCGGCGAGCTGCAGAAGGCGTGCGACTCCACCGCCCGCGGCTTCGAGGACGTCGTCAAGGTCCTCGACAGGGCCGAGGCGACCAGCGAGCGCTACATCGAGGGAACGTTCTTCCTGCGCGCCCGCGTCGAGGGCAACGACGTCGGCTACGGCTCCATCTGCGCCGCCGGACCGCACGCCACCACGCTCCACTGGGTCCGCAACGACGGTGCGGTCCGCTCCGGCGAGCTGCTGCTCCTGGACGCCGGCGTGGAGACCACCACCCTCTACACCGCGGACGTCACCCGCACCCTGCCGATCAACGGCCGTTTCACCGAGCTCCAGCGCACGATCTACGACGCGGTGTACGACGCCCAGGAGGCGGGCATCGCGGCGGTCAAGCCGGGCGCGAAGTACCGCGACTTCCACGACGCGGCCCAGCGGGTGCTGGCCGAGCGGCTGGTGGAGTGGGGCCTCGTCGAGGGCCCGGTCGAGCGGGTCCTGGAGCTGGGCCTCCAGCGCCGCTGGACGCTGCACGGCACCGGCCACATGCTCGGCCTGGACGTGCACGACTGCGCCGCCGCGCGCACCGAGGCGTACGTCGACGGCACCCTGGAGCCGGGCATGTGCCTGACCGTCGAGCCGGGGCTGTACTTCCAGGCGGACGACGTGACCGTGCCGGAGGAGTACCGCGGCATCGGCGTCCGGATCGAGGACGACATCCTCGTCACGGAGGACGGCAACCGGAACCTCTCCGACTCGCTGCCGCGCCGCGCCGACGAGATCGAGACGTGGATGGCCTCGCTCAAGGGCTGACGAGCAGCGGCCGTGCGGAGGACGCGCGAACCGAGGTCCCTCAGGAGACCTTGAGGAGCGCGTCCTCCCGCCATTTCAGGACCTTGTCGAAGCTGACGACGGCGCCCCGGCCGGGGCGGTTGCTGAAGTCGACGTGGTCCGCAAGCTCCTCGATCAGACAGAGCCCCCGTCCGCCCTCTGCGAGGGCGACGGCCTGCCGCTCGGGTCTGTCCCGACCCTCTCTCGCCTCGCGGCCCTCCCGGCCCTCCCGGCCGTCCTGGCGCAGGCCGCCCGCGTGGGCGCAGCCGCCCTGCCGCGTCCTGGCGGGGAAACCCGGCCCGGAGTCGGCCACTTCGATACGACACCTCTCGCCGTCCAGATACGCCGTGACGCGATACGCCTCCGAGGCTCCCGACGGATCGCCCGGGGCCGGCCCGCCGCCGTGTTCGACGGCGTTCGCACAGGCTTCGCTCAGCGCGACGGAGAGGTCGAAGGAGATGTCGGGATCCACCCCCGCGGTCTCCATCGCACCGATGAGCAGTCGCCGGGCGAGCGGGATGCTCGCAGCTTCGCGCCGCAAGTGCAGAGACCACCAGATGCTCATGCTCTAGCCCTCCTGACTGCGGCTTGACATACCGATACGTATTGCCCCAGGGCACGGTCCGTAAGCGCGGAGTTGCTGTGATTGCGCTCATTCGGCGGAAGCGCGCCAGTGGCGCGAAGGTGTAGGGCCGGCCGGGGCGTGCGAGCCGACGGCGCGGGCCGACCGTGATCGTCCGGCGTGATCAAATCGGGCGTTACGGACCTGCCGTACCGCGCTCGGGGGCGTGGTGGGATGATGAGCCGGCCATGTCGTCCCTGTCGTTCCCACCCGGTGCGCCCGGTGCAGCCGCTCGAACCGGAGCCCCCGGTGAGCGCGCCGGCGCCGGTGTCCGGCTGCTGCGGGCCGCGGTGTTCGCCGCGGTCTGCGTCGCGCTGTCCGCGACGGGGCACGCCATCGCCGCCTGCGCCGGCGTCCCGTGGTGGACGGTGGCGGTGGGCTTCGCCGGAACGTTCGCCCTCGTCCTGCCCTTCGCCGGCCGGGCGCGCGCCCTGCCGGCCCTCGCGGTCGCGCTGGGCCTCGGCCAACTCGCGCTGCACGCGCTCTTCGGCGTGGGCCAGCAGCACCAGGTCCGCATCGGTCCGACAGCGGACGACGTGCTGCTGCGGATGGCCGCGAAGCTGGTGTGCGGTGTCGGCGCCGCGCCCCTCTCCCCCGCCGAGGCGCGTCAGGTCGTGACCGCGGCCGGGATCGCCCCGCCGACGGCGCACCCCGTGCACCCGGCGCAGGAGGCACTGGCCGGGCCCGAGCTGTTGCCCTCGCTGCCCATGCTGTTGGCGCACCTGCTGGCCGCGCTGGCGACGGGGTGGCTGCTGCGCCACGGCGACCTGGCGCTGCTCCGGCTGATCCGGCTGTCCGCCTCCTCCGCCGAGGAGGCGCGGGAGCTGATGGCCGAGGCGGGCCGGCTGCGCTCGTTGCGGGCGGCGCTCACGCTCGTACGAGCGCTGTGCTCCGGTCTCGTACGCCTGCCGGCGCCGGGCGTGCGCCCGGCGCGCGCGGTGGACGACCAGCCGCCGCCGGCCGCGGCCGAGGCGCTTCAGCACGCGGTGATCAGGCGCGGTCCGCCGGTCCGGTACGCCCTCGCTGCCTGACGCGGTCCGCTCGACGGGAGTGCGACCGCGGTGCCCGCGCACCTCGCGCGCCTCCGCGCCCCCTGGGTGAGGAGTGCCCTGCCGCGTACGCCCGGGCGCGCCCACCGTTCCTCCCACACCGTGGAGTGCCTTCACCATGAACGCTTCTTCCTATGCATCCCGTAAGCCCCTTTCGTCCCGCGCGTTGCGGGCCGTGGCCGTCGTGGCCGGTGCCGGGGTCGCCTCGGTGCTGCTGGCCGGGCCGGCCGCCGCGCACGTCAGCGTCCAGCCGCAGGGCGAGGCCGCCCGGGGCGGCTATGCCACCGTCTTCGTCAAGGTGCCGAACGAGCGCGACAACGCGTCCACCGTGAAGCTGGAGCTCAACCTGCCCACCGAGCACCCTATGACCTCGGTGATGCCGCAGCCCGTGCCCGGCTGGCGGGCCGAGGTCACCAAGACCAAGCTCGCGAAGCCGCTGACGGTGCACGGCAAGCAGGTCACCGAGGCGGTCTCCAAGGTCACCTGGACCGCGGACGGTTCCAAGATCGGTCCGGGGCAGTTCCAGCAGTTCCCGCTCTCCCTCGGGCCGCTGCCGGAGAAGGCCGACCAGGTCGTCTTCAAGGCGCTCCAGACGTACGACAACAAGGAGGTCGTGCGCTGGATCGAGGCGGCGGAGGAGGGCGGGGCCGAGCCCGAGTCGCCCGCGCCCGTCCTGGAGCTCGCCGCCGCGGAGGGCCACGGCCACGGCGCGGCCGGTGACGAGGCCGGTGACAAGGCGTCCGACCAGGCCGCGAAGGACGACTCCGACGACGGCACGGATGCGACTGCAAGGGTCCTCGGCGTGGTCGGCATCCTGGTGGGGGCCGCGGGAGTCGCCTTCGGCGTGCTGGCGGGCCGCCGGCGCGCCTCCTGACGACTCCCCGACCGACCGCACGCAACAGAACAGCACCCCTCCCAGAACTCCTCGCACTCCTCGAACCAGGACTCCCTCCATGCGCAAGAAGACCGCCCTGGCGGCAGCACTCGCCGCGACCGCCGTGCTCACTCTCTCCGCCTGCTCCACCAGCAGCACCAGCGGCAAGAGCTCCGTCGCCGAGGTCTCCGTACCGGAAGCCAAGCCGGGCACCGTGCTCGACCAGCCCTTCGAGAAGCCCGACCTCGTGCTCACCGACACCAAGGGCAAGCCGTACGACCTGCGGAAGGAGACGCAGGGCAAGCCCACCCTGGTCTTCTTCGGGTACACCAACTGCCCGGACGTCTGCCCGCTGACGATGAGCAACATCGCCATCGCCAAGAAGAACCTCTCCAAGGCCGACCAGGACAAGCTCCAGGTCGTCTTCATCACCACCGACCCGGAGCGGGACACCCCCGCCCAGCTCGCCAAGTGGCTGCCGGGCGCGGGCGACCCCTCCTTCGTCGGCCTCAGCGGCGACTTCGCGAAGATCCAGGCCGCGGCCAAGTCGATCGGCATCGGCATCGACCCGGCCAAGAAGGAGGGCGACTCCGTCGTCTCCATGCACGGCGCCCAGGTCATGGCCTTCTCTCCGGAGACCGACAAGGGATACGTCGTCTACGGCGAGGACACCACGCCCGACGACTACAAGAAGGACCTGCCGAAGCTGGTGCGCGGAGAGAAGCCGTGAGCCCCCGGCCACGACTCCACCGGCTCCCCTGGACAGCCGGTGCGGTCGCGGCGGCGCTGGCGCTCACGGGCTGCTCGTCGGGCTCCGACGACGGCGCGGACGGGGCGAGCGGCCCCGAACTGAGCGTCAGCGGCGCCTTCATGCCGCAGCCCGTCAGCGACATGGGCGCCGGCTTCCTGACCGTCCGCAACGACGGCGGCGCCGCCGACCGGCTGACCTCCGTCACCAGCCCCCTCTCCGACGAGGTGACGATCCACGAGTCGAAGGGGCAGACGATGCGGAAGGTCGACGGGTTCGACGTCCCCGCCGACGGGGAGCTGGCGCTCGAACGCGGCGGCAGCCACATCATGCTCGACCGGCTGAAGCAGCGACCGGTGAAGGGCGACAAGGTCACCGTCGAGCTGCGCTTCGAGAAGTCCGACCCGATCCGGGTCGAGCTTCCCGTCATGGAGCCGACGTACGTCCCGCCGAAGTCGAAGCCGTCGCAGGACGACGGCGGCTCGACCGGTACCGGTTCCACGACCAGTCACCACTGAGCGAAGGACGCGACGACACATGGCAACCACCGTCCCGGGCCGACGGGCACCGCACCGACCGCTGTTGGCCGCGGTCGTGCTCGTCGGCACCGTGCTGGCCGCGCTGCTGACCGCGGCCGGCCCCGCGAGCGCGCACGCGGCCCTCACCGGCAGCAACCCCGCGGACGGGGCGGTGGTCGCCACCGCCCCCAAGGAGGTGTCGCTCGGCTTCTCCGAGCACATCGCCATGGGGGACGACTCGATCCGGGTCCTCGAACCGAGCGGCAAGCGCGCGAACGCGGCCAAGGTCCGCGACACGTCGGCCGGCGGCAAGGTCTCCTACGCGGTCGACCTGCTGCCCGACCTGCCGAACGGCACCTACACCGTGGCCTGGCGGGCCGTATCCGCCGACAGCCACCCCATCTCCGGCGCGTTCACCTTCTCCGTCGGCGCGCCCTCGGCGACCTCGGTCTCCCTGTCCGACGGGGAGGCGGGTGGCGGGCTCGTCGGCGTGCTGTACGACGTCGCGCGGTACGTCGCCTACGCGGGCTTCGTGCTGCTGGTCGGCGCAGCCGCCTTCGTGCTGCTGTGCTGGCCCCGGGGCGCGTCCGTACGGCCGGTTCAGCGGCTCGTCGCGTACGGCTGGGTCGCACTGACCGTCGCCACCCTGGCGATGCTGATGCTGCGCTCCCCGTACACGGGCTCGGGCCGGCTCGCCGACGCCTTCGACCTGGACGGGCTCCAGGACGTCCTGGAGACGAAGACGGGCACGGCGCTCGTCTCCCGGCTGCTGCTGCTCGGCGTGGCGGCGCTGTTCGTCGCGGTGCTCTTCGGGGCGTACGCGCAGCGCGGGCGCGCCGCCGAACCGGCGGGCGACGACGGCGCGGACGGGGACGACGACCCGGGCCGCGAGCGACAGAAGGACCTCGCCTTCGGGCTGGGCGTGGGCGGGTCGGTGGTCGCCACCGGGATCGCGGCGACCTGGGCCCTGTCGGAGCACGCCTCGACCGGCATCCAGACCGGTCTGGCGATGCCCGTCGACGTGCTGCACCTGCTCGCCGTCGCGGGCTGGCTCGGCGGCCTCGCGGCGCTGCTGACGGCGCTGCACCGGGCGCCGTCGCTCGACGCGTCGGCGGTGCGGAAGTTCTCCCGGGTGGCGTTCGTCTGCGTGGTCGTCCTCGCCGTGACGGGGCTGTACCAGTCCTGGCGGCAGGTCGGCTCCTGGTCGGCGCTGACGGGGACGGACTACGGACGGCTGCTGATCGCGAAGGTCGTGCTGGTGGCCGCGCTCGTGGCGATCGCCCGGGTGTCGCGGCGCTGGACCGCGCAACTGGCCGAGGCTCCTGACGAGGCTGCCGAGACCGATGAGCCCCTCGACACGGAGGAGGCCGAGGGGACGGACGCCGTCGGGGATCCCGTACGCGCCGCCCAACTCGCCCGCCAGCGCGCCGCCATGGCCACCGTCCGCCGCAAGAAGGCCCGGGACGCCGATCCCGTACGGGCCCGGCTGCGCCGCTCGGTCCTCATCGAGGCGGGCGTCGCCGTGGTCGTCCTGGCCGTGACCACCGTCCTGACGGCCACCGAACCGGGCCGTACGCAGGAGGAGGCGGGTCGCTCGCCGGGCGCGTCCGCGTCCGCGTCGACGGGCGACGGTGCGCCGTCCGGGTCCAGCGGCCCGGCCGAGGTCGAGGTCCCCTTCGACACGGGCGCCGCGAACGGCAAGGGCACCGTACGGCTCACCCTGGGGCCCGCGCGCCCCGGCGGGAACGAGCTGCACCTGTGGGTCGCGGCGGCGGACGGCAAGCCGTTGGACGCGCCCGAGGTGCGGGTGTCGTTCACCCTCCAGGACAAGGAGATCGGCCCGCTGCCGGTCACCCTCGCGAAGGTGGCGCCCGGCCACTGGAGCGCGGGCTCCGTACAGATTCCGATGCCCGGCGAATGGCAGGTCAAGGTGACCGTGCGGACGTCGGACATCGACCAGACGACCGTCGACGAGCACGTGAGGATCGGCTGAGCGACCGTGGCACCCCTGGACTCCCGCAAGCCGCCGGTGGAACCGGCCGCAGCCCGCACCGACCCGTCCCCTGCGCCGTCCGCCCCCGACGGGCCGTCCCGGCGGCGGGTGCTCTCGACCGCGGCGGCGGCCGGTGCCGGCGGACTGGCGCTCGGCGGGGCGGGCGGCGCGGTGACGCACGCCGTCACCGCCGACGACGCGCCGACCGCACTGACGTCGGTCGGCGCGACGGCCGTGCCGTTCCACGGCACCCACCAGGCGGGCATCACCACCCCCCTGCAGGCCCACGGCCAACTGCTCGCCTTCGACCTGGCGGCGGGGGCGGGCCGCAAGGAGGCCGCGGCCCTGCTGCGCCGCTGGTCGGCGCTGGCGGCGGCGCTGATGGCGGGCGACCCCGCCCCGTCGGCCGACACGGGCGTGGCCCTGGACGCCGGGCCGTCCTCGCTGACGTTCACCTTCGGCTTCGGCCGCACCTTCTTCGACCGCACGGGGCTGACGGCGCGGCGCCCGGCCGGCCTCGACCCGCTGCCGGCCTTCTCGTCGGACCAGCTCGACCCGCGGCGCTCCGAGGGCGACGTCTGGGTGCAGATCGGCGCCAACGACGCGCTGGTCGTCTTCCACGCGGTGCGCGCGCTCCAGCGGGAGGCGGGCGGGGCGGCGCGGGTGCGCTGGCAGATGGCCGGCTTCAACCGGGCGCCGGGCGCCACGGGCCGCCCGATGACCGCGCGCAACCTGATGGGGCAGGTCGACGGCACCAACAACCCGAAGCCCGCCGACCCCGACTTCGACGAGCGGATCTTCGTCCCCGCCACCGGGAACGCGCCGGATTCGCAGTGGCTGGCGGGCGGCTCGTACGCGGTCGTCCGGCGGATCCGGATGCTCCTCGACCCCTGGGAGCGGCTGTCGCTGCCCGAGCAGGAGCGGGTCATCGGGCGGCGCAAGTCCGACGGCGCCCCGCTGACGGGCGGCTCCGAGACGACTGCGCTGGCGCTCGACGACCGTTCCGCGGACGGGCAGTTGGTGATCCCGTCGAACGCCCACGCGCGGATCTCGGCGCCGGAGCAGAACAACGGCGCGGCGATGCTGCGCCGCCCCTTCTCGTACCACGACGGCGCCGCGGCGGACGGGTCGCCGGACGCCGGGCTGCTCTTCGTCTGCTGGCAGGCGGATCCGCTGCGGGGCTTCGTGCCGGTGCAGCGCAGGCTGGACCGGGGGGACGCGCTGTCGGTGTTCGTACGCCACGAGGCCAGCGGGCTCTTCGCGGTGCCGGGCGGCCCGGGCCGGGGCGAGTACGTGGGCCAGCGGCTCCTGGAGGCGTGACCGCCGTCCCCGCCGCGGCCGGCCGTGATCGATCAGCCGGCCGCGGCGGGGGTGCGACACGTTCTAGGGTGACCGTATGTCAGCCACGCGGTACACCTACCTGGGTCCCGAGGGCACCTTCACCGAGGCCGCCCTCCGCACGCTGCCGGAAGCCGCCACGCGGGAGCTCGTCCCGATGGTCTCGGTCCCGGCCGCGCTCGACGCCGTACGCAACGAGGACGCCGCGGCGGCCCTCGTGCCGATCGAGAACTCCGTCGAGGGCGGGGTGACCGCCACCCTGGACGAGCTGGCCGCGGGCGAGCCGCTGATGATCTACCGCGAAGTGGTGCTGCCGATCGCGTTCGCGCTGTTGGTGCGGCCGGGGACGAAGCTCTCCGACATCGCGACGGTGACCGGGCACCCGGTCGCCCAGCCCCAGGTGCGCAAGTGGCTGCGGGCGAACCTCCCGGACGCCCTGTGGGAGTCGGCCGCCTCCAACGCGGACGGTGCGCGGCTGGTGCGGGAGGGGCGGTACGACGCGGCCTTCGCGGGTGAGTTCGCGGCGGCGACGTACGGCCTGGAGCCGCTGGTCAAGGACATCCACGACGCGCAGAACGCGGAGACCCGGTTCGTCCTGGTGGGGCGCCCGGCGCGGCCTGCGGCGCCGACCGGCGCGGACAAGACGTCGGTGGTCATCTGGCAGCACGACGACCGCCCGGGCGGGCTGTTGGAGCTGTTGCAGGAGTTCGCGGTGCGGGGCGTCAACCTGATGCTGCTCCAGTCCCGTCCGACGGGCGCGGGCATCGGGAACTACTGCTTCGCGATCGACGCGGAGGGCCACATCTCCGACCGGCGCGTGGGGGAGGCGCTGATGGGGCTGAAGCGGATCTGTCCCGAGGTGCGGTTCCTCGGTTCGTATCCGCGGGCGGGGGTGCTGCCGGCGGACGTCACCGGGCCGCGGCCGGGGACGTCGGATCCGGAGTTCACCGCGGCGGCGGACTGGCTGGCCCGCTGCCAGGACGGCCGCCCCTGACCGGCGTCCGCCGGGCCCCTGCGGGGGCTTCCACCGGGGTGCCCGCCGGGCCGGCGCTGACCGGAACTGTCCTACCTGCTGACTTTCCCCGTCCACAGGCCCATCGGAGTTATCCACAGTTATCCACAGGGCCCGACTCCACCCTGGGGACAAGTCGACAACGCATCCCGCTCCAGTCGACAAATCGCTGCACTCGGCGTGACCCCCTCCACAGGGCCGATATGTGGCCCTGCCACCTTCCCGTCACCCGCATTTCATCGAGCAACTCGTTGGAGCGAGCAATTCCCACCCGAATGAGTTGGTTGGAGAGGTTTGCGAGAAGAATCCGGCAACTCGACCCCACGCCGAGTAATGATCACTTCCGTAATCCACAGTTTCTTCGCACAGCCTGTGGATAACTTTTTCCCTCAAGGGCACCCCTGTGGACAACGAGGAACCAAGTCCCGCAGCCCACAAAGGACATGGGTCAATTCCGGCCGCCGCGAGATGCTCCTTTCCGGGGAACGAAACCGTCGCGATTGACGACGGAACGGGCTTAGGGCAGGCCCACCCCATACTCCACCAAAACCTCCAAACAGGGACAAAGGGCGGCGCAACGCAAAATCAAGTGGCCGGGCGCCAGGTGGGCACCGGTAGCCTGGTGGGGTGATTGACCTTCGCCTGCTCCGTGAGGACCCCGACCGAGTGCGCGCCTCCCAGCGCGTCCGTGGAGAGGACGTCGAACTCGTCGACGCCCTGCTCTCCGCCGACGAGCGGCGCAGGTCGTCCGGCGCCCGCTTCGACGAGCTGCGCTCCGAGCAGAAGTCCCTCGGCAAGCTGATCCCCAAGGCCACCCCCGAGGAGCGCGCCGAGCTGCTCCAGCGGGCCGAGCAGCTGAAGGCCGACGTCAAGGCCGCCGACGCGGCCCAGCACGAGGCCGACGAAGAGACCCGCCGGCTCATGCTCCGCCTCGGCAACCTGGTCCACGAGGACGTCCCGGTCGGCGGCGAGGACGACTTCGTCGTCCTGGAGACCCACGGCACCGTCCGCGACTTCGCCGCCGAGGGCTTCGCCCCCAAGGACCACCTGGAGCTGGGCGAGGCCCTGGGCGCCATCGACGTCGAGCGCGGCGCCAAGGTGTCCGGATCGCGCTTCTACTACCTCACCGGCGTCGGCGCCCTGCTGGAGCTGGCCCTGGTCAACGCGGCGATCGCGCAGGCCACCGCGGCCGGCTTCACCCCGATGCTCACCCCCGCGCTGGTCCGCCCGCGCGCCATGGAGGGCACCGGCTTCCTCGGCCAGGCCGCCGAGAACGTCTACCACCTGGAGAAGGACGACTACTACCTGGTCGGCACCTCCGAGGTCCCGCTCGCCGCGTACCACATGGACGAGATCATCGACGCCGACAAGCTGCCCCTGCGGTACGCCGGCTTCTCGCCCTGCTTCCGCCGCGAGGCCGGCACGTACGGCAAGGACACCCGCGGCATCTTCCGGGTGCACCAGTTCGACAAGGTCGAGATGTTCTCGTACGTCGACCCGGCGGACGCGGAGGCCGAGCACAAGCGGCTGCTGGAGTGGGAGAAGCAGTGGCTGACCTCCCTCGAACTGCCCTTCCAGGTCATCGACGTCGCATCGGGCGACCTCGGCTCGTCCGCCTCGCGCAAGTTCGACTGCGAGGCGTGGATCCCGACCCAGGGCAAGTACCGCGAGCTGACCTCCGCGTCGAACTGCGACGGCTTCCAGGCCCGCCGCCTCTCGGTGCGGATGCGGGACGGCAAGAAGGTCCAGCCGCTCGCGACGCTCAACGGCACGCTGTGCGCCGTTCCGCGCACCATCGTCGCCATCCTGGAGAACCACCAGCTCGCCGACGGCTCGGTGCGGGTGCCCGAGGTGCTCCGCCCCTACCTCGGCGGGCGGGAGACCCTGGAGCCGATCGCCCGGTGAGCACCGCGACCGCTTTCCCGTACCGGCTGATCGCCACCGACCTGGACGGCACGCTGCTGCGCGAGGACGGCACCGTCTCCGCGCGCACGCGCGCCGCGCTGGCCGCCGCCACGGAGGCGGGCGCCGCACACATCGTCGTGACCGGCCGCGGCGTGCCCTGGACCCGCTACATACTCGACGACCTCGGCTACCGGGGCCTCGCGGTCTGCGGCCAGGGCGCGCAGGTGTACCACGCCGGTGAGCACCGGCTGCTGACGTCGCTCACCCTGGACCGCAAGATCGCCGCCATCGCGCTGGCCAAGCTGGAGGCCGAGGTCGGGCCGCTGGCGCTGGCGGCCAGCCGCGACGGGCTCGACGGCGACGTGCTGGTGAGCCCGGACTACGCGGCGCACGACGGCCCGCTGCCGTACGTGCCGCTCACCGACGTGGACGAGCTGTGGGCCCAGCCCCTGAACAAGCTCTACATACAGCACCCGACGCTCGACGACGACGCGCTGACGCAGATCGGCAAGGAGACGATCGGCGGCTTCGTGGACGTGGTCATGGCCGGCCCGGGCGTCGTGGAGATCATCCCGCTGGGGCTGACCAAGGCGACGGGCCTCTCGCTGGCCGCGCGCCGGCTGGGGATGCGCCCGACGGACACGATCGCCTTCGGGGACATGCCGAACGACATACCGATGTTCGGCTGGTCCGCGCACGGCGTGGCGATGGCGAACGCCCACACGGAGCTGAAGGCCGTGGCGGACGAGCTGACCCTGTCGAACGACGAGGACGGCATCGCCACGAAGCTGGAAGCCCTGCTCGCGGGCTGAGACGACGACCGCCCCCTGCTCGCGGTGCGCTCCGTACGCACCGGGGAAGGGGGCGGTCCGCGCTTGCGCGCGCTCGAAGCGACCGCCCCCTCGGGCACCGGCGTGGCGCGGGCAGCGGGTGAGACTGCTCCGCGGCCGGTCCACCGGCACCCAGTCGGGAACGGGACGGACCTTCTGAGGTCGACGTCCCGCTCCGCTCCCGGTAGGTGCACCGCCCGCACTGGTGTGCGCCCGGTGTCTTCACTCTCTCCCAACAACCCTTCTGCGTCACCTTATTTCCGGGTCGTACGGCCCGGTACCGGCCGGTCGTACGGGCTGGTCAAAGCCGGTCGTACGGGCTGGTCAAAGGCGGGAGAAGGGCGGGCGGGGCGAGGGCGGAGGCGGGTCGCCTCACTCCTCGCCGGCGAGCTTGAGGACGCGCAGCTTCTGCCCCGCGTACCAGGTCGCGCCCACGGTGACGACCGACAACAGCACCACGGCGAGCGGCAGTCCGACCGCCGAGCCGATCAGACCCTCGCCGGCGATCTTCTCCGCGAGCGCCAGCGACCACTGCTGCACGCTGAGCGTGCGGGCGCCGGAGACCAGGCTGCCGAAGATGCCCTCCCACACCAGCGCGTAGATCAGTCCGATGATGACGGCGTGCCGGCTGACGGTGCCCAGCAGCAGGAACATCGCGCTGTAGGCGATCGAGCCGAAGAGCGCGGCGACGGTGTAGGCGATCGCGATCTGCTGTCCGTTGCCGTTCAGGATGAAGCCGGCGATCAGGGTGGGGATCGCGGAGAACGCCATGGTGACGGCGATCGCCACGGTCAGCTTGGTGCAGATGATCGTGTGCCGCTTCACCGGCTTGGCCAGCAGGTAGACGATCGAGCCGTCGTCGATCTCCGGCCCGATGGCGCCGGTGCCGGCGATCACTCCGACGAGGGGCACCATCGTGGCGATGGCGAAGCCCGCGAGCAGGTCGTTGGCGACCTGGTCGTCCGCGCCCTGGAAGGCCCGCACGGCCACCGAGATGAGCAGCAGCAGGGCGGGCAGGATGAACAGGATCGCGGCCCGGCGCCGGCCGAGCACGGCCCGGTAGGTGAGCCGGGCGACGGTGGGGTGGTACATGACGTCACAGCTCCTTTCAGGCCGCTACGAGGTAGGAGAAGACCGATTCGAGGGATTCGTCGGACGGCGAGACCGTCAGCAGCCGGACCCCGTTGTCCCGGGCGACGCGCGGCAGCAGTTCGGTGAAGCGGCCGAAGTCGACGGCCTGGATGCGCAGCGCGCCCTCCCCGAGGTCCACCTCGATGCCCGCGGTCGACGGGTCGGCGATGAGCGCGGCGGCGAGCGCGCGGTCGTCGCTGGAGCGCACCAGGTAGCGGTGCGGGCGGTCCGTCATCAGCCGGCGGATCTTGCGGAAGTCCCCGGACGCGGCGTGCCGGCCGGCGACGATCACCTCGATGTGCGAGGCGAGTTGTTCGACCTCCTCCAGGATGTGGGAGGAGAAGAGCACCGTGCGGCCCGCGGCCCCCATGCTCCGCAGCAGCTCCATGAGCTGCATGCGCTGGCGCGGGTCCATGCCGTTGAAGGGCTCGTCGAGCAGCAGCACGGACGGCTCGTGGACGAGCGCGGAGGCCATCTTCACGCGCTGCCGCATGCCCTTGCTGTACGTGGCGATCTTGCGGTCCTGCGCGTACTCCATCTCGACGGTGGCGAGGGCGCGCCGGGCCTCCTTCTCGCCGAGGCCGTGCAGTTCGGCGTTGGCGACGACGAAGTCGCGGCCGGTGAGGAAGTCGTACATCGCCTCCCGCTCCGGCACCACGCCGATGTGCCGGTAGACGGACTCGTTGCGCCAGATCGGCTGGCCGTCGAGGGTGACGCTGCCCGTGGAGGGGGCGAGGAAGCCGCCCATCATGTTGATGAGGGTGGACTTGCCGGCGCCGTTGGGGCCGAGCAGTCCGGTGACGCCGGGGCCGATGTCCATGGTGACGTCGTTGACGGCGACCACGTTCCCGAACCACCGGGAGACGTGCTCGATGGAGATGGTGGTCACGGGCGCGGCCCACTCTCTTGAGGCTCTTGGGGCTCGGTGCGCCCCGGGCGGTTGGCGGCGGTCGCGGTCACAGGCCGGCCCTCCGGTAGCGGCGCATCAGCACCCCGTACGAACCGGCGACGAGCCCCAGCACGACCAGCAGGTAGAGCAGGCCGACGGCGGTGCTCGGGCCGTGCCCGCCGGGGAAGCCCGAGGAGGCGCCGAGCAGCGCGGTCTGCACGCCGTCGATCAGGCTGATGGGCGAGAACAGGCCGAACCACTGGATCGTGCCGGTGGATTCGGTGCTGTAGGCGATGGCCTGGACCGTGGAGACGGCGCCGTACGTGATCGTCAGGGTCGCGATGATCGCGGCCACGCCGAAGCCGCGGCGGGGCGTGAGGGCGGCGATCACCAGGCCGAGCCCGGCGAAGAGGACCGACAGGAGAGCGACGGAGACCATGCCCTGGGCGAACCATTTCGTCTGGTCGGCGAAGTCCATCTTGGCGAGCAGCGAGCCCGCGTAGAGGACCAGCAGCGGTGAGGCGGTGAGGACGAAGAGGGCCGAGGCCATCGCGGCGTACTTCGCGAGGACGTAGTCGACCCGCTCGATCGGGCGGGAGAAGTACAGGGGGACCGTCTTGAACCGCAGGTCGCGGGAGACGGACTGGGGCGCCTGGGCGGCCAGGAAGAGCCCGATGACGGCCTGGGTGACCAGGGCGTAGTTGGTGTAGTCGAGCGGGAGCTTGGACGCCTTGGTGGCGACGGCGACCGCGACGATGATGGCCGCGGGCAGGCACATCACCGCGAAGAGGATCATCGGCAGCACCTTGGACTTGGCGGAGCGGCCGAGTCCGTAGGCGCCGCGCAGGGACTGCGAGAAGAGCGAGCGGCGCGCGTAGGCGCGGCCGAGGCGCTGACCGTCGTAGTGGCGGTAGCCGATGTTGTGGATGCGGGCGGACTCGGGGGCCGCGCCGGGGGTGTGGGTGCTCATCGGGGCTGCCCCATCGTGCTGGAAGCGGTGGAGGGCGCGGTCGCGGTCCCGGTCTCGACGTCCGCCGGGACGGCCGCGTCGGGCGCCGCTGCGGTGCGGGTCGCGGGCCCGGACTGGAAGACCTCGGCGATGTGGTGGCGGCGCTGTTCCATCCGTACGAGACCGAGGCCGAGGTCGGCGACGGTGTCGCGCACCACGTCGTACGTCTGCTCGCTCTCCGCTTCGAGCAGCAGGATGTGGCCGGCGCCGGGCAGCCCGTCCTCGGTGTGCGCGTGCAGGGGGACGCCGGCCGCGGCGAGGCGCTCGCGCAGGGCGGCGGTGCCGTCGGGGTGCTCGTCGGAGTCCGTGACCTCGACCGCGAGGGTGGTCGTGGTGCGGGTGAAGTCGCTGGTGGAGCTGGAGCGCAGCAGGGTGCCGCCGTCGATGACGACGACGTGGTCACAGGTGCGTTCGAGCTCGCCGAGGAGGTGCGAGGTCACCAGGACCGAGATGCCGAAGTCCGTGTGGACGCGTCGGATCAGCCCCAGCATCTCGTCCCGGCCGACCGGGTCGAGGCCGTTGGTCGGCTCGTCCAGGAGGACCAGCTTGGGGTCGTGGACGAGGGCTTGGGCGAGCTTCACCCGCTGCTTCATGCCGGTCGAGTAGCCGCCGATGGGGCGGTACCGCTCCTCGTAGAGGCCGACGTGGCGCAGGGTGTCCGCGGTGCGTTCGCGGGCGGCGGTCGGCGGGAGGCCGGACATGCGCGCCATGTGCACGACGAACTCGGTGGCCGACACGTCCGGGGGCAGGCAGTCGTGTTCGGGCATGTAGCCCACCTGCTCGCGGATGGCGCTGCCGTGGGTGGCCACGTCGAGGCCGAGCACGGCGGCGCGTCCCTCGGTGGCCGGGGACAGACCCAACAGGATCTTGATCATCGTGGACTTGCCGGCTCCGTTGGCGCCCACCAGCCCGGTCACGCCGGGGCCGATGTCCAAGGAGAGCCGGTCAAGCGCGGTCACCCTGGGGAACCGCTTACTCAAACCTTCGGTCGCGATCACACTCGTCACAGGTTCGACCGTAGTGGCCGGGACGGCGGGGGTCGTCAGCCTGGGCGGTCGGTTCCGCGTACGCCTCCAGGGGGAGTTCCCCGTAGGGGTGGCCTACGAAAGTGGACGGCCGGGGTGGTGCGGGCGCCGCCCTTTGTCATCCGAAGGACGTCGTTCCGACGTCGCGGGTTGTGCGCGCGGCCGGCGGGGACCGTTCGGTGCGGGTGGTCGGTGGGGAGTTTTCCACAGGCTGGTGCACGGCCCTTGACGCAGCCGTCGAGCATTGTCACATTCATCAGTGGCACGGTGTGGGTCATGTTACGGACGCGTAGGGCTACGGTCCGTGGGCAGTTGCCCTTCGACGAGCCTTGGCAGGTCTTTACGGGTCTTTACAGGTCTTTACGGGTGAGGGGGCTGTGCCATGGCTTCGGTGGTGACGTCGGCGGCGCCGAGGGCGACGTCGGGCGGGCCGGGCGCGGAGCTGCGCGGCTTCAAGGAGGTGCAGCGCCTGGCGTACGACTGCGCGGAGGCGGTGGCCGCCCAGTTGAAGCCGGGGGTGACCGAGCGGGAGGCGGCCCGGATGCAGCGGGAGTGGCTGCGGCGCCGCGGCGTGCGGGACTGGTTCCACCTCCCGTTCGCCTGGTTCGGCGACCGCACGGCCTTCGCCGGCTTCCGGATACCGCTGCAGTTCTTCCCCACGGACCGGGCGTTGGAGGCGGGGATGCCGTTCATCCTCGACATGGCTCCGGTGCACCGCGGCTTCACCGCCGACGTGGGCTACTCGGGCTGCCTCGGCCCCAGCCCGCTGCACGACAAGCTGGTGACGGACCTGCGCGAGCACCGCGAGTTGATCCTGCGCGAGGTGCGCGAGCGCCGCTCGCTACGGGAGATCTACGAGGACGTGGACCGCCTCATGGTCCGCCAGGGGTACGCCAATCGTCACCGCGCCTATCCGTTCGGCGTGATCGCGCACAAGGTGGACCGGGTGCGGGAGCGGCGCTGGGCGCCCACCGCCTTCGGGTTCGGTACGCAGGCGCTGAAGGGCCTGTTGAGCGACGCGGTCCGCGGCCACCGGGAGGGCTGGTCCCCGCTCTGGAGCCCGTACCGCTTCTCGGACCACCCGCCGAAGCCGGGGCTGTGGGCGGTGGAGCCGCACCTCGGATTCCGGGGCACAGGCGCGAAGTTCGAGGAGCTGCTGGTCGTCACCGACTCCAAGGACCCGCTGGAGAGCGCCTTCTGGCTGGACGACGACCTGCCGCACGTGCGCCGCTGGGCGGCGTGAGAGCGGGGCGTACCGCAGTCGGGGCATGCCAGCGGGCACGGCACGGCAAGACGGGACAGACGGCAGGACAGGACAGGCAGCAGGTCAGGGCAGCGAGGGAAGCGTGGGGCGCATGAGCGACGAAGCGATGGGCGCGGACATTCCGGGAGCCCGCGAGCGTTGGGTCCGTACGGGCGGGATCGAGTTGTGCGTCGCCGAGTTGGGCGCGCCGGAGCAGCCCACGGTGGTGCTCCTGCACGGCTATCCCGACAGCAAGGAGGTCTGGTCCGAGGTCGCCCGCCGACTCGTCGACGACCACGGCCTGCACGTGGTGCTGTACGACGTGCGGGGCCACGGCCGGTCGTCCGCACCGAAGCCGTTGCGCGGCGGCTTCACGCTGGAGAAGCTGACGGACGACTTCCTCGCCGTCGTCGACGAGGTGAGCCCGGACCGGCCGGTGCACCTGGTCGGGCACGACTGGGGCTCGGTGCAGTCCTGGGAGTTCGTCACCGTCCCGCGGACCGAGGGCAAGATCGCCTCCTTCACCTCGATCTCCGGCCCCTCGCTCGACCACTTCGGCCAGTGGATCAAGAAGCGGATGCGGCGCCCCACCCCGCGCCGGGTGGGCCAGCTGCTGGGCCAGGGCGCCAGGTCCTGGTACGTGTACGCGCTGCACGCCCCGGCGCTGCCGGAGCTGCTGTGGCGCGGCCCCCTCGGCCGGGCGTGGCCGAAGGTCCTGGAGCGGATGGAGAAGCCGCCGACGGACGGCTATCCGACCGCCTCCCTGCCCGAGGACGCGGCGCACGGCGCCTGGCTCTACCGCGACAACGTCCGGGCCCGCCTGCTGCGCCCCCGCTCCGACGCGTACGCGCACGTACCGGTCCAGCTGATCACCCCGACCGGTGACGCCTTCCTGTCCCCGCGGCTGTACGACGAGTTGGGCGAGTGGGCCCCACGGCTGACCCGGCGCTCCCTGCCCGGGCGGCACTGGGTCCCGCGCTCCCGCCCGGACCGACTGGCCGCATGGGTGGCCGACTTCGTCCACACCCACGAGGACAGCCCCACGGGCACGGGAGGGACGGCCGTGGGCACCGCCGCGGCGCCCGTCGTCCGCAGTGCGTACGGCGAGCGGTTCGGCGGCCAGCTCGTCCTGATCACGGGCGCGGCCAGCGGCATCGGGCGGGCCACGGCCTTCGCGTTCGCCGAGGCGGGCGCCCGGATCGTGGCCGTGGACCGGGACGCGGACGGGGCGGCGCGGACCGCCGAGATGTGCCGGCTGATCGGCGCGCCCGCGGCCTGGGGCGAGGTGGTCGACGTCGGCGACGAGGAGGCGATGGAGAAGCTGGCCGAGAAGGTCGCCACCGAGTACGGCGTGGTGGACGTCCTCGTCAACAACGCCGGCATCGGCCTGTCGGGCTCCTTCCTGGACACCTCTCCCGACGACTGGCGCAAGGTCCTCGACGTCAATCTGTGGGGCGTGATCCACGGCTGTCGCCTCTTCGCCCGGCAGATGGCGGAGCGCGGCCAGGGCGGCCACGTCGTCAACGTGGCGTCGGCCGCGGCCTTCCAGCCGTCGAAGGCGCTGCCCGCGTACAGCACGTCGAAGGCGGCGGTCCTGATGCTCAGCCAGTGCCTGCGGGCCGAGCTGGCGGGCCGGGGCATCGGGGTGTCCGCGATCTGCCCCGGCATCGTCAACACCAACATCACGTCCACCGCCCGGTTCGCCGGGGTCGACGCGGCGGAGGAGCAGCGCCGGCAGCGGCGCAGCTCCCGGCTGTACGGCCTGCGGAACTACCCGCCGGAGAAGGTGGCCGACGCGATCCTCGCCGCGGTGGTGCACGACCGGGCGGTGGTGCCGGTGACCCCGGAGGCGCGGGGCGCGCTGTGGATGTCCCGGTTCGCCCCGCGGGCGCTGCGCGGGGTCGCCCGATTGGAGCCGCCGCTGTGAGGCCCGGGGAGTACCGGATCGAGGACCTGGCGCACCACAGCGGTGCCACGGTCCGGACGATCCGCGCCTATCAGGACCGCGGTCTGCTGCCGAAGCCGGAGCGGCGGGGCCGGTCCAACGTGTACGGCACGGCCCATCTGGCGCGGCTCCGGCAGATCGCCGACCTGCTCGACCGCGGCTACACCCTCGCCTCCATCAAGGAACTGCTGGAGGCGTGGGACACCGGCCGCGGCCTCGGCGGAGTGCTGGGCCTCGTCGCCGAGGTGCACGGCCCGTGGACGGACGAGCAGGCCGCCCGGATCACCCGCGCCGAACTCGCCGCGACGTTCGGCGGCGGCCCGGACGAGGAGGCCGTGGCGGAAGCGGTCGAGCTGGGCGTCCTGGAACCGGTCCCGGGCCGCGAGGACGAGTTCCTGGTGCCGAGCCCCCAGGAGCTGGCGGTGGCCGCCGAGTTGCACGCCGCGGGCGTACCGCTGTCCGCAATCTCCGGTCACCTGCGGGAGCTTCGCGGCCAGGTCGAGCACATCGCGTCCCGCTTCCTGGAGTTCACGACGGAACATGTCTTCGCCCGCTACCTGGGTCATCGCCCGCCGAACGACGCGGATGCGGACGAAGCCGCGTCCCTGGTCCGCCGACTGCGCCCGCTCGCCCAACAGACGGTGGACGCCGAACTGGCCCGCGCGATGCGCACGTTCGCCACCCGCCACCTCCACCGCCACCTGACCGCGGACGCCCCGACCCCGACACCCACCCAGGCACCGGCGCCACGCGCCGTCGCCCTGCCGCCCGAGACGATCCGCGCCGTGAGGAGCCTGGTTGGCGCAGAGCACGTGGCGGCGTTCGTCACGGCGGCGACCGAACGGGAGGTGCAGGCCAGGATGTTGGACGCACTGACCATAAGGTCGTTCACTGGTCACGAAGTTACACAAAACGGCGTCGACGCAGAGTAGTTGTCCACAGAATCGCCAATTACCCTGTGGATAACTCCTGTTGGCTGTGGATCAAACCTCTGCGCGAAAAGAGTTTCTCTGCGACTCAGATCGCGATGAGCCGGACTCGGCCGTCGCAGAGCCTGGCCATGTCGTCGACGTCCGAAGTGAGGATGGCCACCGGGCCAGGCTGGCGCAGCGCCATCTCCGCCACGGTCGCATCGATCGCGTACTTGTGACCGTGCAGGCCGGCCTGCTTCAGCAGCCTGGCCGCGCTCTTGGCGGCCTGCTCGGTGACCGGCTCCACCTTGACCCGGGACAGCGTCCAGTTCAGCCGGGCCTCGTTCACCCGTGCGTGAGTGACCTCCACGATGGTGTTCGCGCCGACGACGAGGTCGGCTCCCATGGTGTTGAACACATGGAGCATCGCCAGGACCTCGCGGTCCTGCGTGAGCCAGGCGGAGACTCCCTGGGAGTCCAGCACGACGGTTTCGAAGCGCTCGGTCACGCGGCGCTCGCCGAATCAGCCGACCCGTCGGGACCGAAGATCCTGGCGTGCGCTGCGGACATCTCGTCGTCGCTGAACGCCCCGTGCTCTTCTTGGTAGCGACGGAGGTCGTCCGCGAGCAGTTGGTGTCGGATCTGACGGGCGACCGCCTCCGCAACGTACCCGGAGACGTTGTCCGTGAGCTTCCTGAGCTCGGCCACCTGCTCCGTCGGGAGCGTGACGGTGATGCGCGTGGTTGCTGACATAAGGGAAGCATACTGCGGTATGCAAGTCGCTGAGCAGCCTTCCCGGAGAGGGCGTACCGCAGCCACGTAGCCTCGGTGCCATGAGTCAGCGTCTGAGCACCGTGATCCTGCCCGTACGCCGCTGGAGCGAGGGCGGGCGGGACCAGTGGACCCGCGCCGAGGCGCTGGGCTTCCACACCGCGTACACCTACGACCACCTCACGTGGCGCGCCTTCCGCGACGGCCCCTGGTTCGGCGCGCTCCCGACCCTGACGGCCGCCGCGACCGCCACGGACCGGCTGCGCCTGGGCACGCTCGTCACCTCGCCGAACTTCCGGCACCCCGTGACCCTCGCCAAGGAGCTGATGACGCTCGACGACGTCTGCGGCGGGCGACTCACCCTCGGCATCGGCGCGGGCGGCGACGGCTTCGACGCGACCGCGCTCGGGCAGGAGGCGTGGACCCCGCGGCAGCGGGCCGACCGGTTCGCGGAGTTCGTCCCGCTCCTCGACCGCCTGCTCACGGAGGAGGCGGTCACCCACGAGGGCACCCACTACTCCGCGCACGAGGCGCGGGCGCTCCCCGGCTGCGTGCAGCGCCCGCGCGTCCCGTTCGCGGTCGCCGCGACCGGCCCGCGCGGCATGCGGCTGGCCGCGCGGCACGGACAGGCGTGGGTCACCACGGGCGACCCGAAGATCGGCCGCAGCGGCGGCACGCCCGAGGAGTCCCTCCGGGCGGTGGGCGCGCAGGTGCGCCGCCTCGGCGAGGCGTGCGAGGAGGCCGGCCGGGACGTGCGCGACCTGGACAAGGTCCTCCTCACCGGCTTCACACCGGACCACGGCCGGATGCTGGAGTCCCTGGACGCGTTCGTCGACTTCGCGGGCGGGCACTTCGCGCTGGGGATCCACGAGATCGTGATCCACGCGCCGATCGCGGATTCGGAGTTCGCGGCGGACGAGGCGGTCTTCGAGAAGATCGCCACGGACGCGCTCGCCCAACTGCGCTGACCGCGCTCCGTCGTGCCTGCCGGGCGCCCAAGCCCCGGGTCCGTGCGGCCCCAGCTCCCCCTGCCGTACCCGGGCCTCCGCGCCCCGGAGGTGGGCTGCTCGGGCAGCGCCCCACGTTGTGGTGGATCGCGCAGTTCCCCGCGGCCCTCGAACTCCACGCCCCACGAGCGTGCCGGGCGCACCGCCCACGGCCCGCAGCCGGGAGGGGGTTGGGGGCGCGGGGAACTGCGCGACAAGCCACGGACAAGCCGCAGAGGCCAACGCCCCGGCAAGGAAACCGTGGGCCCGCCCGGGCACGGCAGTCCGGCAGCCGCGCCGTGGGCCGCGCGCACCCGCACCAAGGCCAGCCGCCGGCGCAGCGCACCGCACTCATGTGTGCAACCACTCGCACGTCCGTGCGGTAGGTGCGCAAGAATGCATGAGTGACCCCTGCAACCGATGCCCCCGCGCCCCGGCTCATCGCCACGGATCTGGACGGCACGCTGCTGCGCGACGACAAGTCCGTCTCCGAACGCACCGTCGCCGCGCTCGCCGCCGCCGAGGACGCCGGCATCGAGGTCTTCTTCGTCACCGGCCGGCCGGCGCGCTGGATGGAGGTCGTCAGCGCGCACGTGCACGGCCACGGCCTGGCGATCTGTGCCAACGGCGCCGCCGTCGTCGACCTGCACTCCGGCGGCCGGCTGCTCCAGACGCACCCCCTGGAGCGCCCCACCGCGCTCGACGTCGTCGACGCGCTGCGCGCCGCCGCGCCCGGCACCACGTTCGCCGTGGAGACGACCGCGGGGTTCCACCACGAGCCGGCCTACCCCCCGCTGTTCAGCCACGACGCCGGCACGATCGTCGCCGCCGCCGAGAAGCTGCTGCACGTCGAGACCGGCGCCGGCGCCCCCGTGCTCAAGCTGCTCGCCCACCACCGCGAGCTGACCCCGGACGCCTTCCTCGACCTGGCCCGTACGCACGCCGGCTCGCTCGCCTCCCTCACCCGCTCCAGCCCCAGCGCGCTGCTGGAGATCAGCGGTCCGGGCGTGAGCAAGGCCAGCACCCTCGCGCTGTGCTGCGCCGAGCGCGGCATCTCGGCCGCGGAGGTCGTCGCCTTCGGGGACATGCCGAACGACGTGGACATGCTGCGCTGGGCCGGCACCTCGTACGCCATGGGCAACGCCCACCCCGACGTGCTGGCCGCCGCGTCCGGCCGCACCGTGGCCAACAACGAGGACGGCGTCGCGGTCGTCATCGAGCGGATCCTGCACGACCTGCCGTGAGCCGGCGGGGCAAGGGGCCGTAAGGCCCGGTCAGTCCCCCGCCGACCCCAACCGCACCCCGCGCTCCCGCAGCCACGCCGCCGGGTCCACGCCCGAGCCCAGGTACGGCGTGAGCCGCACCTCGAAGTGCAGGTGCGGCCCGGTCGAGTTGCCCGTGGAGCCGGCGAGCCCGATCAGTTGGCCGGCGGCCACGGGGTCGCGCTGGTCCACGGCGACCGACGACAGGTGCGCGTACTGCGTGTAGTAACCGCCGGGGTGCTCGACGACGATCTCGATCCCGAAGGCGCCCCCGCACGAGACGGAACGCACCCGACCGGCACCCGCCGAGCGCACCGGGGTGCCGATGTCCACGGCGAAGTCCTGGCCGGTGTGCCGGTTCGCCCAGCGCGCGCCGCCGCTGCCGAAGCCCGCGGACAGCACGTACTCCGCCACCGGCGCCACCCACCCGGCGCCCGCGCCGACCGGGTCCGGGGCCGGCTCCGTGGACCGGACCGCCCCGGGGCACGAGCCCGCGGCGACCCGGTCGTCCGCCTCGCCCTGGAGGGTCCAGCGGGCCTTCTCCAGCTTGGTCTCCAGGCCCGCCTTCACCTTCGCCAGCTTCTCCTTGCGCTCGTCGAGGTCGTGCCAGGCCCGGCGCGCCCGGTCCTCCGCGGCCACCAGCTGCCGCTCCGCCTGCCGCGCGCTGCCGAGGAGCTGCCGTACGGCGTTCTCGGCCTGCCGGGCGAGCCGCCGCAGCCGCATCAGCTCGTCGGGGTCCCGGCTGAGCAGCAGTTGCGCGGTGGCGGTGAGCTGACCGCCCGTGCGGTACTGCTCGCGGGCGACCGCGCCGACGGCGTCGTGGATCGCGGCCACTTCCTTGCGCTGCCGCTCGATCTCGCCCTGGAGCCGGATCGCCTCCCTCCGGCGCTCCTCGGCCTGCCGCAGGCTCTTCTCGTACGCGGCGGTGACCTTCGCCGCCTCCTCGAACAGCCGGGCCGTCTCGGCGGTGGTGTCGGCGGCGGGCCCGTGCGACGGCTTCCGGGCCGACGGCGGGGACGGTGCCGGGGGCTTCGGGGCGGCCTCGGGTGCGGTGGCGGCAGCCGGGACCAGCGCCGCCTGCCGCACCGGACCGGCCGACGGCACCGGGGACGGCGACGGTGGAGGAGCGGCGGCGGACGGGGGCGGCGACTCGTCGACCGCTTCGGACACCCCGGAAGCGCCGGCGGCCCCGGCAGGCGTCAGCAGCACGTACGGCACCACCACGAGGGCGAGCAACGGCGACCGGCATCTTCGGGACATGCTCGGGATGGTCACCCGGCCCCCGCCCGAATCCGGGGACCGCGGAAGGTCGTACGGCCACCCGGCCCAGCAAAAACCCCCAGGCCACGGACAATCGCCCCACCCCCGGCGCAGCCCGGGCCCTGGAACGGGCCCGGAAAGTCCCGCCCGGCCCGCACCGCTCCGGCTCGCCCCTAGGGCCGCTCGCTTGGATCTTGCTGGGCTCGCCCAGCCCGATCCAAACGAAAGACCCTAGAGCGGGGCCTCCCACCGGACCGTCGTGCCGCGCCCGTCCGTCCCGATGCCCGGCCCGCACGCGCTCGACCCGCCCAGCGACTCGGCCCGGCGCGCGAGGTTGCGCAGCCCGCTGCGCCGGCCGCCGTCCGGGATGCCGACCCCGTCGTCGGCCACCGTCAGCCGTACGCCGTCCGCACCGTCCGGCAGCCGTACGGTCGCGTCCACCACGACCTCGATGCGCGAGGCATCCGCGTGCCGGAAGGCGTTCGACAGGGCCTCCCGCAACGCCGCGATCAGGTTCTTCCCGGTGAGTTCGCCGACGAGGGCGTCCACCGCGCCCACGAACCGGTGTCCCGGCTTGAACCCCAGCGGCACCGCCGCCATGTTGATCTCGCGCAGCACCCGCGTCCGCAGCCCGGACGGCGCCTCCGCCGGGCTCTGTTGCAGGGCGAAGATCGCCGTGCGGATCTCCTGGATCGTCACGTCCAACTCGTCGACCGCCTTGCCGACGCCGTCCTGGAGCGCGGGCACGACCGAGCGGCGCTGGGCGCCCTCCAGCATCAGCCCGGTCGCGAACAGCCGTTGGATGACCAGGTCGTGCAGGTCGCGGGCGATCCGGTCGCGGTCCTCGAAGACGGCGAGCCGCTCCCGGTCGCGCTGCGCCTCCGCCATGATCAGCGCCAGGGCGGCCTGCGAGGCGAACTGGCTGGCGAGGGTCCGTTCGGCCTCCGTGAACTGCTTCCCGCCGCGCCGCCGCGGGGTGGCGAGCGCTCCCAGCACCCGCCCGCCGCTCTGCAACGGCAGCATCATGCACGGCCCGTACCGCCCGGCGACCTTGGTGATGATCCGCGGATCGCTGGCCGCGTCGGCGACGAAGACCGCCTCGCCGGCGAGCAGTTGCGCGATCACCGGGCTCTCCGGGGGCATCACCTCGCCCAGGAACGTCGTGGGCTGTTCGGAGGCGACGGCGGCGATCTCCAGACCGCCCTCCTCGGCGGGGAGCAGCACGATGCCGGCCGCGGAGTCGGCGAGCCTGCGGGCCTGTTCGGCGACGACGGTCAGGGCGTCCTCGGCGTCGCCGCCGGACAGCAGGGCGGTGGTGACGGCGACCGAGCCGTCGATCCAGCGTTCGCGCTGCCGGGCGGCCTCGTACAGCCGGGCGTTGCCGATGGCGATGCCGGCTTCGGTGGCGAGGACGCGCACCATGTGCAGGTCGTCGTCGTTGAACTCGGCCCCGCCGCGCTTCTCCGCGAGGTAGAGGTTGCCGAAGATCTCGCCCTGGACGCGGATCGGCACGCCGAGGAAGGTGCGCATCGGCGGATGGCCGGGCGGGAAGCCGGCGGCGCGCGGATCGGACGTCAGGTCCGCGAGCATCACCGGGACGGGGTCGTGGATCAGCGCGCCGAGCAGTCCCCGGTGGCCGTCGGGGCGGTGGCCGATCAGGGCGGCGACCTCGTCGTCGATGCCGTGGGTGACGAAGTCGGAGAGGCCTCGGCCCTCCTCGTCGACGACGCCGATCGCGGCGTAGCGGGCGTCGGCCAGCTCCGCCGCGGTCTCGCAGATCCGGTCCAGGGTGGTGTGCAGCTCCAGGCCGGTGCCGACGGAGCGCATCGCCTCCAGGAGCTGGGGGACCCGGGCGGTCAGCTCGGTGGACAGGCCCTGGAGGCTGCGGGTGGCGCGCGTCGCGGCCTCCAGCGGGTCCCGTGCGCCGGGGCCGATGCCCGAGCCGGCGTCCGGACCGGCCTGCGGGGCGGCGTCCTGCTCCGTTCTTCCGGACGCCGGTGGTCCGCCGCGCCCGTCCGGATCCGGGGCCTCCGGCGACGCCCCGGATCCGGTCGGTTCCACCGCGTCCTTCGGTTCGGGCACTGTCATGGCCTTGAGCCTAGTAATTCCTATTTAGCGAGGAAAGTCGGCTCTGCTGGCGGCCCGGGCCACGGCGCTCAGCCCCTGCCGGCCCCCACCAGCTCCGCCGCCGCGTCGGTCGCCCGCTCGCGCTCCATCATCGCGCGCAGCGGCCCCTCGACGGCGACCAGTTCGGCGTACGGACCGCGCTGGACGACCCGTCCCTCCGCCAGGACGACGACCTCGTCCACGGCGTCGAGCCCGTGCAGCCGGTGCGTGATGAGCACGGTCGCGGCCCCGCGCGCGGTGCGCTCCTCCGTCGCCGCCAGCAGGTCCGCCGTCAACGCGTCCGCGGTCGCCACGTCCAGGTGCTCCGCGGGCTCGTCGAGGACGAGCACGGGGAAGCCCGCGAGGAGCGCCCGCGCCAGCGCGAGCCGCTGCCGCTGGCCGCCCGAGAGCCGGGCGCCGTGCTCGCCGACGAGGGTGTCCAGCCCCTGCGGCAGCGCGTCGACCCACTCCAGCAGCCGCGCGTCGGCGAGCGCCTGCCGCAGCTCGTCCTCACTCGCCCCGGTACGGGCGATCCGCAGGTTCTCCCGCACCGAGCTGTCGAAGATGTGGGCGTCCTGGGCGCAGAGTCCGACGAGGCCGCGCACGGCGTCCCCGTCGAGCCGGTCCGCGGGCACCCCGCCGAGTTCGTACGTGCCGTCCCGGGCGTCCAGGAAGCGCAGCAGCACCTGTGCCAGCGTGGTCTTGCCGGAGCCGGAGGCGCCGACGACGGCGATCCGCTTGCCGGCGGTGACGGTGAGGTCCAGCCCGTCGAGCGCGTCCCGACGCTGTCCCGGGTACCGGGCGTGGATGCCGGTCAGCCGCAGCGGGAACGCCGTGTCCGGCGCCGCGGCCGGCTGCTCGGGCTCGCGTACGGGCACGGGCGCGTCCAGCACCTCGTACACCCGCTCCGCGCTCCGCCTGACCCGCTGCCGGTACTGCACCGCCAGCGTCAGACCGGTGACCGCCTCGAAGGCGGCGAGGGGGGTGAGGACGACGACGGCGAGGTTGACCCCGTCGAGCCGGCCGTCCCGCACCGCCTGGACGCCGACGGCCGCGGCGGCCACCACGGTGAGCCCGCAGGCCAGTGCGGAGAGCCCGGCGCCGAGCGCGGTGGCGGCGGCGCCGCGCTGGGCGATCCCGGTCAGCTCCCGGTCCGCGGCGCGCGTGCCGGCGATCCGGGTGCCGAGCGCCCCGGCCACGGTCAGCTCGGCGGTGCCGCGCAGCAGGTCGACGGTGCGGGCGGCGAGCCGGCCCCGGGCGGGCGCCAGTTGGCGTTCCGCCCGCCGTGCGAGCGCACCGCTGAGCAGCGGTACGGCGAGGCCGCCGGCGAGCAGCCCGAGGGCGAGGATCGCGGCGGCCTCCGGCAGCAGCCAGCCGGTGAACCCGACGGCGGCGACGCTGACCAGGACCGCGGAGCCGGCCGGCAGCAGCCAGCGCAGCCAGTAGTCCTGGAGCGCGTCCACGTCGTTGACGAGCCGGGCCAGCAGGTCGCCGCGGCGGCGGGCGCCCAGCCCGGCCGGGGCGATCCGCTCCAGGCGCCGGTAGACGGCGACCCGCAGTTCGCCGAGCATCCGCAGCACGGCATCGTGGGAGACGAGGCGCTCCGCGTAGCGGAACACGGCCCGGCCGATGCCGAAGGCGCGGGTCGCGGTGACGGCCATCATCAGATAGAGCACGGGCGGTTGTTCGGAGGCCCGGGAGATCAGCCAGCCGGAGACGGCCATCAGGCCCACCGAGGACGCCAGCGCCAGACTGCCCAGCAGCAGGGCGAGCCAGAAGCGGCCCCGTTGCTGCTCGGCGGCCCGCCGCACCCGGGTGAGCACCGGCACCCGCTTCCGCTCGACGTCGCCGCCAGCGGGATCGAAGGCGTACCCGTCGCCCCGCTCGGATCCCGCGGCGTCCTTCGCGTCTTCCGTGTCCCGCGCGGTTCCCGTCGGGCGCGACGACTCCTCCAGCCACTCCACCCGGTCGCCACGGCCCGCAGCGCGCACGGCGGCCCGCTCCCGCGCGGTGGCCGCCTCCGGCTCCTCCACCGGGACGTCGGCGACGGGAGAGGTACGGGTCAGGGTGACGACCCGGTCCGCGACCGCCAACAGCGCGGGGCGGTGCACCACCAGCAGCACGGTCCGGCCGGCAGCCAGCCGCCGCACCGCCTCCACCACGCCCGCCTCGGTCTCCCCGTCCAACGCGGCCGTCGGCTCGTCCAGGAGCAGCAGCGGCCGGTCCGCGAGGAATGCCCGGGCGAGCGCCAGCCGCTGGCGCTGACCGGCCGAGAGCCCCGCGCCGTCCTCGCCGAGCGGGGTCTGGACGCCGTCCGGGAGCGCGGCCACGAAGTCATACGCCCCGGCCTGCCGCAGCGCCGTCTCCACCGCCGCGTCCTCGGCGTCCGGTCGGGCCAGCCGTACGTTCTCGGCGATCGTGCCGGCGAAGAAGTACGGCCGCTGGGGCACCCAGGCGATCCGCTCCCGCCAGCGCGCCGGGTCCAGCTCCGCCAGCTCGACGCCGCCGACGCTGATCCGCCCCGCGCTGGGGGCCCGGAAGCCGAGCACCACGTCCAACAGCGTGGACTTGCCGATGCCGCTGGGACCGACCAGGGCGACGGTCTCCCCCTCGGCCACGGTCAGGGACGCGGCGTCCAACGAGGGCTCGGTGCGCCCCGGGTGCCGTACGGTCACGCCGTCCAGCTCCAGCCGCAGCCCGGCCGGTACGGGCCGGGTGCCGGCGGCGCGTGGCTCCTCCTCCAGGACCTCGAAGATCTCCTCGGCGGCGGCCAGCCCTTCGGCGGCGGCGTGGTACTGCGCGCCCACCATCCGGATCGGCAAGTACGCCTCGGGCGCCAGGATCAGGATGACCAGCCCGGTGTAGAGGTCCATGCCGCCGTGCACGAGCCGCATGCCGATGGTGACCGCGACCAGCGCCACGGAGAGCGTGGACAGCAGCTCCAGCGCGAAGGAGGAGACGAAGGCGATCCGCAACGTCCGCATGGTGGCCCGCCGGTACTCGGCGGTGATGGAACGGATCGACTCGGCCTGGGCCTTGGCCCGCCCGAAGACCTTGAGGGTGGGCAGCCCGGCGACCACGTCGAGGAAGTGACCCGACAGCCGGGACAGCATCCGCCACTGACGGTCCATCCGGGTCTGGGTGTACCAGCCGATCAGGACCATGAAGATCGGGATCAGCGGCAGGGTGCCCACGATGATCGCCGCGGAGACCCAGTCCTCGGTCACCACCCGTGCGAGCACCGCGACCGGCACGACGACCGCAAGGCCCAACTGCGGCAGATAGCGGGCGAAGTAGTCGTCGAGGGCGTCGATGCCCCGGGTCGCCACCGCCATCAGGGAGCCGGTGCGCTGTCCGCTCAGCCACTCCGGCCCCAGCGCGGTCGCCCGCTCCAGCAGCCGCCCCCGCAGCTCCGACTTGACCGCCGCGCTCGCCCGGTGGGCGGCGAGTTCGGTCAGCCAGGAGACCAGCGCCCGGGCCACGGCGACGGCCGCCAGCAGCGTCAGCGGGGTGAACACGTCCGCGACCGAGAGCCCCTGCTGGAAGGCCCCGACCACGATCTCGGCGATCAGCATCGCCTGGGCGATGACCAGCGCCGCCCCGACCAGGCCGAGCAGCACCACCGCGATCAGGAAGCGACGGGTGGTCCGGGCGTAGCGCAGCAGACGCGGGTCGATCGGTTTCACGTGAAACATCCCCTACGGACGAGAGGCGGGTGGGGCGCGGAGGTGGCGGGGCCCGAACGGCGCGTCCGGGCCCCGGCCCGAGTCGTGCTAGTGCGCGTCGGCGATGTGCTGGGTGCCGATGCGCTTGCGGAACACCCAGTAGGTCCAGCCCTGGTAGAGCATCACCAGCGGCGCGGCGATCCCGGCGCACCAGGTCATGATCTTCAGGGTGTACGGGGTCGACGAGGCGTTCGTGACGGTCAGGCTCCAGGCGTCGTTCAGCGAGGAGGGCATCACGTTCGGGAAGAGCGTGAGGAAGAGCATCGCGACCGCGGCCACGATGGTCACCCCGGAGAACGCGAACGACCATCCCTCGCGCCCGGCCATGTTGGTGGCGATCGCCACCACCAGCGCGGCGACCGCGACGATCATCGCGACCAGGCTGCCGCCGTCACCCCGGGAGACCTGGGTCCAGATCAGGAAGCCCAGCGCCAGCACGGCGGTGAGCACGCCGAGCTTGGTGGCGAGCGCCCTGGCCCGTACCCGGATGTCCCCCACGGTCTTCAGCGCGGCGAACACCGCGCCGTGGAAGGTGAAGAGGGTGAGCGTCACCAGTCCGCCGAGGAGCGAGTACGCGTTCAGCAGGTCGGCGACGTTGCCGACGTACTCCAGGTCCTCGTTGATCTTCACGCCGCGCACGATGTTGCCGAAGGCGACGCCCCACAGGAAGGCGGGGATCAGCGAGGTCCAGAAGATCGCGTTCTCCCAGTTGGTCTGCCAGCGCTCCTCGGGCCGCTTGTGGCGGTACTCGAAGGAGACGCCGCGCACGATCAGACAGAGCAGGATCACCAGCAGCGGCAGGTAGAAGCCGGAGAAGAGGGTGGCGTACCACTCGGGGAAGGCGGCGAAGGTCGCGCCGCCCGCGGAGAGCAGCCACACCTCGTTGCCGTCCCACACCGGACCGATGGTGTTGATCAGTACGCGGCGTTCCTTGCGGTCCCGGGCGAGCAGCTTGGTGAGCACCCCGATCCCGAAGTCGAAGCCCTCCAGGAAGAAGTAGCCGATCCACAGGAAGGCGATCAGTACGAACCAGACGTCGTGAAGTTCCATGCCTCAGCAGCTCCTTGCGGCCTCAGTAAGAGAAGGCCATCGGCCGGTCGGCGTCACGATCGTCGCCGCCGATCTTCTTGGGCGGGTTGAGGTCGGCCTCCGTCAGCTCGGGCGGGCCGAGCTTGACGTACTTCACCAGCAGCTTGACCTCGATCACGGCGAGCACCGCGTAGAGCAGGGTGAAGATGATCATCGAGGTGAGCACCTCGCCCTGGGAGACCCCGGGGGAGACCGCGTCCTCGGTGCGCAGCACGCCGTAGACGACCCACGGCTGACGGCCCATCTCGGTGAAGATCCAGCCCCAGGAGGTGGCGATCAGCGGGAAGGTCATGGTCCAGAGCGCGACGATCCAGTACAGCCGGCCGAAGCGGGCGCTCAGGGCCTTCTTCCGGAAGAGCACCAGGTTCGGCACTTCGTCCTCACCGGTCCGCAGCGCCGGTGGCAGCAGGAACTTCTTGCGGGTCAGCCAGAGCCCCAGCAGTCCGATGGCGAAGGACGCCATGCCGAAGCCGATCATCCAGCGGAAGCCCCAGTAGGCGACCGGGATGTTGGGCCGGTAGTCGCCGGGCCCGTACTTCTCCTGCTCCGCCTTGTTGACGTCGTTGATGCCGGGGACGTACGAGTCGAAGTCGCCGTTGGCGAGGAAGGACAGTATCCCGGGGATCTCCAGCGCGACCTCGTTGTGCCCCTTGTCCACGTCCCCGTAGGCGAAGAGGGAGAACGGCGCCGGCGCCTCGCCGTCCCACAGGGCCTCGGCGGCGGCCATCTTCATCGGCTGCTGCTTAAACATGACCTTGCCGAGGAAGTCGCCGCTGACCGCGGTGAGCAGCCCGGCCGCGATCACGGTCACCAGGCCGAGCCGCAGCGAGGTGCGCATCACCGGCACGTGCTTCTTGCGGGCCAGGTGGTACGCGGCGATGCCGACCATGAACGCGCCGCCGACGAGGAAGGCGGCGGTGATGGTGTGGAAGAACTGGGTGACGGCGGTGTCCTGCGACAGCACCCGCCAGAAGTCGGTCAGCTCGGCCCGTCCGCGCTCCTCGTTGATGCGGTAGCCGACCGGGTGCTGCATCCAGGAGTTGGCGGCCAGGATGAAGTACGCGGAGAGCACGGTGCCGATCGAGACCATCCAGATGCAGGCCAGGTGGATCTTCTTCGGCAGCTTGTCCCAGCCGAAGATCCACAGCCCGATGAACGTGGACTCGAAGAAGAACGCGATCAGCGCTTCGAAGGCGAGCGGTGCGCCGAAGATGTCACCGACGAAGCGGGAGTAGTCGGACCAGTTCATGCCGAACTGGAACTCCTGCACGATGCCGGTGACGACCCCCATGGCGATGTTGATCAGGAAGAGCTTGCCCCAGAACTTGGTCGCCTTGAGGTACTTCTCCTTGTTCGTCCGGACCCAGGCGGTCTGGAGCCCCGCGGTGAGCGCGGCGAGGGAGATCGTCAGCGGTACGAAGAGGAAGTGATACACGGTCGTGATGCCGAACTGCCATCGCGCCAAGGTCTCCGGCGCCAGAGCCAAGTCCACGTCGTCATCTCCTTACATCGACGAGGTCGATCGGCAGTTTGCCTGGTTAATCCCTGTCATTGCGGGACGAACGAGACACGCTTGTGAAAGCGTTCACATTCACATGAGATTATGTCTCATACGAAATCCGGACTGATGACCGGGGGGTACCTCTTGACTCGACAGCCGTCCGGAAGCTAGGGGAGCGGGGCCACGACCGCCCGGAAACACAGCGGTGGCCCGGGTCCCCACCGGGAACCCGGGCCACCGCAGAAGCCGTCGGAGCCGTACGCGGGAGTGGGCCCGCCGAGGGCGGGCGCGCGTCACATCTCCCGGTGGAAGGCCTCCGCCACGTGCAGGAACAGATCGTTGGCCTCCGGCTCCCCGATCGTGATCCGCACCCCCTCGCCCGGGAACGGCCGCACCGTCACCCCGGCCCGCTCGCACGCCGCCGCGAAGTCCACCGTCCGCTCCCCGAGCCGCAGCCAGACGAAGTTGGCCTGCGTCTGCGGCACCGTCCACCCCTGCTTGACCAGGCAGTCGTACACCCGCGTCCGCTCGCACACCAGCGACCCGACCCGCCCCAGCAGCTCGTCCTCGGCCCGCAGCGAAGCCACCGCTGCGTTCTGTGCGAGCTGCGTCACGCCGAACGGCACCGCCGTCTTGCGCAGCGCCAGCGCCACCGGCTCGTGGGCGATCGCGAAGCCCACCCGCAGCCCCGCCAACCCGTACGCCTTGGAGAACGTGCGCAGCACCGCGACGTTGGGCCGGTCCCGGTAGATCTCCACGCCGTCCGGCACCTCGACGTCCCGGATGAACTCCCGGTACGCCTCGTCCAGCACCACCAGGACGTCCGACGGCACCCGGTCGAGGAACCGTTCCAGCGCCGCCCGGTGCACCACCGTGCCGGTCGGGTTGTTCGGGTTGCAGACGAAGATCAGCCGGGTCCGGTCGGTGATGGCGTCGGCCATCGCGTCCAGGTCGTGCACCTCCCCGGAGGTCAGCGGCACCTGCACCGACGTCGCCCCGCTGACCTGGGTGATGATCGGGTACGCCTCGAAGGAGCGCCACGCGTAGATCACCTCGTCGCCCGGGCCCGCGGTCGCCTGGATCAGCTGCTGGGCGACCCCGACCGACCCCGTCCCGGTCGCCAGGTGGGAGACGGGCACCCCGAAGCGGTTCGCCAGCTCCTCCATCAGGGACCCGCACGCCATGTCCGGGTAGCGGTTGAACTCGTGCGCCGCGGCCAGCACGCTCTCCAGCACGCCCGGCAGCGGCGGATAGGGGTTCTCGTTGGACGACAGCTTGTACGCGACGGGGCCGCCGGTGGCCGCGGGCCGGCCCGGCTTGTAGGTGGGGATGCCGTCCAGCTCGGCGCGCAGCTTCGGGCTCGTCTCGCTCACCGCAGGTCCTCCTCGACCGTCCGACCGTTGTCCGGAAACCCGTCCGGCAACCAATGCTCCACACCTTATGAGGATTCGCCTCCGCTGCGAACGGGTCACCGCGAACCGATCTCCGCGAACCGATCTCCGTGAGCCGATCGCCGCGAACCGGTCACCGCGAGCGAGCCCCGGCTCCGCGGGCCGATCACCGCGAGCGAGCCCGCCGCGGACCGCACCCGAGGAGGGGGAGCGCTCGTTCTACGGGCGCGCGCCCGCAGTTCGCTCCGTGTCGCGCGTCCCCCGTAGAGGTGAGTTGCGACCTCCCCGGCACGAGGAACCACCGGCAGACCAGACCCACAGAACACTGCATACGCCACACAGTTCCCTAGCAAGTCCCTTATTTTCCAAGGCAGTTCATGGTTTATGATCATGCAGAATCGTGCCTGTCAACGACTGAACGCACGATCAGCCCGACCCCCCACGCGAGCCCTAATATCGGCTCGCCATGACAGCAGCAGGGAAGCACCAGGTGAGCCGGACGGACACATCCCGCCGGGGAAGCCGGCAAGGTCGGGCGGGCATTCGAGACGTCGCCGCCGCCGCCGGTGTCTCCATCACGACCGTCTCGGACGCGCTGAACGGAAAAGGCCGCCTCCCGGACGCCACCCGCAGACACGTCCGCGAAGTGGCCGACCGGCTCGGTTACCGCCCGTCGGCGGCGGCCCGCACCCTCCGTACGGGCAAGTCGGGCCTCATCGGCCTGACCGTCACCACGTACGGGGATGAACCTTTCACCTTCACCGAGTTCGCGTACTTCGCCGAGATGGCGCGGGCCGCGACCTCCGCCGCGCTCGCCCGCGGCTACGCCCTCGTCATCCTCCCGGCGACCTCCCGGCACGACGTCTGGTCGAACGTCGCGCTGGACGGCACCGTCGTCATCGACCCCTCCGACCACGACCCCGTCGTCACCGAGCTCGTGCGCCAGGGCCTGCCCGTCGTCTCCGACGGCCGTCCCGCCGGCACCCTCCCCGTCACGGCCTGGGTCGACAACGACCACGAGGCCGCCGTCCTCGACCTGCTGGACCACCTCGCCGACGCCGGCGCCCGCCGCATCGGCCTGCTCACCGGCACCACCACGGACACCTACACCCGCCTCTCCACCACCGCCTACCTCAGCTGGTGCGAGCGCGTCGGCCAGGACCCGGTGTACGAGTCGTACCCCGCCCACGACCCGTGCGCGGGCGCCGTCGCCGCGGACCGACTGCTCGCCCGACCGGACCGGCCGGACGCCGTCTACGGACTCTTCGACCCCAACGGCACCGACCTGCTCGCCGCGGCCCGCCGCTACGGCCTGCGCGTCCCCGACGACCTGCTGCTGGTCTGTTGCAGCGAGTCGACGGTGTACGCCACCACCGAGCCGCCCATCACCACGCTCTCCCTCAAGCCGCGCCGGATCGGCACGGCGGTCGTCCAGCTCCTCATCGACGCCATCGAGGGGATCGACGAGGACCGGCCGGTCGAGCAGGTGATACCAACGGAGTTGATCATCCGGACGTCCTCACAGCGCCGCTCCCCGCGGACGACCGTGAGCGCGCCGCGCTCCCCGTCACCGGACTAGGGCCTCTCGTTCGGATCTCGCTGGGCTCGCCCAGCCTGATCCAGACGAAAGACCCCGGGGTCCGAGGAATCGGGATCCGCCGAGCGTCCCCAATTAGGGCCCTATTGGGGCGAAACAGCCGACGTGTCAGGGGTGCGGCTGGATTCACCACCCCTGGTGCGTCACACAGCGCGGACCTCATTCCTATGATGGGCGCACGACACCGCGGACCACCCCGACCAGGCTGGGCCGAAAGGTGAACGGCGGCGCGACGGTGGTGGAGGGGTCGATGACTCAGGGGGCCGGTCAGGGACCCGTGGTGCGTACGGCGACGTTGCGCGATTTCCGCGTTCCGCCATACGCGCAGATGCCCGTGCAGTCGGAGGCCCCGCCTCCCGAGCCTCCCGTGCAACAAGAGCCGCAGCAGGAACCGCAGCACGAACTCCAGCAGGCGTCACAGCCCTACGGCGAGCCGCAGCCGTACGGCGAATCCCAGCCCTACCAGGAGCAGCAGAGGCCGCAGGAGCAGCAGGGGACGCCCGAGCAGCACCAGCCCCCGGTGCAGGTCAGCCACCCCGCGCCGCCAGCACCCCCGGCGTACCCCACGGAGCACCAGCCCCACGCCTCCCACCCCGGAGACCACCCCGGCAACGCCCTGCCGGAGGACGAGATGCCCGAGGGCTACACCCCCACCGAGCGCGACCTCCCCGTCATCAGCCGCAGCGGGCCCGACGACCTCACCGTCCAGCTCCAGCCCGGCGCGGTCGTCGCCCCGGCGCCCGCCGCCGACGGCCCCGGCCCGCTGTACGTCGTCGGCGACGTCCACGGCTACCTCGACGAGCTGGTCGCCGCCCTCGCCGCCCAGGGCCTGATCGACGCCGACGGCAACTGGGCCGCCGGCAACGCCCGCCTCTGGTTCCTCGGCGACTTCACCGACCGCGGCCCCGACGGCATCGGCGTCATCGACCTGGTGATGCGGCTCTCCGCCGAGGCCGCCGCCGCCGGCGGCTACTGCAAGGCCCTGATGGGCAACCACGAACTGCTGCTCCTCGGCGCCAAGCGGTTCTCGGACACCCCGGTGAACTCCGGCGCCGGCACCGCCACCTTCCAGGCGGCCTGGCTGCTCAACGGCGGCCAGAAGAACGACATGGACCGCCTCCAGGACGTCCACCTCCAGTGGATGTCCCGGCTGGACGCCGTCGTCGAGGAGGACGGCCACCTGCTGCTGCACTCCGACACCACCGCGTACCTGGAGTACGGCGAGACGATCGAGGACGTGAACGACACCGTCCACGAGATCCTCACCCGCAACGACGCCGACGAGTGCTGGGACCTCTTCCGCAAGATGACCAAGCGGTTCGCCTTCCGCGACGAGGAGGCGGGGCCCCTCGCGGTGCGCGAACTGCTCTCCGCGTACGGCGGCAACCGGATCGTGCACGGGCACAGCCCCATTCCGTACCTGCTCGGCGAGGTCGGCACGGAGGACGGCGAGGACGGGGACCGCCCGGTCGTCGAGGGGCCGCATGTGTACGCGGACGGATTGGCGATCGCCATGGACGGCGGCGTCACGATGGCCGGAAAGCTGCTCGTCGTCCAGCTTCCGCTACCCGGCTGACGCAAGCCGGGTACGCGTTTTACCTAAACCCCTGTCACTCCGTGCCGTAACCGCTCTACCATCGGCCTAACCGACGCAGGCACTCCTCCACCCACGCCCAACCGCCCGTCCGGGACGGGTGTTTCCGGCCTTACGGAGCATCGGGGGATGCACATGAACAGCGCTCCGCACCTGCAGAACGAGGACCGCGCCGAGTTCGAGCGCCTCCTCGAAGACGCGCTGCGCAACGCCCATGAACGGCCCGATCTCGCCACCGTGGGGCAGCGGCTGAACGCGGCCCAGCTGCGCACGATGGCCCTGAACGCCACGGCGCTGATCACCGCCTCCGCCGCGCCCGAGTACGAGCACTACGTCAGGATCCGCGAAGAGGCCCGTTCGCCCTCCGCCGCGTCCGCCGGCGACCGGGACCGGCCCAGGATCCACGTCGACGGCGACGGCAGCGGCGCCGGCTTCGCGGCCGTGGTCGCGGTGCTCGCCCCGGTCCTCGCGGGCATCGCCGCCCTGCTGTTCCTGCTGGTCGGGTACGTCCTCAAGATGCTCGACCCGCCGCCGTCGTTCGCCCAGACCATGGTGTCGGCCGGCTGGTTCTTCGCCGCCCTCACCGCCGCGGCGATCCTGTACGCGGGGGTCGGGCTCCTGCGCACCGCGCTGCGCAACAGCGCGACGCAGCTGCCGGCCGAGGAGATGTCGAACGAACTCCCCGACGAGGTGGCGCGCGCCAAGGACGCCTGGCTGCACGCGGTGCTGGAGCGCGGCGTCCTGCCGTTCCTGCGGATCGCGCTGGAGGACCCGGCCGCGGACCCGGTGTCCGGAGCGCCGCCGCGGCCCGTGACCCGCATACCGAAGGTCGGGTACGACAGCCCGGACTACTCCAGTCCGAGCGAGGGCAAGTCGGCGGGGCAGCGGCCCACCTTCACCAGCCCCGACTTCACCAGCCCGGACTTCGGGGGCCCCGAGAACCGCCCGGAGTGACCTGGCCGCGCCGTGGCACCGCCGCGGTACGAGGGTGCGGCCGCGAGGCGCGCACCGTACCCCCGTCCCCCCGAGTTCCCCTGACTCCTCGTGCTCCCCGGTCGGCCGGCCGCGCGGTCGGTCGGTCCCGCGGCCGGTCCGTCGGGCCGGTCGTTCAGTCAGCCGGTCACTCGGCCATCGGCAGGTACACCCTGTTCCCGCTCGCCGCGAACTCCTTGGACTTCTGGAGCATCCCCTCGGTGATCTCCTCCGCCGTCGCGTCCGGTGCGGAGGCACCGCCGAACTGCTCCGAGATGCTCTGGCTGATCTTCATCGAGCAGAACTTCGGGCCGCACATCGAGCAGAAGTGCGCCGTCTTCGCCGGCTCGGCCGGCAGCGTCTCGTCGTGGAACTCGCGCGCGGTGTCCGGGTCGAGCGCCAGGTTGAACTGGTCCTCCCAGCGGAACTCGAACCGCGCGTCGGAGAGCGCGTCGTCCCACTCCTGCGCCCCCGGGTGCCCCTTGGCGAGGTCCGCCGCGTGCGCCGCGATCTTGTACGTGATCACCCCGGTCTTCACGTCGTCCCGGTTGGGCAGCCCCAGGTGCTCCTTGGGCGTCACGTAGCAGAGCATGGCCGTGCCCCACCAGGCGATCATCGCCGCGCCGATGCCGGAGGTGATGTGGTCGTACGCCGGTGCCACGTCCGTGGTGAGCGGGCCGAGGGTGTAGAACGGCGCCTCCTCGCAGATCTCCTGCTGGAGGTCGATGTTCTCCTTGATCTTGTGCATGGGCACGTGCCCGGGGCCCTCGATCATCGTCTGCACGTTCATCCGCTTGGCGATCTTGTTCAGCTCGCCCAGCGTCTTCAACTCGGCGAACTGCGCCTCGTCGTTGGCGTCCGCGATCGAGCCGGGCCGCAGCCCGTCACCGAGGGAGTACGTCACGTCGTACGCGGCGAGGATCTCGCACAGCTCCTCGAAGTGCTCGTACAGGAACGACTCCTTGTGGTGCGCCAGGCACCAGGCGGCCATGATCGAGCCGCCGCGGGAGACGATGCCGGTCTTGCGGCGGGCGGTGAGCGGCACGTACCGCAGCAGCACGCCGGCGTGCACCGTCATGTAGTCGACGCCCTGCTCGGCCTGTTCGATCACGGTGTCCTTGTAGATCTCCCAGGTCAGCTCCTCCGCCCTGCCGTCGACCTTCTCCAGCGCCTGGTACAGCGGCACGGTGCCGATCGGCACGGGGGAGTTGCGCAGCACCCACTCCCGGGTGGTGTGGATGTTGCGACCGGTGGACAGGTCCATGACCGTGTCGGCGCCCCAGCGGGTGGCCCAGGTCATCTTCTCCACCTCCTCCTCGATGGAGGAGGTCACGGCGGAGTTGCCGATGTTGGCGTTGACCTTCACCAGGAACCGCTTGCCGATGATCATCGGCTCGATCTCCGGATGGTTGACGTTGGCCGGCAGCACCGCGCGGCCGGCCGCGATCTCGTCCCGCACGACCTCGGGGGAGACGTTCTCCCGCAGGGCGACGAACTCCATCTCGGGGGTGATCTCGCCGCGGCGGGCGTACGCGAGTTGGGTCACCGCCCGGCCGTCCCGACCGCGCCGGGGCTGGCGCGGGCGCCCGGGGAAGACCGCGTCCAGGTTGCGCAGTCCACCGCGGGGCGAGGTGTGCTTGATCCCGTCGTCCTCGGGGCGCACGGGCCGGCCCGCGTACTCCTCGGTGTCGCCGCGGGCGACGATCCAGCTCTCGCGCAGCGGGACCAGCCCACGGCGCACGTCGGTCTCGACGGTGGGGTCGGTGTACGGGCCGGACGTGTCGTACAGCGTCACGTCCCGGCCGTTGGTGAGGTGCACCTGACGGACCGGCACCCGCAGGTCGGGGCGGGAACCCTCGACGTATGCCTTGTGCCAGCCCGGTGTGCGGGCGCCGTCGACAGCGGGTTCGACGGCAGGCGTGCGTGCGTCCTGAACGGTCATGGAAGACCTACTCCCTACGCCGGCATTACCCGGTAACAGGTTCGGCGGTCGACGCAGCGGTGTCCGCGACGTGTGGCGGGCCGGCGCTCTCGCGGCCGGCCCTGCAGTACGTCTACGGAGGTCAGCGCCCTCTCAGCCCGGTGCTCCGAGCTCCCGCGTGTGCAAAGGTGGCACCACGCTAGCGTCATTTCTGGCGTGCTGACCAGGGGGCCCCTGCCGTTCTTGCGATGATCGGTCGGTGACGTCATCACCGCCCGGCCCCCAGCAGGGCCCTGCTCCCCAGCCCGCGCCCGGCCAGGAACACGGCCACCAACACGGCCACGGACACGGCCACGGACATGGGCACAGCCACGGGCACGGGCCCGCCGCGCCCGTCTCGCGGCATCTGCGTCGGGTCATCGCCGCGGTGCTGATTCCTTTCGCCACGGCCGTCGCCGTGGGTCTGGTCGTCCTGTGGCCCGGCTCCGCGCCCGGCCACGAGCGCACCGGCGTGGGCTTCGACCGACAGACCGAACAGGCCACGGTGACCCGGATCGAGCGCATCGACTGCAAGTCCGTGAACTCCGCCCAGGTGCCCGCGACCGGGGACACCAGCACGCCCCAGGGGCGGGAGGCGATCGCCGCGCAGGAAGGCGAGTGCAAGAAGGCCACCATCAGGATCGACTCCGGCCAGCACAAGGGCCGCGTCTTCGCGGAGGTCGTCCAGCCGGACGCGGTGCGGCAGTTGGAGAAGGACCAGGAGGTCGTGGTGGCGTACGCCCCGGACGCTCCGCCGGACCTCCAGTACGCCGTCATCGACGTGAACCGGAAGGTCCCGCTGGCGGTGGTGGCCGGGATCTTCGCCCTCGCCGTGGTGCTGGTGGGGCGGATGCGCGGGGTGATGGCGCTGATCGCGCTGGTCATCTCGTTCGCCGTACTGACGCTGTTCATCCTGCCGGCGATCTTGGCGGGGTCCAATCCGCTGGTGGTCGCGGTGGTCGGGGCGAGCGCCATCATGCTGATCGCGCTCTACATGTGTCACGGGCTGACGGCGCGCACCTCGGTCGCGGTCCTCGGCACGCTGATCTCGCTGCTGCTGATCGGGCTGCTCGGCTCGGTCTTCATCGAGTGGGCGGTGCTGTCGGGCAACACCGACGACAACACCGGCCTGATCCACGGTCTCTATCCGGAGATCGACATGAGCGGTCTGCTGCTGGCGGGGGTCATCATCGGCTCGCTCGGGGTGCTCGACGACGTGACGGTGACCCAGACCTCGGCCGTGTGGGAGCTGCGGCAGGCGGATCCGACCATGGGGCCGCGGGCGCTGTACCGCGCGGCCATCCGGATCGGCCGCGACCACATCGCCTCCGTGGTGAACACGCTGGTGCTCGCCTACGCGGGTGCCGCACTGCCGCTGCTGCTGCTCTTCACCATCGCGCAGAGCGGGGTGGCGACGGTCGCCAACAGCGAGTTGGTGGCGGAGGAGATCGTCCGGACCCTCGTGGGGTCGATCGGACTGGTCGCCTCCGTCCCGGTGACCACCGCGCTCGCGGCGCTGGTGGTCTCCGCCGACCGTCCGCAGCCCGGCGGGGCGGTGCCCGCGAGCCGTGGTTCGGGCCGGGGCCGGCGCCGCAAGAAGTAGCGGCGCCAGGGCGTGTCCCAGGGCCGCTCAGCCCGCGTTCTCCCCGGTGAGGATGGACCTGAGCACCTGTTCCAGGTCGGTGTCGAAGTCGCCGAAGGTCCGCTCCTGGCCGAGCGGGACCAGGCGATCGGTGCGGTCGAGGAAGGCGACCACGGGGGCGGCGCTCACCTGGAAGTACGCGCAGTCCCCGCCGACCTGGAGCCGGATGCCCAGGTCGGCGAGTTCGCCGGGGCCCATCGGCGCGATGTGCACGTCGCCGTCCCCGCTCGGCCCGACGATTCCGTCGAGCAGCAGATCGCGGCTGAAGGCCCAGGTCACCGGGGCGTCACCGGGCAGGTGGAAGGTCATCCGCACGGCGTACGGATCCTCGACCTCGTACCGGAGCTCCACCGGGATCCGGAACGAGAGCTCCTCGGAGACAAGGAAGTTCATCAGGACCTCGGCCTGGACCGACTCGTCGCGCATCGTGTACCCCGCAGTGAAGGAGGCCCGGATCGGGCCTGGTTGGCAGCCTTCTGGATGAAGTCAGCAGAAAACGGGTCAGGGAGGATACCCCTGAACCTCTCCCAACAATCGTGCTGTATGCGACCAGAGGACTACAAGGAGTGATTTTTCAGATACTGATAGAGAAGGCGAGGGAACCCAGCAGGCTGCCTATCCCCGTTCTCAGTTGCTCGATCGCCGGGAGCAATCGTTCCTCCTGGTCGAGCGGGAGGGATATCGCCATCGCGGCGGCGCCGGAGCCGGCGGTGATGGGGATGGCGGCGCAGACCGTGCCGGCCGCGTACTCCTGGCGTTCGATCACGGAGTCCATGCGCCTGCGCGCCGCGATCCGGTCCAGCAGGGTGCGCCGGTCCGGTACGGAGCAGGGCGTCAGGGGCCGCACCGGGTAGCGGTCGAGGTGGTCGTGGAGGGCCGCCTCGTCGAGCTGGCCGAGCAGGCACTGCCCGAGGGCGTGTGCGTGCCCGGTCGCGCGGAAGTCGGCCCACTCGCGGACTGCGGGGGCGTGCGGGGCGTCGGCGATGCCGGCGATGTCGATCTCGCCCTCGCGGTAGACCGCGAAGTAGACGGGCACGCCGATCGCGTCCCGCCAGTGCTCCAGCGACTCCTCCAGCTTGCTGCGACGATTCTGCGCCGTCGCGCCGACCGGGGTCAGCCGCTCCAGGGCGTCCCCGAGTACGAACACCCCCTTCTCACGGCGCAGATACCCCTCGTGCGCCAGGGTGCGCAGCAGGTGGTACGCGGTGGGAAGGGGGAGGCGGGCCTGCCGGGCCAGCACCTTCGCGGGCGCGCCCGCCGGGTGCGCGGAGGCCGCCTCCAGCAGTCTGAGCGCCCGCTGCACGGATGTGATCAGGGTGGGGGGAGCACCGTCGCTCGCCGCCGTGGCCACGAATCACCCCCAGAATGTCCTGACGTGGTGACGGACGACTCGCCCGCCCGCGGGGGCCGTCCCCGTGGATCCGCCGCGCCGGGCTGCCCGGGTTCCCACGTCTCCCCGACGGGGGAGCGCTCGCGGGTGCACAACAGGGCGCACTAGGGGTGGTGAAACCGGATGCCCAGCGGCGGACTGCCACTGTAATGGCCATTCAACCAACTGGACCCTGCGTTGGGCCTGGGTTCCCTCGCCTGGGTTAAAGCAGTACCGCCCAGTGGTTACCACTCCCCGCGGGAGTTCGATGATCCCTTGAACTTCCGTACGACGAAGATCAGTCCGCCGATGAGGGCGACGAACACCAACATCTTGAAGAGCAGACCGATCACGAAGCCGACGACGTTCGCGATCAGACCGCCGAAGATCGCGAGCGCGACCAGCGGGACCGCGACCCACTTCACCCACCACGGCAAACCGGCGAAGATCTCCCGTACCGCCATCGTCGTCCCTGCCTTTCCCGGACACTGCCGTTCCCGCTGTCGTCTTCCGTGTCGTCCTCGATGCTAGGCGGGCCGGGTGCGGCCCGGGCGGCCCGCGGCCCCCGATCTCCCCTGAACCGTCCCTTAGGGCATCCCGGAGCGCGTCTCAGCTCTCTGGTGGAGAGAAGACGACCAGGACCCTGAGGTCCTCGGTGATGTGGTGGAACTTGTGCGCCACCCCGGCCGGCACGTAGACGACGCTGCCGCGCGCCACCGCGGTGGTCTCCATCCCGACGGTGATCGAGGCGCGACCGCTCACCACGAAGTACACCTCGTCCTGGCCGTGGGGCTGCTGGGGGTCGGCGGTGCCCGCGTCGAGCGCGTACAACCCGACCGACATGTTCCGCTCCCGCAGGAACTGGAGGTACGCACCGTCGTTCGCGGCGCGTTCCGCTTCCAGTTCGTCCAGTCGGAATGCCTTCATCGTGCTCCGCCCTGCTGTCGTGTCCGATCACGTCAGCCACGATCAGACACAGGAAGGGATCCGCCGTCAAGACGGGCTCCGACGACGCCGGAGGGCGACCCCGCGGTCCGGGCGACGGGCCCGTCGCGCAGGATGGCGGAAGAGCGCACGGGCGCGGAGTGACGAGAGGAGCGTGACGGGCCATGAGCACAGGCATCGGCGACGGTACGAGGGCCGTGCGGGCGGGGCTGCCCGAACCGGTGAAGTACGAGCCGCCCCTCCCGGGCCCCGTCTTCGCCGCCCACTACCACCTGCCCGGCGAGCCGACCGGGCCGTACACCTACGGCCGGGACACCAACCCGACCTGGACCCGGCTGGAGCAGGCCATCGGGGAGCTGGAGGCACCGGGCGAGACCGTGGAGACCGTGGTCTTCTCCTCCGGGATGGCCGCGATCTCCGCCGTTCTCTTCTCCCGGCTGCGCGCCGGCGACACCGTGGTGCTGCCCAGCGACGGCTACCAGGCGCTGCCGCTGGTGCGCGAGCAGTTGGAGGCGTACGGGATCGGGGTCAGAACCGCGCGGACCGGCGGTGACGCCCAGCTCGCGGCGCTGGAGGGCGCGCAGCTGCTGTGGATCGAGACCCCGTCCAACCCCGAGCTGGACGTGTGCGACGTGCGCCGGCTCGTGGCCGCCGCGCACGCCACGGGCGCGCTGGTCGCGGTGGACAACACCCTGGCGACCCCGCTCGCCCAGCGGCCCCTGTCGCTGGGCGCGGACTTCTCAGTCGCCAGTGACACCAAGGGCATGACCGGCCACGGGGACCTGCTGCTCGGCCATGTGACCTGCCGGAACGCCGAGTTGGCGGCCGGCGTGCGGCACTGGCGCAAGGTCGTCGGGGCGATCCCCGGCCCGATGGAGACCTGGCTGGCGCACCGCTCGCTGGCCACCCTGCACCTGCGGATCGAGCGCCAGTGCGCGAACGCGCTGGCCCTCGCCCGGGTGTTGGACGGGCGGGCGGAGGTGACGGGGCTGCGCTACCCGGGCCTGCCGGGCGATCCTTCGTACCGCCTCGCCACCGAGCAGATGCGTCGGTACGGTGGGGTGCTCTCGTTCGTCCTGCCCGACCGCGAGCACGCGGAGCGCTTCCTCGACGCGCTGCGGCTGGTGGACGACGCCACCAGCTTCGGCGGGGTGCGCTCCTCGGCGGAGCGGCGCGGGCGCTGGGGCGGGGACGCGGTGCCGGAGGGCTTCATCCGGCTGTCCGCGGGCGCGGAGGACACCGACGACCTGATCGTCGACGTGCTGCGGGCACTGGACGAAGCAGCGGCGTAGCCGTTTCCCGGCACGCGGGATAGGCGGTCCGAACCTCCCCCCTCATGGCTCGGACCGCCCCGGTTCATCCCCCCGAAGAACCGCCTGAACAAGGCTAGTTGACTCTGCGTCAGTGTCCAATCACAGTAGCGACAGCAGCCTATCGACTTATTTATAGTTGTCCGGTCCGCGGACACCGTCGTTCACGGACGCAGTCGCTCAGGAGGCGCTCGGCATGGATCTGGCGCTGCTGCGCACGTTCGTCACGGTGCACCGGGCCGGTTCGTTCACCCGCGCCGCCGCGCTCCTCGGGCTCTCCCAGCCCGCGGTGACCGGGCAGATACGCACGCTGGAGCGGCAGCTCGGCAAGCCGCTCTTCCTGCGCCAGGCCAGGGGGGTCACCCCCACCACCATCGGGGACGAGCTCGCCCATCGCGCCGCGCCGCACCTGGACGCCCTGGTGGAGATAGCCGAGGCGGGGCTGGACGAGGAGTCGGGCGTCCGCACCCTGCACCTCGTGGGGCCTCCGGAGTTCACCTCGATACGGGCGCTGCCCGCCCTCACCCCGCTGATAGCCCAAGGGCTCGCCCTGCGCGCGTCGTTCGGGAACGCCGAGGAAGCGATGGACGGGCTGGCCGCCGGGCACCACGATCTGGCCATCACCACGGCCCGGCCGCGCGGCAAACTGCTGACCTCGACTCCGCTCTGCGACGAGGAGCACGTGCTGGTGGCCTCCCCGCGCTGGGCGGCGCGGCTGGGCCCCGACGTGCTGCGCGGCGGGCACGTGGTGCTGGAGCAGCTGCCGGTGGTCGAGGTCCACGAGTCCCTCCCCCTGGTCTCGCGCTACTGGTCCGCCGTCTTCGAGTCCCGGCCCGCCGCCGCGGGGACGGTGATCGTGCCCGATCTGCGCGCGGTGCTGGAGACCGCGGCCTCCGGCGCCGGGCTGGCCGTGCTGCCGCGCTATCTGTGCGAGGACGCCTTGAAGAGCGGTCGGATGGTGGCGCTGCTCGACCCGCCGGTCCCGCCGCTGCGGACGTACTTCCTCGTGGTGCGCACCGGAACGCTCGCCCTCCCGCACATCGCACGGGCCCACGAGTGGCTGATGCGCGCCGCCCACGAGTGGTGACCGGCCGCGCCAGCGCGCGGTGACCCCTCGCGATCGCAGGCTGACCGCGGGCTGACCGAGTGGCTCAGCGAGTTTCAGAGCGGTCGACACGGGCCATGGTCCTGACATGACCGAACGGCCAGTGGTCAAGCGCACCGCACGCGCCATTCTGCTCGACGGCGACGATCTGATCCTGATCAAGCGAACCAAGCCCGGCGTGGATCCCTACTGGCTGACGCCCGGCGGCGGGGTCGAGGCCGAGGACGCCACCGTCGTCGACGCCCTGCACCGCGAGGTGGACGAGGAGCTGGGCGCCAAGGTCACCGACGTGGTCCCCTGCTTCGTCGACACCGTGGAGCACATCACGGGCGGCGGAGTGACCGGCGTGAAGGTCCAGCACTTCTTCGTCTGCCGGCTGGAGTCCATGGATCCCACCCGGCGGCACGGCCCCGAAGTCGACGACCCCATCGGGACGTACGAGATCGTCCGGGTGCCCTTCAGCCGGATGGGGATCGCCGGAGTCCATCTGGTACCGCTCTCCCTGCGGCACTACCTCGACGGGAACATCGAAGGGGTACGGGCGATGCACGCGCCCGACCTGGGCTGACTCCTTGCCCGGGCCGAGGCCGGCCCGGGCAACGTCGAGCCGTGGCCTTCTGGTGGAGCAGCGGGCCCGGCCGTGCGTACGCCGAGGCTCGTACGGGCGGTTACTCCCGCTGTCGGATGCTCTGAGCGGGACGTCCGCGGCACGGTGTTTCACGTGAAACCACTCAAACGCCCCGTACGCCGGACCCTTCTCGTCGTCCACGTCTGTGCGGCGGCCGGCTGGCTCGGACTCACCCTCGGTCTGCTCGCCCTGGCCGTCACGGCGATCACCACCGAGTCCACCACCACGGTCGACGCCGCCGCCCGGTCGATGAAGGTGTTCACGGACTGGCTGGTGCTTCCGCTCGCCCTGCTGACGCTGCTCAGCGGACTGGTGCTCTCCCTGGGCACACCCTGGGGGCTGGCCCGGCACCGCTGGGTGGTGATCAAGTTCTGGATCACCCTGGGCACCGTCACCGCCTCGGTCTTCGCACTACGGCCCGGAGTCAACGAGGCGGTGGAGACCGTCGCCGAGAACGCCGCCCTGGCCTCCCCCACGGATCTGGTGATGGGCCCGATCGTCTCCTTCAGCGCCTATCTGTTCATGACCGTGGTCTCGATCCTCAAGCCCTGGGGGCTCACTCGCCGCGGCCGACGGTTGCGGGCCGAGATCAGTTCCCGGAAAACACTGGACGAGCGATCACCGAGGCAGACAGTCTGACCCCTATGTCGACAGCGCTGCCCGAGCTCCCCATCCGCCGCCTCACCAGGGACGACCTCACTCTCTGCGCCGACCTCTCCGAGGAGCGGGGCTGGGCGCGCGACGAGGGCGGGTGGGGCCTGCTGCTGACGGCGGGCACCGGATTCGGCATCGACGACCCCACGGGGAAGGGGCTGGCGGCCTGCTATGTGGTGACGTCCTACGGTCCCCGCCTCGCCGCCATCGGCAAGCTGCTGGTCGCCACGGCGTACGAGCGCCGGGGCCTCGGGGGCCGGCTGATGCGCCATGCGCTGGAGGCCGCCGGCCAGACGCAGCTGCTGCTGTACGCCACCGCGTACGGCCAGCCGCTGTACCAGAAGCTGGGGTTCATCGAGGTCGGACGGGTCGAGCGGTTCCACGGGCAACTGCGCGACACGGCGGTGGACGCACCCGCGGGCCTCGTCACCCGGCGGGCCGTGGCCGAGGACGTCCCGGAGGTCGTCCGGCTGGACGCGGAGTGCTTCGGGGTGGACCGCACCTCCATGATCACCCGGCTGCCCGCCGCCATCGACCAGCTGTGGGTGGCGGAGGAGGACGGCTCACTCGTCGGCTACGCGGCGAGCTGGCCGGGCGCCAGCTCGACCCTCGCTCCGGTCATCGCACGGGACAGCCGTACGGCCCGGGCCCTCATCGCCTCGCTCGCCCGCAGTACGGCCGGACCGCTCCGGATGCACATCGACGTCCGCCACAAGGAGTTGCTGGACTGGGCGCGGGAGAGCGGTCTGGAGTCGGCCGAAGGCACCGCCATCATGACCCATGGGGGCGGCGACCTCCCGGGCGACTGGCGGCGCTGCTTCTCTCCGCTCTCCCTGGCGACGGGCTGACTCCGACGGGCAGAAGGGGCCAGTTGCCTGGTGGGGCCTTCGGGTACCCGAGCAGGGGCGCCGGGCAGGCAATGCGCCCACGCGTACGCTGCGGACCATGAGCGACCTGGAGATACGCCCCGCAGCGACCACCGACGTCCCGGCCATCGTGGCGATGCTCGCCGATGATCCGCTGGGTGCCCAGCGGGAGTCCCCGGACGATCTCGCCCCGTACCTCACGGCCTTCGAGCGGCTGGCGGCCGACCCGCAGCAGCACCTGATGGTGGCCGTACGCGAAGGGCGCGTCGTCGGCACGCTGCAACTCACCGTCATCCCGGGGCTGTCCCGACGCGGGGCCACCCGCTCCGTCATCGAGGGCGTCCGCGTCCACGCCGACGAGCGCGGCAGCGGGCTGGGAAGCCAACTGATCGAGTGGGCCGTCGGGGAGTCCCGTCGGCAGGAGTGCCAGTTGGTCCAGTTGACCTCGGACGCCACCCGCAAGGACGCCCACCGCTTCTACGAGCGACTCGGCTTCGAAGCCTCGCACGTCGGCTTCAAGCTCCCCCTCTGAGCGGCCGGGCCAAGAGCGGACGGAGCTGGGGCCTGTCTTACGGGTCAGCAGTGGGCGGAGTGCCGTGTTTCACGTGAAACACGGCACTCCGCCCGACACGCGACTCCGAAGCGTCAGAGGGCGAGCCCCCGCCAGCCCTCCGGGTCGACCCCACCGGGCACCCCCGCATCCAGCTCGTAGGGCTCGCGCGTGAAGACGAACGACGCCAGATCCAGATGACGGACCGAACCGTCGTCCCCGCGCGCCACGCGCAGCGTCTCCCCCGCGTAGTACCCGTTCCGGCCGATCCACGTGCCGTCGGCCCGGGCGGCGAACTGCGCCCCGCGGCCGTAGTCGTTCAGCGGCTGGAGTTCCACCTCCCGCTCAGGGTGCAGCCGCAGCCCGTACGGCTTGGTCCCCCAGTACCAGGTCCCGGTGAGCGCCAGCAGCTCCGGATCGACCTCCGGCAGCGGTCGCCAGGGCGCGGGGATCCGCGGCTCGGCCTCCGCCACGATCCGTACGAGTTCGGCCGTGACGGCCCAGGGCTGGGGCCCGGAGGTGGCGTTCGCGAGGGCCGCGGCGACGACCCCGTCCCCCGGGCTCACCAACAGCCCGGCGACGAAGCCGGGCAACGAGCCGAAGTGCCCGATCAGGGTGCGTCCGTCGATCTGGAAGACCTGGAGTCCGAGCCCGTAGGTGCTGCCCCACTCGCCGGCCTCCATGGGCGCGGCGGGCGCCGCCATCTCCCGTACGGACGCGGCGCTCAGCACCTGCTCGTCGCCCTCGGCGAGGAAGGAGCCGAACCGGCAGAGGTCACCGACCGTCGACCACAACTGGCCGGCCGGGGCCATCACGCCGAGGTCCTCGACCGGTTCGGGCAGCAGGGCGTCGGCCCACGGGTGCACCGCCCAGCCCTCCGCGTACGGGGCCACCGGCCGTACGCCCGTGCGCTCCAGGCCCAGCGGCCGGAGGACCTCGCGCTCCAGCACCTCCTCCCACGGCTCCCCGCGCACCGCCTCCACCAGCGACCCGAGGAGGGTGTAGCCGGGGTTGGAGTAGTGGAAGCGACGGCCGACGGGGTGCTTGCCCGGCTCCTCGCCGAGGACGTCGGCGAGCCCGGGCCGCAGCGCGGCCGGGGACCGCTCCCACCAGGGGGCCGGCGTTTCGGCGCCCAGGCCGGCGCTGTGGCCGAGGAGCTGGGCGATCGTCACCTCCCCGACGCCGGTGTCCGGCAGGTGCTTGTCCAAGGGGTCTTCGAGGTCGAGCAGCCCTTCGTCGCGCAACCTCATCACCAGCACCGCGGTGAAGGTCTTGGTGATCGAACCGATGCGGTACTGGGTGTCGGCGTCCTGCCCGTCCCCGTCGGCGGCGGAGCGGACGGCGCTCCACACGAGCCGTCCCTCCCTGCCGACCCCGGCGACGAGGGCGGGCGTGCGCCCTTCCGTCTGAGCGGTGGCGACGTGGTGCAGCAGGGCGCGTTCTGTGGTGGGGAGCAGCCGCTCCGTCAGGGGTGAGGTCATGCAGCAGGTCTATCGCACCGCCGTGTCACCTGTGCAAAGGCTTTCTACCCCCGACCTCCTCGTCGACGGTCGGGCGCTGATCGTAAAAGTGCTGCGGCGGCCCGGGGCCCCGTGCTAGACAGCCTCGCCATGAGCGATCTCGTAACGGAGCGATTGGTGCTGCACCCGCTGACCGCCGACGAGGCGGAGCGGCTGAACGCCGGCACCCCGGGCGAAGGAGCCCGCTGGGCGCCCGAGTACCCGATGGAAGACGACAGATCGGCGGCCCGGCGCTATCTGCACAGCCTCACCGCGGACCCCGACACCACCCACCCCGGAGCCTTCGAGATCCGGCTCCGCGAGGACGGCTCCGCGATCGGCGGCGCCGACTTCCACGGCCCTCCGGACGAGCAGGGCTCCGTCACCATCGGCTACGGGCTGGTCCCGTCGGCCCGCGGCAAGGGGTACGCCTCCGAGGCCCTGCGGGAGTTGCTCGCGTTCGCCCAGCGCTCCGGCATCGCCCGGGTGAAGGCCGACGCGGACCACCGCAACGTCGCCTCGCACCGGGTGATGGCCTCCGCCGGCATGCGGCTGGTCGGCACGGACGACCGCGTCCGCTACTACGAGACGGCCTGGGGCGCGTCGCCCGGGGTCGCTCCCTCCGCGGCCCATCTGACCACCACGGCGAACGCCTACGACGCCATCGCGGTCCAGTACGCGGAGCTGGTGCGGGGCGTGCTCGCCACGTTCCCGCTGGACCGTGCCTTCCTCGACGCGTTCGCCGACACGGTGCGGGCGAACGGCGCCGGGCGGGTGGCCGAGTTGGGGTGCGGTCCCGGCTACGTGGCCGCGCACCTGGCGGAGCGCGGGCTGGACGTCTTCGGCGTCGACCTGTCGCCGACGATGGTCGACATCGCCCGCGCGACCTACCCCGGGGTGCGCTTCGACGTCGGCTCGATGGACGCGCTGGACCTGCCCGCCGGAGCGCTGAACGGCATCGTCTGCTGGTACTCGACCATCCACGCGCCGCCGGAGGTGCTGCCCGCCTACCTCGCCGAGTTCCGTCGGCTGCTGACGCCCGGCGGTCATCTGGCCCTCGCCTTCTTCGAGTCCGAGGGCGGGCCGCTCACGTCCTTCGACCACAAGGTGGTCGAGGCGTACCGCTGGCCCGTCGACGAGTTGGCCGGGCTCGCCGGCGACGCCGGGTTCGTCGAGGTGGGGCGGATGCTGCGCGAGCCGGTCGAGGACGAACGCTTCCGCCGTGGCCACCTGTTGCTGCGCAGGCACTAGAGACTCTCGTTCGGAACTTGCTGGGCAGCCTGATCCAAACGAAAGACCCTGGTCCGGCGGTCGCGGGCGCGCCTCAGCGCGTGCCCGCGGCCCCCGAGTGCGCACCCGGCAGGGCGGCGGGCGGTCGCGGCTCCGGCAGGTCGACCCGCTCCGTGAGGTGGTCCTGGAGGCGGGCGTGCCGGAACTGGTAGGTGGAGCCCACCCGCCGCAGGATGCCCAGTCGGTGCGCGTCCGCGAGGAAGCCCTGGAGCCGCCAGGGCAGTCGGCCCCCGAGGGCGAAGTGGCAGCGGGCGACGACGTAGTACGGCCAGGCGCAGGTGGCCAGCGCGAGGACGAAGCCGGTGGCCCCGACGTCGACGAGGCGTACGGCGGCCACGAGCGCGAAGTCGCCCGGCGTGCTGGCGAACCAGATGCTGGTGCGGACGCCGGCGTCGGGGACCACCAGCAGGAACGCGCCCGCGGCGCCGCTCAGCAGCGCGATCAGCCGGTCGGCGCTCAAGGTGCCCTCGGCGGTCTCGTGCTCGTCGGGGACGTGGGGTGCGCGGATCCAGCGGAAGAAGACGAGCCACAAACCCAGCACGGCGCCGACCACCAGCCCGTCGCGCAGGCTGGTGACGAAGCGCGGGTCCCCGCCCCGCTGCACGTACGCCGCGTAGCTCGCGAAGCCCAGCCCCCAGAAGAGCGCGACGCACACCACGTTGAGCAGCGCGCCCGGCAGGCGCCGGCACCAGTGCGCCGTGCTCGGACGGCCGCGGCTCGGCAGCCCCGGCGGCATCGGCAGGCCGACGGCGAGCAGCACCAGCCACACGCAGGACGTGACGAACGTGATGCTCACGAAGACCTGCTGCGCCGCGTTCGTACCGGGCAGGAAGGGCGCCACGGCGGGCACCGACGCCACACCGCCGCCCAGCGCCAGCAGCGCGCAGACGACGACCCGCCGCACCGGAGTCGTCGCGAGCGGCGCCAGACGACCGCTGAGGGCGACCACGGGCCCGACCACGAACGCCAGCGTCATGGAGATCGGCACGAACCGCACCGGCGCCCCCAGCGGCACCAGGAGCGGGTTGGTGACGAGGTGTCCGAGGAGGGCGATCCCGGTCCACACGGCGGCCCGCCGCCAGGGTCCGGCCAGCGCCGGGCTCCAGGTGTGGAGCTGCCACCAGGCCAGGTCGAAGGTGCCGTGCCGGCTGAGCCCGCGCGCGAGGAAGGTGAGGTAGCCGTGGGCCCGGTCCGGCCCCCATCTGCGGGTGGGGTCCTGCCGGCGGGAGCGCGCGTAGAGCGTCGGCACGAGCACGTCCAGCAGGTGGTGCTCCAGGGCGGGGACGGTGGGGAAACGCCGCTCGTCGGTCAGCTCCCCGGGGTCGCGGTGGCCGTCGCCGTACACGGAGCGGACCAGGGTCGCCATCAAGGGGCCGGTCAGGACGCGGGCGAGCGGGGCTTCGGGGTGGCGGTCGAGGTGTTCGGCCAGGTCGTCCCAGGCGGCCCGGCGGTCGGCCGGGGCGGTGTGGCGCAGCGCGGCGAGCGTGTCGTCCACGCACAGCGGCGCCGGCTCCAGCACGGTGGCGTTCGCCAGCGGCGCGGTGTGCCGCAGGATCCGCGCGTAGTCGTCCGTACGGCAGGTCAGCACGAGCGGAGCGTCCGTCGGCAGGGTGTCGTCGAGGGCGGCCAGGACCGCGGCGCGGCGGGGCAGGGGCACCTCGTCGAGCCCGTCGAGCACGGGCACCAGCCGGTGCTCGGTGAGCAGGTCGACGATCGATCCGCTGCCGTAGCGCTGTGCGTCGCCGAGTGCCGGGTAGTCCTCGGTGATGCGGCGGCGCAGCCAGTCGCGGGCGTTCTCGCGCGACGGATCGAAGGTGGCGAGCGGGCAGATGACGGGCAGCGGTCCGTCCGGGGTGCGGGTGCGCAGCAGCGCGAGGGTCAGCAGGACGGCGAAGGTCGTCTTGCCGGAGCCGGCGGGCCCCAGCACCACGAGCCGCCGGCCCGGGGCCCCGTGGAAGAGCCGCATCAGCCCTTCGGGGTCGTCCGCCCGGGCCGTGTGCACGGGGGCCGTCGGGTCGCGCCGGTCGGCGGGGTCCCGGGGCGGCCGCGGCGCCCAGCGCACGGGCAGCGGCGCGGGCTCGAAGAGCTGCCGTAGGACGGCCTCGTCCTCCCACTGGCGCCGGACCATGCGGGCGAGCGCCCGGGCCGTCTCCTCGATCTGTCCGGTGTCGGAGTCGCGGTGGGCGGGTGCGCCCCGCCACGCCCACACCGTGAGCAGCCCCATCAGGCCGGTGACGGTGCCCAGCACGGAGGCCGCGGCGGACGCCTGGTCCGTACGCCCCAGGGCCGACAGCCACACCAGTCCACCGGCGACCGCAGCACACAGCGTCCATGCCACCATCCAGCGCCCACGCATACTCCCCCAACGACCCCGCACACGACCCGGTCACCCAGGGGCCCGCCCACCCTCCCCGCAGCCTTTACCTGTACGGAAAGCACACCTCCGGAAATCCCACCCCGAGATTCTCTGCGAGCTTCTCGAAGAAATCATCTAGCGCCCTATCGCGTGATACCCAGAAGCCGGATGCCCATTACCGCGAGATGACGAATGGCAAATGCATCTTGTCGACCCTTGCTCCCATGACACCATCTTGACCTGGCCTGATACCCGACCATAAGAGGCCAGAAAACGACGGACCGGCCCACACGTGTTGATCGTCACTCTGCCCTCGACGAAGGCCGTGCCATCATGACGCCGTAGATCAAAAACGGGATCAGCGGAGCCGCGGAAATGTGCGCCGTGCAGCGCTCCGCAAGAAAAGGAGCACGTTTTGATACGCACCCGAGTTTGGGCCGCGGCAGTGACCACCGCGGCCGGACTGGCCCTGACCACGGCCGTCCCGGCCAACGCCACCAGCACCAGCACGCCGACCACGGTTCCGTGGGCGGTGAGCCACGGCTCGGAGGCCACCGCGTCGGGCGACCGGTGGATCGAGCGCGGCAGCACCCCGCGGAGCGGCGACCTCGTTCTCAAGGGCACCCTGACCAACACCGGCAGCGGGTGCTACTCGGTGTGGACCCAGTACATCTGGGACCGCGTCGTGAAGCCGCCCACGAAGTACACCGAGATCTGCGGCCCCGGGACCGTCAACGTCGACATCCGCGAGGCGCTGCCGGCGTTCCCCATCTACAGCGGCTCGGTGAAGGTCTGCAAGGGCACGGCCTACACCAGGGACTGCGGACGCGCGGAGAGCATCACCTCCTGGCCGATCCAGCGGTGACGACGACGCCCGAGCGCTCCGTGCGAGGGGCCTGAGACCCGTACGGACGAACGCGGCCGGCCTGGGCTCAGTGCCCGGGCCGGCCGTTGGTCAGTTCTGGGCCGGTGCGTCACGCCGCCTTGGACAGGGTGGACCGGTCCTTGCTGGGCGCGGTGCGGACGGGCGTCGCGGTGCTGGTCACGGCCCCCCGTCCGTCGTGGCGCGGCCAGAGGAGCAGGGCGGCGACCGCGCCCGCCCCGGCCAGGACGGCGAGTACGGACCAGGCGAAGGTGAAGCCCGCGCTGGTGCCGAGCCACCCCGCGACGGGGTAGGTGATCAGCCAGGCCAGGTGCGACAGGGAGAACTGGGCCGCGAACGCCTCGGGGATCTCGTTCCGCCCGACGGAGGCACGCAGGACCTTGCCGGTCGGCGTGACGATCAGCGCCATCCCGATGCCGATCACGGTCCAGATGGCCGCGGTGCCGATCCAGGTGGTGACGCCGGCCGCGATGAGCGTCACCGCGGCGACCGTGCCGCCGACGAGGACCCCGGCGCCGGTCGTCATGACCGTGCGGGCGGCGACCCGGTCGAGCACGCGGGGGAGCGCGAGGGCGGCCAGGAGGGTGCCGGTGCCGGAGGCGGCGAGCATCCAGGCGACGTGCGACTGCGAGCCGCCGAGTTCGTCCCGTACGTAGTTGACGGTGTTGACGACGACGATCGAGCCGGCCGCCGCGACCACCAGGTTGAGCGCCATGATCCCGCGCAGCCGCGGCGTCCTGAAGAAGGTCCTGATGCCCGCTGCCGCCTTGTCCCACGCCTTGGTGTGGGCGCTGGGGCGGGCGTTGGGGATGCGCGTCGACAGGACGAGCAGGGCGGAGACGAGGAAGCCGGCGGAGGTGCCGAGGAACAGCCAGTTGAAGCTCATGAACGTCAGGGCGACGGCGGCCAACACGGGGCTGAGCAGGCTCTCCATGGTGTAGGCGACCTGGGACGCGGACAGCGCACGCGTGTAGTCGGCCTCGTCGGTGACGATGTCGGGGATGACGGCCTGGAACGTCGGGGTGAAGGCCGCGGAGGCGGCCTGGAGCAGGCCGATCAGCACGTAGATGTGCCAGACCTCGGTGATCAGCGGCAGGGCGAGGACCACTGCACCGCGGACCACGTCGAGGAGGAAGAGGAGGGTCCTTCTGGGGAGCCGGTCGACGTACGCGGCAGCCAGCGGGGCGATGATCACGTACATGACCATCTTGATGGTCAGAGCGGTGCCGAGCACCATGCCCGCGCGCGGGCCGGCGAGGTCGTAGGCGAGGAGCCCGAGGGCCACCGTGGTCAGCCCGGTCCCGAAGAGTGCGATGACCTGGGCGCCGAACAGATGGCGGTAGTCGCGGATGGCGAACAGTCGCATGGCGGGGGTTCCTTCCGTTTCCATGCGGCGGGGCACGGCCCCGGGGTGGAGGCCGTGCCCCGCGGGTACAGGCGGGGTCGTTGTCCCTAGTCACCGGCGTCACTCCCGTCGCTTCCCGGGGTGAGACCGGCGAGGAGGTTGAACGCACCGGTGAGGACGTTGAGTGCGACGACGCCGACGACGTCGGCTATCGCGCGGTCGCTGAAGCCGTGCTTGCGCACTGCGCTGACCTGCTCGTCGGTGATCGACGTCGGCTCGCGGTAGATCTGGAGGGCGAGGGCGACGATCGCCGCGGTGGCGGGGTCGGCCGAGGTGCCCTTGCGGGCCCGCTCGATCTCCTCCTCGTCCACTCCCAGGGCGCGGGCGGCGCTGACGTGCGCTTCGAGGCAGAGTCCGCACCCCTGGCGGGCCTGGATCGCGATCGAGATCCGCTCGCTGGTCCTGCGGTCGAGCTTGGCTCGTCCCATGGCCCGGCTGAGCTGGAGGTATCCCCCCAGTACGGCCGGTGAGTGGGCCATCGTGGAGACCATGTCGCCGAGCTGACCGCGGCGGGAGGCCAGGTCGGCGAGGAGGTCGCGCGAGGCGCCGACCGCCGTGTCGGGCGTGAGTCGGGTCATGCGGGGCATGACGCTCCTCCCTTCGGTGTGGTCAGTGGTGCGCGTGGGCGCCGTGGTGGTGACCGGCGTGCGCCTGGGCAGCGGGCGCGGCGGCCACGGCGGTCGGCACGGTGAACTCGGCCGTCCGGACGACGCCTTCGTGCTGGAAGTCCAGGTACAGGCGGTAGGTGCCGGCCGAGGGCGCGACCGCCGTGAAGACGATCTCGGGCCCGGGTGCGGTGGCGCCGTCGCCGGGCTCGCCCTCCGGGTGCACGTGGAGGTAGCCCAGGTCGCCGACGCGCAGCGCCACCAGGTGCCCGTACGCGGCCAGGTACGGCTCCAGGTCGGTGACGGGGCGGCCGTCCCGGTGGACGGTGAGGGTCAGCCCGCTCGCCTCGCCGGCAAGGAGTTCCCCGTCGAGCACGACGGTGTACTCGCCGATCCGCGCGGTTCCGGTGGCCTCGGGGAGCGGCTGCGGGTCGTACGCCCCGGCGACCGCGACGTCGATCCCCAGCGTCATGGTGCCGCCGTGGCCGGCCGGGTGGACGTCGGCGAAGAACCGCCAGTCCCCCGGCTCCAGCGCCAGCTCGACGCTCCAGGTGCCCTCCCCGTCCTTCACCGGGTGCACGTGCTGGAACCCGGCCGTGTCCCGCCGTACGGCGATGAAGTGCAGCTCCTTCTCGTGCTCGGGCGTGAACTCGGTCACCGGCCGCCCGTCGGGGCCGATCACCCGGAAGCTGACGGGCTGCACTCCGGCGGTGCGGATCGTCGAGTCGAGCTCCAGCGTGTACCCGTGCTCGGAGACCGACAGCCCGCCGGGCTGCCCTCCGCCGTGACCTGCGTGGCCGCCGTGAGCACCGTGGCTGGCCTGGTGGTGACCGGTGTGGTTCTGCATGACGTCTCCCTGGGTGTGATGCGCCTTCCGGCGCTCCGTCCGCTCAGGACGTGCTCCACACTATATACCCCCGGGGGGTATATCGGGGCGCCTCGAAGGCAGAAATTTTCGCGAGGGTTCCCGGCGCGGCGAATCCACCGGCGGGAGCCACCCCACTGCCGGCCGCGGGGCTACGGACATGCGGCTGAGGGCGTGCGGCCCCGGCCACCGAATGCGGACCAGCCGCCCGGGCCGTGCAGACGGGGGCGACGGGGACGGCTCCCATACGTACGGGCAGGGGCGGAACGTACGGGCGGGCGGAAAACCACTGCGGGCCGGTCCCTGGGACGGGCCGGCTCCGCAAGCGGGTCGGATCAGGTCTGGGCCATGTCCACGAAACGCGAGTAGTGGCCCTGGAAGGCGACCGTGATCGTCGCCGTGGGGCCGTTACGGTGCTTGGCGACGATCAGGTCCGCCTCGCCCGCGCGCGGGGACTCCTTCTCGTACGCGTCCTCGCGGTGCAACAGGATCACCATGTCCGCGTCCTGCTCGATGGAGCCCGATTCACGCAGGTCGGAGACCATCGGCTTCTTGTCCGTGCGCTGCTCGGGGCCACGGTTCAGCTGGGACAGGGCGATCACGGGGACCTCCAGCTCCTTGGCCAGCAGCTTCAAGTTACGCGACATGTCGGAGACCTCCTGCTGACGGCTCTCGGCCCGCTTGGAGCCGCCGGACTGCATCAGCTGGAGGTAGTCGATGACGACGAGCTTCAGGTTGTTGCGCTGCTTGAGCCGACGGCACTTGGCGCGGATCTCCATCATCGACAGGTTCGGGGAGTCGTCGATGTAGAGGGGCGCCTGCGAGACGTCCGGCATGCGGCGCGCCAGCCGGGTCCAGTCCTCGTCGGTCATCGTGCCGGAGCGCATGTGGTGCAGCGCGACGCGCGCCTCCGCCGAGAGCAGGCGCATCGCGATCTCGTTGCGCCCCATCTCCAGGGAGAAGATGACGCTCGGGAGGTTGTTCTTGATGGAGCACGCCCGCGCGAAGTCCAGCGCCAGCGTGGACTTACCCATCGCGGGACGGGCCGCGATGACGATCATCTGGCCCGGGTGCAGACCGTTCGTCAGCGAGTCGAAGTCGGTGAAGCCGGTGGGCACCCCGGTCATCTCGCCGCTGCGGGAGCCGATCGCCTCGATCTCGTCGAGCGCGCCCTCCATGATCTCGCCGAGCGGCAGGTAGTCCTCGCTGGTGCGCTGCTCGGTGACGGCGTAGATCTCCGCCTGCGCGGAGTTCACGATCTCGTCCACGTCGCCGTCGGCGGCGTATCCCATCTGCGTGATCTTGGTGCCGGCCTCCACCAGACGGCGCAGCACCGCGCGCTCGTGGACGATCTCGGCGTAGTACGACGCGTTGGCCGCGGTGGGGACGGACTGGACCAGGGTGTGGAGGTAGGAGGCGCCGCCGACGCGGGTGATCTCGCCCCGCTTGACCAGCTCCGCCGCCACGGTGATCGGGTCGGCCGGCTCGCCCTTGGCGTACAGGTCGAGGATGGCCGTGTAGACGGTCTCGTGGGCGGGGCGGTAGAAGTCGTGGCCCTTGATGATCTCCACGACGTCCGCGATGGCGTCCTTGGACAGCAGCATGCCGCCGAGGACCGACTGCTCCGCGTCCAGGTCCTGGGGCGGGACGCGCTCGAAGCCGCCGGACGCACCGGACCAGCCGTCGTCGTCCCGGCCGCGGTCGTGCTGGTCCTCCCGGCCGCCGCCGCGGCGGTCGTCACCGCGGCGGTCCGTACGGCGGGGGCGGGAGACGGGAAGACGGTCTCCGGGGACGTCGTCCGCCGCCCACGGGTCGTCCAAGGGCTCGGAAATGCTCACCCGGGCCACCTCCTCCCGTCCGCGCAGCGGACCTCGCCGTGCCCCACTTTTCTACGGCACAGCACCGACAAACCGAGTGGCCCGACCCGGCTTCCGGCGCGTCGAGCGACGGTCCACGTTAGGCCGCTCAGCACCGTCAGCCAATCTGGTTATCCACAGGCCATGTGGATGAGCGACCAGATGCTGTGGAGAACTCCGCAGAACCTGTGCACGGACCGGGGGACAGCACTGTGGACAAACTCGCCGCCTCCCTTATCCACAGGGTTTGACCTGCTGTTATCCCATCCACCGGCTGTGGGGAAGAAAAAATTTCCCGACCGGGCCAAGATCAGAACAAACGGCCCAGCACGGAGCCGTCACCCTCAGTGCAAGTAAGGATCACTGGGCATTTGTATCTCTTACCTGTGGACGATTACATTGATGCGATGACCCAGGCCCCAGCGTCACCGAAGCTCCAGCGGCGACGCCGCGACCGGCGCCATGACCGAGAGATCGTCACCCTCGCCGTCCCCGCCTTCGGCGCCCTGGTCGCCGAGCCCCTCTTCGTGATGGTGGACAGCGCCGTCGTGGGCCATCTGGGCACCCCCCAACTCGCCGGGCTCGGGATCGCCGCCGCCCTGCTGATGACGGCCGTGAGCGTCTTCGTCTTCCTCGCCTACGCCACCACCGCCGCCGTGGCCCGCCGGGTCGGCGCGGGCGACCTCGCCGGCGCCATCCGTCAGGGCATGGACGGCATCTGGCTCGCGGTCCTCCTCGGCGCCGCCGTCGTCGCGGTCACCCTCCCCCTCGCCCCCTGGGTCGTCGACGTCTTCGGCGCCTCCGACACTGCGGCCCCGTACGCCGTCACGTATCTGCGCATCTCCAGCATCGGCATCCCCGCGATGCTGATCGTGCTGGCCGCCACCGGCGTGCTCCGCGGCCTCCAGGACACCCGTACGCCGCTGTACGTCGCCATCGGCGGCTTCACCGCCAACGCCGTCCTCAACGTCCTGCTCGTGTACGGCGTCGGCCTCGGCATCGCCGGCTCCGCCTGGGGCACCGTCATCGCCCAGTACGGCATGGCCGCCGTGTACCTCGTCGTCGTCATCCGCGGCGCCCGGCGGCACCGTGCCTCCCTGCGCCCCGACGCGGCGGGGATACGGGCGAGCGCCCGGGCCGGGGTGCCGCTGCTGATCCGTACCCTCTCGCTGCGGGCGGTCCTGATGATCGCCACCGCCGTCGCCGCCCGTCTCGGCGACACCGAGACAGCCGCCCATCAGATCGTGCTCTCCCTGTGGAGCCTGATGGCCTTCGCCCTCGACGCGATCGCCATCGCGGGACAGGCGATCATCGGCCGCTACCTGGGGGCCGGCGATGCCGAGAGCGCCCGGCAGGTGTGCCGCCGCATGGTGCAGTGGGGCATCGCGTCCGGCGTGGTGCTCGGCGTGCTGCTGATGGCCGCAAGCCCGCTCTTCCTCCCGCTGTTCAGCAGCGACCCGGCGGTCCACGACGCCCTGCTGCCGGCGCTCCTGGTGGTGGCGCTCACCCAGCCCGTCGCCGGCGTCGTCTTCGTCCTCGACGGCGTCCTGATGGGCGCGGGTGACGGCCCGTACCTCGCCGGCGCCATGCTGGTGACGCTGGCCGCGTTCGCTCCGGTCGCCCTGCTGGTACCCGTGCTCGGCGGCGGGCTCACCGCCCTGTGGTGGGCGATGACCCTGATGATGACCGTCCGGATGGCCACTCTCTGGTGGCGGACGCGCTCCGGTCGCTGGATCGTCACCGGCGCGACCCGCTGACCACCACGTACTCGCCACAGCGCCTGTTTCACGTGAAACAGGCGCTGCCGGCAACGACCGTTTCACGTGAAACAGCGCCGCTCGACGCGTCCGCGCGCAGACCCTGAGCACACGAGAAGTGGGCCGCACCCCAAGGGGTACGGCCCACTTCCTGGCTCGGTCGAACCGGCCGGGTCACACCGCTGATCAGGCGGCGATAACCTCGATGCCGACCTTCGCGTCCACCTCGGGGTGGAGACGCACGGACACCTGGTGCGCGCCCAGGGTCTTGATCGGCGAGCCGAGCTCGACACGACGCTTGTCGACGTCCGGGCCACCGGCGGACTTGATCGCCGAGGCGACGTCAGCCGGGGTCACGGAACCGAAGAGACGGCCGGCGTTGCCGGAGCGAACGGCCAGACGCACCTTCACGCCCTCGAGCTTGGCCTTGATCTCGTTGGCCTGCTCGATGGTCGCGATCTCGTGGATCTTGCGGGCGCGGCGGATCTGCGCCACGTCCTTCTCGCCACCGCGGGTCCAGCGGATCGCGAAACCGCGCGGGACCAGGTAGTTGCGAGCGTAGCCGTCCTTGACCTCGACGACGTCTCCGGCAGCACCGAGGCCGGTGACTTCCTGGGTGAGGATGATCTTCATGTTACGGTCACCCTTCCCTTATCGCGCGGTGGACGTGTAGGGCAGCAGCGCCATCTCACGGCTGTTCTTCACGGCCGTGGCGACGTCACGCTGGTGCTGAGTGCAGTTGCCGGTAACGCGGCGGGCACGGATCTTGCCGCGGTCGGAAATGAACTTCCGCAGCATGTTCGTGTCCTTGTAGTCCACGTACGCGGTCTTGTCCTTGCAGAATGCGCAGACCTTCTTCTTCGGCTTGCGCACAGGCGGCTTCGCCATGGTGTTTCTCCTGTGTGATCAAGAAGTGGGGTATCGAACGCCCCGCGGACCCCTAGGGGTCCTAGAAGGGGGGCTCGTCCGAGTAGCCGCCGCCGGAGTTGCCGCCGCCGGAGCTTCCGCCCCAGTTGCCGCCACCCTGCTGGCCGCCCTGCTGACCACCCGCGGGGGCACTGGTGGCCCACGGGTCGTCGGCAGGCGCTCCGCCGCCCTGCTGCTGGCCGCCGCCGGAGCTTCCGCCCCAGTTGCCGCCACCCTGCTGGCCGCCCCCGTAGCCGCCCTGACCACCGCGACCGGTGGTCTTGGTGACCTTGGCCGTGGCGTTCTTGAGGCTGGGGCCGACTTCCTCGACGTCCAGCTCGTAGACCGTGCGCTTGACGCCCTCGCGGTCCTCGTAGGACCGCTGCTTCAGCCGGCCCTGCACGACGACGCGCATGCCGCGCTGGAGCGACTCGGCGACGTTCTCCGCCGCCTGCCGCCAGACCGAGCAGGTCAGGAACAGGCTCTCGCCGTCCTTCCACTCGTTCGTCTGCCGGTCGAAGGTGCGGGGAGTGGACGCGACGCGGAACTTCGCGACCGCCGCACCGGACGGGGTGAAGCGCAGCTCGGGGTCATCGACGAGATTGCCGACGACCGTGATGACGGTCTCGCCTGCCATTGGGGGAACCTCTCGGCGGGGATTGCTTCTGGCTGCTTGCTGCTACTCGAACCCGAAGACCTCTGAGCTAGGTGCTCAGTGGGTCTCGGGACGGAGGACCTTGGTCCGGAGGACCGACTCGTTCAGGTTCATCTGGCGGTCGAGCTCCTTGACGACCGCAGGCTCGGCCTGCAGGTCGATGACCGAGTAGATGCCCTCGGGCTTCTTCTTGATCTCGTAAGCGAGACGACGACGGCCCCAGGTGTCGACCTTCTCCACCTTTCCGTTGCCCTCGCGGACGACGGAGAGGAAGTTCTCGATCAGGGGGGCGACAGCGCGCTCCTCAAGATCGGGGTCGAGGATGACCATCACCTCGTAGTGACGCATGTGGAACCCACCTCCTTTGGACTCAGCGGTCACGGTCGTTCCGTGACAGGAGGGTCGTGATGCGTGATGCAACGGTGTCGAGTAAAGCAGGACCCACTGACAGTGCCCCGTCCGTTTTCCCGACGATCATCGGAACGATCATCGCGGGGCGGACCCGGGCCTGACGGGGTCCGAGCAGACACCGGTGCAGACCGTACAGAGTACCCGCAGGGGGCCTTCCGGTTGAAATCCGGTGGCCGTCGGCCGCAATCTGTACACATCGGGTGTGCGCGGCACTACGGTGCGCCGCGCTCCGCAACGCCAGGAGGTGCCACATGGCACAGGCAGTGCGACGTCAGACCGGCCTCTTCGCCACGGACGGCAAGCCCCACCCCCTCCAGGACACCCTGGCCGGAGTCACTCTGGTGCTCGGCGTCATCGCGTTCGTGACGTCGATGTTCTCCGGCCTGCACCTGCTCAGCTCGTGGACGGGCCTGGTGGGGATCCTGACCGGCGCGTACGGACAGTTCATCTCCGAGACGACCCGGGAGCGGTTCGTCCTGATCCTGGGGCTCGGCGCGTCCTCGGCCGGGTTCTTCCTCGGCATGGCGCACGGCGGCCTCTTCGGCGGCTTGATCGGCTGATCGAGGACGGCGGCGGTCCGGGCCCGACCGGGGCCCGGACCGCGGTCCGCCACTGCCGCGGCCAACGGTCCGCGCCAGCCGCGGCCGGTGGTCCCGACCGCCGCTTTCCACACGCCCATTCGGGGCGCTCCCCCAGCGCAGTAGGCTTCGGCGCGAGAGCCGGAGCCCCTGACCCATGGGGACACACCTGCTGAGGAGCGCCCCACATGAGCCTGACACTGAGGACCATCAGCCGAGAGCAGCATCTGGCGTACATCCAGTCCCTGCCGTCGGCGAGTCACTGCCAAGTGCCGGCATGGTCCGACGTGAAGACCGAATGGCGCTCCGAGAACCTCGGTTGGTTCGACAAGAACGGCACGCTGGTCGGCGCCGGCCTGGTGCTGTACCGCCAGCTGCCCAAGATCAAGCGGTACCTCGCGTACCTCCCCGAGGGCCCGGTCATCAACTGGTACGCGCCGAACCTGGACGAGTGGCTCCGACCGATGCTCGCCCACCTCAAGCAGCAGGGCGCCTTCTCCGTGAAGATGGGCCCCCCGGTCGTCATCCGCCGTTGGGACGCCCCCGCCATCAAGGCCGGCATCCAGGACCCGGACGTGAAGCGGCTGCGGGACGTGGAGGCCACCCACATCGAGCCCCGCGCCTTCGAAGTCGCGGACCGGCTGCGGAAGATGGGCTGGCAGCAGGGCGAGGACGGCGGCGCCGGCTTCGGCGACGTCCAGCCCCGGTACGTCTACCAGGTGCCCCTCGCCAACCGCTCGCTCGACGACGTCCTCAAGGGCTTCAACCAGCTGTGGCGACGGAACATCAAGAAGGCCGAGAAGGCCGGCGTCGAGGTCGTCCAGGGCGGCTACCACGACCTCGAAGAGTGGCAGCGGCTGTACGAGATCACCGCGGTCCGCGACCGCTTCCGGCCGCGCCCGCTCTCGTACTTCCAGCGGATGTGGACCGTCCTCAACAACGAGGACCCGAACCGCATGCGGCTCTACTTCGCCCGCCACAACGGCGTGAACCTCTCCGCGGCCACGATGCTCGTCGTCGGCGGCCACGTCTGGTACTCGTACGGCGCCTCCGACAACATCGGCCGCGAGGTCCGGCCGTCGAACGCGATGCAGTGGCGGATGCTGCGCGACGCGTACGCCATGGGCGCCACCGTGTACGACCTGCGCGGCATCAGCGACTCCCTGGACGAGACGGACCACCTCTTCGGTCTGATCCAGTTCAAGGTCGGCACCGGCGGCGAGGCCGTCGAGTACGTCGGCGAGTGGGACTTCCCGCTCAACAAGCTGCTGCACAAGGCGCTCGACATGTATATGTCGCGCCGCTGACGCCCGCCGGGTCGCCGGCAGCCGTGCCCCGACCGCCGATGCGCCGCTGACGGCCCCGGCGCCCGCACCGTAACCTCGTAGACCCGTACACCCGAATCCGCAGATCCCGCACACCCCTCAGCACGCAGCTCTCGCAGCCACCAGAAAGGTCCCGGGCCGGCCATGGCGCTCTCCCTGTACGTCGACACCAACCGCTGGCGGGCGCACCAGAAGTCCGTGATCGACCAGTTCCCGGGCCTGGTGCCCGTCTGCAAGGGCAACGGTTACGGATTCGGCCACGAGCGACTGGCTGAGGAGGCCACCCGCTTCGGCTCCGACATCCTGGCGGTCGGCACGACGTACGAAGCGGCCCGGATCAAGGACTGGTTCAGCGGCGACCTGCTGGTCCTCACCCCCTTCCGCCGGGGCGAGGAGCCCGTACCGCTGCCCGACCGGGTCATCCGCTCCGTGTCGTCGGTGGACGGCGTGCACGCCCTCGTGGGCGCCCGCGTGGTCATCGAGTGCATGAGCTCCATGAAGCGCCACGGCGTCTCCGAGCAGGACCTGGCCCGGCTGACCGGCGCCATCGACGACGTGCGGCTGGAGGGCTTCGCCATCCACCTGCCGCTGGACCGCACGGACGGCTCCGACGCCGTCGAAGAGGTCATCGCCTGGATGGACCGGCTGCGGGCAGCCCGGCTGCCGCTGCACACCATGTTCGTCAGCCATCTGCGCGCCGAGGAACTGGGCCGGCTGCGCCAGCAGTTCCCGCAGACCCGCTTCCGCGCCCGCATCGGCACCCGCCTCTGGCTCGGCGACCACGACTCGACCGAGTACCGCGGCTCCGTCCTCGACGTCACCCCGGTCGCCAAGGGCGACCGCTTCGGCTACCGCCAGCAGAAGACCGCGTCGGACGGCTGGCTGGTCGTCGTCGCCGGCGGTACGTCCCACGGGGTGGGCCTGGAGGCGCCGAAGGCGCTGCACGGGATGATGCCGCGCGCCAAGGGCGTCGCCCGCGCCGGCCTCGCGACCGTCAACCGCAATCTGTCGCCCTTCGTCTGGGCCGGCAAGCAGCGCTGGTTCGCCGAGCCGCCGCACATGCAGGTGTCGATCCTGTTCGTGCCGTCGGAGGCGCAGGAGCCGCGGGTCGGCGACGAGTTGGTGGCGCACCTGCGTCACACCACGACCCAGTTCGACCGACTCGTCGACCGCTGACCCCGGAGCCGACCGAGGGCTGACGCGAGCCGTCAGCCCTGCCCGGCCGCCCTACCCGTCAGCCTCGTCGTCGCGCGGCGGCGCCTTCGTCGGAGGCGCCTTGGCAGGGGAGGTGGTGGTGGAGGTGGTGCCCCACTCCACCCTGGGCCCCCACTCCCGGTCTTCCGCTGACGCCGCGGGCTCCGTACGACGGCCGCCCAGCACGAAGACGTCCGGCGCCCGGTCCAGCACCCCGCCCGACGGGTCGTCCGACCCGTCCTGCCGTACGCCGTCCCGCTCCGGCCGCAGCACGTCCCGCACCACCATCGCGCACAGGAACAGCGTCCCCAGCAGATGGGCCGCGATCGCCAGCTGGTAGCCCTCCGGCGGCAGTCCCTGATGCTTGGTGCTGGTCGTGTACGCCAGGTACATCCAGATGCCCAGGTAGTACGCGACCTCGCACGCCTGCCAGATCAGGAAGTCCCGCCAGCGCGGCCGGGCCAGCACGGCCAGCGGGATCAGCCAGAGCACGTACTGCGGCGAGTACACCTTGTTCGTCAGGATGAACGCGGCCACCACCAGGAACGCGAGCTGCGCGAAGCGCGGGCGCCTGGGGGCCGCCAGCGCCAGCGCCGCGATGCCCCCGCAGGCGAGGACCATCAGCAGCGTCGCGGCGGTGTTCACCGACTCGACCTCGAACGACTCGCCCGTGCGCTGGGAGATGACCAGCCAGAAGGAGCCGAAGTCGATCTGTCGCTCCTGGCTGAAGGTGTAGAACTTCTTCCACCCCTCCGGTGCCAGCAGCATCACCGGCAGGTTCGTCACCAGCCAGGCGCCGGCGGCCCCGAGCGCGGCGGTGGAGAACTCCCGCCACTTCCCGGCGCGCCAGCACAGCAGCAGGAGCGGGCCGAGCAGCAGCGCGGGATAGAGCTTCGCCGCCGTCGCCAGCCCGATCAGCACGCCGAAGGCCAGCGGACGGCTGCGCGCCCACATCAGCATGGCCGCGGCGGTGAGCGCCACGGCGAGCAGGTCCCAGTTGATGGTGGCCGTCAGGGCGAAGGCGGGCGCCAGGGCGACCATCAGGGCGTCCCAGGGGCGACGGCGGTGGGTGCGGGAGACGCAGACCGCGATGACCGCGGTGCAGATCATCAGCATCCCCGCGTTGACCAGCCAGTACACCTGCTCCTGGTGCTGGATGGAGCCGCTGGACGGCGTCAGCCAGGCGGCCACCTGCATGAAGAGCCCGGTCAGGACGGGGTACTCCAGGTACTCCATGTCGCCGGGGAGCCGGTCGAAGTACGGCAGCAGCCCCTCCGAGAAGCCCCGGCCCAGGTAGAGGTGGGGGATGTCGGAGTAGCAGGCGCGGGTGTACTGCGAGCTGGGGCCTCTGAACCAGGCCCAGTTGTAGCAGGGCAGCTTCTGCACCATGCCCAGGGCGAACATCCCGATCGCGGTGAGCGCGACCACGCGGACGGGGGTGAGGTACCCGCCGCGGACCCGCAGCGCGTAGCGGCCCGCCGGGCCGCCGATCAGCTCGCTGCCGGCCGCGGCGACGGAATCACGCCTGGTGGGCCGGACGTCCGGCCGCGCGTCCGGTGCTGCGTCCGGTCGTACGCCCGGTCGGTCGTCCCGGTGCACGCTCGTCTCTTCTGCGCTGGGCATGGTGCACATCCTGCCGTACGCGCAGGACCGCACGCGGGGGAGTGCGCCACGAGGGCCGCCGCATCCGGTGCTGTCCGGATGCGACGGCCCTCGTGGACCGGCTCGGGCGCCCTCAGGCGGCTCGGGTGCTACTCCCAGCCGTCCCGGCCGGCGATGATGCCGGTGCTCGCTGAGCTGCTCTCGCTGCCGCTGGGTTTTCCGCCGGGGCCGCCGTTGTCGTTCCCGTTGTTGTCGTTGCCGTTGTTCCCGTTGCCGTTGCAGTTCCAGTTGTCCCAGGGGTCACAGGACTGCGAGGCGCTGGTGGCGGGCTTGGACGGGCCGCTGCTGGAGGTCTCCTTCGACGGCGTGTTCGACGGCTTCTCCGACTCCTTCTTCGACGGGGTCGTCGACGGCGACGGCGGCGGGCTGGAGGCGCCACCGCCCCAGACGGCCTCGCCGATCGGCTCCGGCTTCGGGAACTTCAGCGACTTCTGGCCCTTCAGGGCGTCGCCCATGTAGTCCGCGAAGATGTCGGACGGGAACGACGAACCGTGGATCTTCTTCTGACCGCCGGTGCCGAACATCTCCAGGAACGCCCGGTTCTTCTTCGTCTCGTCGTCGTCGAGGCGGTACATGTCGATCGCGGTGGCCAGCTTCGGGGTGTAGCCGACGAACCAGGCCGACTTGTTGCCGTCGGTCGTACCCGTCTTGCCAGCGATCTCGTGCCCCTTGACCTGGGCGTTCTTGCCGGTGCCCTCGGTGACGACGTCCTTGAGCACATCGGTGACGTTGTTCGCCACGGCCGGGTCGAAGGCGCCCTTGGGATTGTCCTTGTGCTTGTAGATCACCCGGCCGTTCTTCTTGACCGACGCGACGGAGTACGGCTCGCGCTGCTCGCCCTGGGCCGCGAAGGTGGCGTACGAGCTGGCCATGCGGATGGCGCTCGGGGTCGAGATGCCGATCGAGAAGGAGGGCACGTCCGCCTTGTTCAGCGACTCCTCCAGCAGACCCGAGTCGATGGCGGCCTCGCGCACCTTGGGGATGCCGATGTCCATGCCGATCTGCACGAAGGGGCTGTTGGCGGACTCGATCATGGCCTCGCGCATGGTCATCTCGTCGTACGACTGATCACCGTCGTTGACCTGCCGCCACTCCTCGCCCTTCTCGTTGCGCCAGGTCGAGCCGTCGTACTTCTTGATCGTGAGCTTGTTCTTGCCGCTGTAGCCGCCCTTGTCCGGGTCGACCCTGGTGCGGTCGGAGTCGGACTGGTCGGCGGGCTTGCCGGGATCGCGCACGCCGTCGCGCATCGCCGCGGCCAGCACGTACGGCTTGAAGGTCGACCCCACCTGGGCACCGGTGTTGTTGGCGTTGTTGGTGAAGTGCTTGGTGGCGTCCGCACCGCCGTAGATCGCGACGATCTTGCCTGACTCCACGTCGATCGAGGCCCCGCCGAACTGGACGTGCGTGTCCGTCTCCGGCCGCTTCTTCGGGTCGATGTTCTCGTCGTACGCCTTCTTCACGGCCGCTTCGAGCTGCTGGATCTTCTTCTTGTTGAAGGTCGTGTGGATCTCGTAGCCGCCCAGCGCCAGGTCGTCCGCGGTGACCTGCTTGTGTTGGCTGATGAAATTGGCCTTGGCGAGATCGACCAGGTAACCGATCTGGCCGCCGAGCTTGGCGCCCTTGGCGACCGGCTCGACCTTGGGCAACGCGGTGAACGTCGCCCGCTTCTCCTTGCTCAGGTGGCCGTCCTTGACCATCTCGTCCAGGACCCACGCCCAGCGCTTGGTCACCCGCTTGAGGTTGGCCTCCGGGGTGGCGGCCGGGTCGATGTCCACGGAGCCGGCCGGGTCGTAGTACGTCGCGCCCTTGAGCAGCGTGGTGAGGAACGCCGACTGGCTCTCGTTCATGTCGATGGCGTTCACGCCGAAGTAGGTCCGGGCGGCGGCCTGGATGCCGTAGGCCCCACGGCCGTAGTACGAGGTGTTCAGATAGCCGGCCATGATGTCCGGCTTCTCCTCGTTCGCACCGACCTTTATGGAGATGAACAGCTCCTTGACCTTGCGGCTCAGGGTCTGCGACTGGTCGGCCAGCACCGCGTTCTTCACGTACTGCTGGGTGATCGTGGAGCCGCCCTGGGTCTGCTCGCCCTTGGCCATGTTCACCAGGGCCCGGGAGATGCCCTTGGGGTCGATGCCGGAGTCCGTCTCGAAGGTCTTGTTCTCCGCCGAGATGACGGCCTTCTGCATGTGCTCCGGGATCTGGCTGATGTCGACGTTCTGACGGTTGACCTCACCGCCGGTCGCGGCCATCGGCGTGCCGTCGTCCCAGTAGTAGACGTTGTTCTCGGCCTTGGCCATCTTGTCCGGGTCGGGGATGCCCACCATCGCGTACGCGAGGGTCGCGGCCCCCATCAGGGTGCCGAGGAAGGCCAGCGCGAGCCCGCTGACCAGCTTCCAGGACGGCACCCAGCGCTGCCAGCCGTCCTTGTTCCGGCGCGGGTAGTCGATCAGGCGCTTCTTGCCGGGCCGCCCGCCGCGGCCGGGCTCCTGGTGGCCCCCGGCGCCGGCGCCCCGGCGTCCGCCGCCGCGACCTCCCCGGCCGCCGCCGCCCGCCGCGCCGTCCACCCGTCGGCGCCCACCCCGCTGGGCCGCTCTACGGGCTTCGGCTCGGCCGCCGTAGGGCCGCTCCTCACCGTGTGCCGCGGGTTCGGGCCCTGGTGACGGGGCCGCTCGGCGGCCGGACGGCTGCTGCGCGGCGCGCCTGGCAGCCGCCCGTCCACCGTTCTGGGCCTGCGGCGGTTTGCGACGGTGCTCGCTCATCGAACGACTACTCCTCGGGCAGGCGAAATGCCTGGAAGTGGCAGTTGACTTCCGGTCCCCCCAACACGGATGCGGACCGGCCGGCACGAAGGGCTCGTCCGCTGTGCATCCAGGGCGATGACGTCCGGCGACGGCCCATGGTTCCCGGCAGTCTGCATCCGCACAGACTACGCACGGCCAAATCCCTCCCGACACTGAAGTTCATCCCAAAACAGGCAAGTTGCCCGGGATGAATTGGCCATGTGATGCCGTTCACCGCGCCCCCTCTTGTCGCAGGGGCATTGCCGCCCTATCGTGCTGATGTATCGAGTCGATACATCAGCACGAGACAATCGGTCAGGGCGGACGAGGGAGGCGATGGTGAGCAGGCGCTCGGGGATCCTTGAGTTCGCCGTGCTCGGCCTGCTCCGCGAAGCCCCGATGCACGGGTACGAGCTGCGGAAACGGCTCAACACCTCACTGGGGATCTTCCGGGCCTTCAGCTACGGGACCCTCTACCCCTGCCTGAAGACGCTGGTCGCCAACGGCTGGTTGACGGAGGAGCCGGGCAGCGCCCCCGAGGACGCCCTGGCGGCGTCCCTGGCGGGGCGCCGCGCCAAGATCGTCTACCGGTTGACGGCGGAGGGAAAGGAACGCTTCGAGGAACTGCTCTCGCACACCGGCCCCGACAGCTGGGAGGACGAGCACTTCGCGGCTCGCTTCGCCTTCTTCGGGCAGACGGAGCGCGAGGTACGGATGCGGGTGCTGGAAGGCCGCCGCAGCCGGCTGGAGGAGCGCCTGGAGAAGATGCGCGCCTCCCTCGCCCGTACCCGGGAGCGCCTCGACGACTACACCCTGGAGCTCCAGCGCCACGGAATGGAGTCCGTGGAGCGGGAAGTGCGCTGGCTGAACGAGCTCATCGAGAGCGAGCGGACGGGACGGGACCAGCGAAGCTCCTCCCCTGACGAAGCGCCTCGCGAGAACAACACACGTGGGTCACAGGACGGCCTGCCCCGGCACGGGGGCACGGGGCCCGGGGGCACTCCTCCCGGCCCCGGCTCCGCGCCGGATCCGTCCGACGACACCGCCAACTGAGACCCCGCGGTCCGCAGGGTCTCATCCGGAATACCGAAATGACACAGGGAGCAACCGGAATGGGTTCGGTTCGCGTAGCCATCGTCGGCGTGGGCAACTGCGCCGCCTCGCTGGTGCAGGGCGTCGAGTACTACAAGGACGCCGACCCGGACAGCAAGGTGCCGGGTCTGATGCACGTCCAGTTCGGCGAGTACCACGTCCGGGACGTCGAGTTCGTCGCCGCCTTCGACGTGGACGCCAAGAAGGTCGGCCTCGACCTGGTCGACGCCATCGGCGCCAGCGAGAACAACACCATCAAGATCTGCGACGTGCCCAACTCGGGCATCACGGTGCAGCGCGGCCACACCCTCGACGGCCTGGGCAAGTACTACCGCGAGACCATCGAGGAGTCCGCCGAGGCCCCGGTCGACGTCGTCCAGGTCCTCAAGGACAAGCAGGTCGACGTGCTGGTCTGCTACCTGCCCGTGGGCTCCGAGGACGCGGCGAAGTTCTACGCCCAGTGCGCCATCGACGCCAAGGTCGGCTTCGTCAACGCCCTCCCGGTCTTCATCGCCGGCACCAAGGAGTGGGCCGACAAGTTCACCGAGGCGGGCGTCCCGATCGTCGGCGACGACATCAAGTCGCAGGTCGGCGCCACGATCACGCACCGCGTGATGGCGAAGCTCTTCGAGGACCGGGGCGTCATCCTGGACCGCACGATGCAGCTGAACGTCGGCGGCAACATGGACTTCAAGAACATGCTGGAGCGGGAGCGGCTGGAGTCCAAGAAGATCTCCAAGACGCAGGCCGTCACCTCGCAGATCCCCGACCGCGAGCTGGGCGAGAAGAACGTCCACATCGGTCCGTCCGACTACGTCGCGTGGCTCGACGACCGCAAGTGGGCCTACGTCCGCCTGGAGGGCCGCGCGTTCGGCGACGTCCCGCTGAACCTGGAGTACAAGCTGGAGGTCTGGGACTCCCCGAACTCCGCCGGCGTGATCATCGACGCCCTGCGTGCCGCGAAGATCGCCAAGGACCGCGGCATCGGCGGCCCGATCCTCTCCGCGAGCAGCTACTTCATGAAGAGCCCGCCGGTGCAGTACTTCGACGACGAGGCCCGCGAGAACGTCGAGAAGTTCATCAAGGGCGAGGTCGAGCGCTGAGCCGACGCTGAGCCGAGGTCCGTCCCGGCCGCCCTCCGGGGCGGCGGACGGCCATGACCGCGGAGGGTCCCCGGGTGTCCGCCCGGGGACCCTCCGCGTGTGCGGGGAGCCCATGTGTGACGCTTGTCCGCATGCCCGTCGTACGTGATCTGCGCGTACTCCTGCGCCTGACGAACTTCCGCCGGCTCCTGGCCGTCCGACTGCTCTCCCAGACAGCCGACGGCGTCTACCAGGTCGCGCTCGCCACGTATGTGGTCTTCTCGCCGGAGAAGCAGACCTCGCCCGCCGCCATCGCCTCCGCCATGGCCGTCCTCCTGCTGCCGTACTCCCTGGTCGGCCCCTTCGCCGGAGTGCTGCTGGACCGGTGGCGGCGGCGACAGGTCTTCCTCTACGGCAATCTGCTGCGGGCGGTGTTGGCCTGCGGCACCGCCCTGCTGATCCTGGCCTCGGTGCCCGACTGGCTCTTCTACCTCTCCGCCCTGCTGGTCACCGGCATCAACCGCTTCGTCCTCGCCGGCCTCTCGGCGGCCCTGCCCCGGGTGGTGGACGACGATCGGCTGGTCATCGCCAACTCCCTGTCGCCGACGGCGGGCACCCTGGCCGCGTTCGCCGGCGGGGGACTCGCCTTCGTCGTCCGGCTGGTCTCCTCCGACTCCGACGCCGCGGTCGTCCTGCTGGGCGCCGCCCTCTACCTCTGTTCCGCACTGGCCTCGCTCCGGATGAGCCGGGAACTGCTCGGCCCCGATCCGGACCGGGTGCAGCCGCAACTGCTCGCCGCCGTCGCCTCCACGGCGCACGGTCTGGCCAGCGGGGTGCGCCATCTCGCCGAGCGACCGGCGGCGACCCGTGCGCTCACGGCGATCACCCTGATGCGCTTCTGCTACGGCGCCCTGACGGTGACCGTGCTGATGCTCTGCCGCTACGCCTGGTACGCCGACGAACAGGACGGCCTCGCGCTGCTGGGGGTGGCCGTCGCCGTGTCGGGGGCCGGGTTCTTCACCGCGGCCGTGTTCACCCCCTGGGCCATCGGCCGACTCGGCCGGTACGGCTGGATGATCACCTGCGCCGGGTCGGCGGCCTTTCTGGTGCCGGCCCTGGGGCTGCCCTTCGAGCCCGGGCCGATACTGGTCGCCGCGTTCGTCCTGGGGCTGGTCACCCAGGGAACGAAGATCACCGCCGACACCGTCGTCCAGACGTCGGTGGACGACGCCTATCGCGGGCGGGTCTTCTCGCTCTACGACGTCCTGTTCAACGTCGCCTTCGTGGGCGCCGCGGTCGTCGCCGCACTGATGCTGCCTCCGGACGGACGGTCGGTCGAACTGGTCGTCCTGGTGGCGCTGATCTATGCGGCGATCGCCCTGCTTCTGAAGCGCTGGAGCCGCTCGAACCACTCAACCGAGCAGGAGCAGGCGTCCCGGGGGTAACCAAGGAGCGGTTCGCGGGTCATGTTTCACGTGAAACATGACCGTGGAACGGCAGGGCTCCACGTTTCACGTGAAACATGGAGCCCGTTGGTGCCGAGTCTGTGCAGCACTCAGTCCTGCTGAGCAGCCCACCACTCCTTGAGCGCGGCGACCGCGGCATCGCGCTCCATCGGCCCGTTCTCCAGGCGCAGGTCCAGGAGGTAGGCGTACGCCTTGCCGATGGCGGGCCCGGGGCCGATGTCCAGGAGCTCCTGGATCTCGTTGCCGTTGAGGTCGGGCCGGATGGAGTCCAGCTCTTCCTGCTCCTTCAGCTGGGCGATCCGCTCCTCCAGACCGTCGTACGTCCGGGAGAGGGCGGCGGCCTTGCGCTTGTTCCGCGTGGTGCAGTCCGAGCGGGTCAGCTTGTGGAGCCGGGTCAGGAGCGGGCCGGCGTCGCGCACGTAGCGGCGCACCGCCGAGTCGGTCCACTCGCCGTCCCCGTACCCGTGGAACCGCAGGTGCAGCTCCACCAGCCGGGCCACGTCCTTGACCAGCTCGTTGGAGTACTTGAGTGCGGTCATCCGCTTCTTGGTCATCTTCGCCCCCACCACCTCGTGGTGGTGGAAGGAGACCCGGCCGTCCTTCTCGAAGCGACGAGTGCGCGGCTTGCCGATGTCGTGGAGCAGGGCGGACAGCCGCAACACCAGGTCCGGGCCCTCCTCCTCCAGGTCAATGGCCTGCTCCAGCACGGTCAGGGAGTGCTCGTACACGTCCTTGTGCCGATGGTGCTCGTCGCTCTCCAGCCGTAGCGCCGGGAGCTCCGGCAGCACGTGGGCGGCCAGCCCGGAGTCCACGAGTAGCGCGAGGCCCTTGCGGGGGTGGGCGGAGAGGACCAGCTTGTTCAGCTCGTCCCGGACCCGCTCAGCGGAGACGATCTCGATCCGCGCGGACATCTCCGTCATGGCGGTGACCACCTCGGGCGCCACCTCGAAGTCGAGCTGGGCCGAGAAGCGGGCCGCCCGCATCATCCGCAGGGGATCGTCCGAGAAGGACGCCTCCGGGGTGCCGGGGGTGCGCAGCACCTTCGCGGCCAGGTCCTCCAGCCCGTGGTGCGGGTCGATGAACTCCTTCTCCGGAAGCGCGACGGCCATCGCGTTCACCGTGAAGTCGCGACGGACCAGGTCCTCCTCGATGGAGTCGCCGTAGGACACCTCGGGCTTGCGGGAGGTCCGGTCGTACGCCTCCGAGCGGTAGGTCGTGACCTCGATCTGGTAGCCGCTCTTCTGCGCGCCGACCGTGCCGAAGGCGATCCCCACGTCCCACACCGAATCCGCCCAAGGCCGGATGATCTTCAGCACGTCCTCGGGGCGGGCGTCCGTCGTGAAGTCCAGGTCGTTGCCGAGCCGGCCGAGCAGCGCGTCCCGGACCGAGCCCCCGACCAGGGCCAGCCGGAACCCGGCCTCCTGGAAGTGACGGGCAAGATCGTCCGCAACGGGAGCTACGCGCAGTAGCTCCACGACTGCACGGCGTTGCACCTGGCTCAGTGCGCTGGGGGTCTCTTCATTCGGATTCGGCACAACAGAAGAGGGTACGTGGCCTGGCCGGCAAGGGTGCCCCGAAGCCTTTCATGATCGTGCAGGCCACTCCGCGGCACTCGGACCCAGCGCACCTCGTTACCATGCGTGGACGCGGTGAGCGACAGCGACCCAGCGCACCAGACGAGCAACCGACGACGAGGGACGGACGAGCGCGTGGCCGAGGCGGCAGCATTCCGGAGGACGACCCGCTCTCCCGCCCGCCGCTGGCTACGTCGGACCGGCGCTTGGCTGGCCACCGCGCCCCTGGCCGCGGGGATCCTCGCCGGGCCGCTGGCGCCCGCCTCCCAAGCCGCAGAGCCGATGAGCGCGCCCGCCGCCCGGAGCGCACCCCCGACGGCACCGACGGCCAAGCGCGCGGGGACCGTGGACGTGTCGCTGAACACCCTGACGCCGAGCGCCCCCCGCGAGGGCGACACCCTGACCGTCACGGGCACGGTGACCAACAAGGGCAAGCAGACCGTCAAGAAGGCCGAGGTCGGACTGCGGGTCGGGCCGGCCCTCAACGGACGGACCGCCATCGACCGCGCCGCCAAGCGCGCCGGTTACGACCCGGGCACCGACGGCTCCGGCATCGACGGCAAGTACGCCGTGCAGCTGCCGGCGCTGGCCCCGGGCATCAGCCACGACTTCAGCATCTCCGTCCCGGTCGACGACCTCGACCTCGGCGCGGACGGCGTCTATCCCGTCGGGGTGGCCCTGTCGGGCCAGACGCCCAACGACCCGTACCAGGACGTGCTCGGGTTCCAGCGCTCGTTCCTGCCCTGGCAGCCGGACGCGCTGAGCGACAAGCCTCAGTTCACCTACCTCTGGCCGCTTGTCTCCTCCGCCCATCTGACGTCCGAGGTGGGCTCGGACGAGCAGCGGACCCCGGTGTTCGAGGACGAGGAGCTGGCCAAGGAGCTCGCCCCCGGCGGGCGGCTGGGACAGCTCGTCTCGCTGGGCAGCGAGCTGCCCGTCACCTGGGTCGTCGACCCGGACCTCCTGGCCACCGTCGACGCCATGACCAGGAACTACCGGGTGAAGAACGTAACGGAGACCGTCCCCGGGAAGAACCAGGCGCTCGCCAAGCAGTGGCTGAGCTCCCTCCAGGCCGCGATCCAGGACGACAAGGTGATCGCGCTGCCGTACGCCGACCCGGACCTGGCGTCCCTGGCGCACCGCGGCAAGAACGTCTCCGGCTCCCTCAGCCACCTCCAGCAGGCCACCGAGGTGGCCGAGCGGACCGTGGAGACCGTCCTCCACGTCGAACCGTCGATGGACTTCGCCTGGCCCGTCGAAGGCGCGATCGACTCCTCGATCGTGAACGTCGCCACCTCGGCGGGTGCGAGCAACGTGATCGCCCGCAGCGACAGCCTGGAGGACGACCTCCAGTACACCGCCTCCGCAGCCCGTCCGATCGGCGGCGGCACGACCGCCGTGGTCGCCGACGCACGGCTGTCGAAGGCGTTCCAGAGCTCCATGATCCACAGTGAGGCGTCCACCCTCGCCGTCCAGCAGTTCCTCGCCCAGTCGCTGGCAGTGGCCCGTCAGGACGCCGACGGCCCGCGCAGCATCGTCGTCGCCCCCCAGCGGGTGCCCACCGCGGCCCAGGCGCAGGCCATGGCGCACGCGGTGAAGCAGCTCTCCGACGAGCGCTGGACCCAGCAGGTCGACCTGGTCGCCGCCGCCGAGGTCAAGCCGGACGAGAACGCGTCCCGGCAGGTCCCGTCCACCTCGCGCTACCCCAGCCACCTGCGTAAGCAGGAGCTGACCGTCCGGACCTTCGAGGACATCCGCGCCACGCAGACCGCCCTCGACAAGTTCACGGTCATCCTCACGGCCCGGGACCGGGTGGAGACGCCGTTCTCCCGGGCGATCGACCGGGAGATGTCGAACTCGTGGCGCGGCAATCGCACGGCCGCCGTGGAGTACCGCACCGACGTGGAAGAGAGCCTGCGGGCCCTCACCAGCGAGGTGCAGCTGATCGAGAAGTCGCAGATCACGCTCTCGGGCCGGAGCGCCACGATCCCCGTGACCGTGCAGAACCGGCTGCTCCAGGACGTCGACAACCTCGTCCTGCGGCTCAGCTCGGACAACGCGGCCCGGCTCAGCCTCGACGGCGACAAGGGCGTCGCCGAGCGCCCGATCGAGGTCAAGGCGGGACACAGCCAGTCCGTGAAGTTCGACGCCCTGGCCAACGCCAACGGCCAGGTGCGGATGACGGCCCAGCTCTACACCGAGGACAACAAGCCCTACGGCGAGAAGATGCAGTTCACGGTGAAGGTCTCCGAGGCCACCCCCACCGTCCTGCTGGTGATCGCGGGCGGTGTGCTGCTCCTGGTCCTCGCCGGGGTGCGGATGTACACCCAGCGCAAGCGGGCGGCCGGCAACGGCCCCGCCGGCGAGGACGGCTCCACCCCGGAGGACGGCCCCGAGCCGGAGCCCGACGGGGACTCCGCCCCGGAGGGGACGCGGCCGTCGCAGGACGACGTCGAGGCCCCGGATCCCGGGCAGCCGAGTGACCCGACACCGGACACCGGTCCGGAAAGCGGCAACCCGTCGGTCGCGGGTGAGAAAGTGGACCGTTGAGCGATGTCGTGGCCGCCGGCCGGGGACGATGAGGTGGGGTAGCAATGAACGCGCCGTACGACGGTGACCGCGGTCAAGGCGCCGGCATGGACCCGGCGGGCCAGCCGCAGCACCCGCACCAGCCTCCGTACCCCCACGAACCCGGCCAGCAGCAGCACTACCAGCAGTACGCCCAGGACCCCGCCCAGCACCCGTACGCCCCGGAACACGGGCAGCCGCAGCACTACGCCCAGGACCCCGGTCAGCAGCAGCACTACCCGCACGACCCGTACCAGCAGAACCCATACCAGCAGAACGCCCACGCCCAGGAACCGTACGCACAGGACCCGTACCTGCGGGACGCCTACGCTCCGGACCCCTACCGGGCGCAGGACCTCTCCGCCCAGGACCCGGTGGCCGAAGCGCTGTACGACCGTGCCTCGCACCCACCGCCGCCGCCCGGCACGTACCCGGACGCCCAGCCGCTCTACCAGCAGCCGCCGGTGTCGCAGTACGCGCCGGACCCGCGCGTCTGGGCGCACACCCCGCCCCCGGAGCCGGCCGGCCCCTCGCGCCACCTGCCCTACGGCGACGACGCCCGGACCACTCAGTACACCGGGGTGGACGACCTGGTCAGCAACGCCAGGGAGGAGCCCCCGGCGCAGGACGCCTTCGCGCACCTCTACCGCGACCAGCAGAGCCCCGGCCAGACCGTGCCCGCGCCCGCCGCGGAGCCCGCTCCGGCCCCGCCCCCGCCGGCCGCGAAGAAGTCCGCCGGCCGGGTCGCCAGCCTGGCGAAGTCCAGCGCGGTGATGGCCGCGGGGACGATCGTCTCCCGGCTCACCGGCTTCCTGCGGAACCTCGTGATGGCCGCGGCGATCGGCGTCGGCGTCCTCAGCGACACCTACCAGGTCGCCAACGTCCTCCCGACGATGATCTACGTCCTGGTCGGCGGCGGCGCGCTGAACGCGGTCTTCATCCCCCAGCTCGTCCGGGCCATGAAGAACGACGAGGACGGCGGCGAGGCGTACGCCAACCGCCTGCTGACGCTCGTCGTGGTGCTGCTCGCCGGCGTCACCGTGATCTGCGTGGTGGCGGCCCCGCTGCTGGTGACCATGATGTCGCCGACCATCGCCTCCGACCCGGAGAAGAAGGACGTCGCGGTCGCCTTCGCCCGCTACTGCATCCCCACGATCTTCTTCATGGGCCTCCACGTGGTGCTCGGGCAGATCCTGAACGCCCGCGAGCGCTTCGGTGCGATGATGTGGACCCCGGTCCTCAACAACGTCGTCATCATCGCCTCGTTCGCCGCGTTCATCTGGGCCTTCGGCAGCTTCACCGAGTCCGGGGTCAACACCGCCACGATCACCCCCGAGGGCGTCCGGCTCCTCGGCCTCGGCACCATGCTCGGCCTCGTCGTCCAGGCGCTGGCGATGCTCCCCTACCTGCGGGACGCGGGCTTCCGGATGCGGCTGCGCTTCGACTGGCGGGGCCAGGGCCTGGGCAAGGCCGCCGGCCTGGCGAAGTGGACGCTCTTCTTCGTCCTCGCCAACCAGCTCGGCATGATCGTCGTCACCCAGCTGGCGACCTCCGCCGGCGCGACCGCCGAGAAGCACGGCTTCACCGGCACCGGCATCACTGCGTACAACTACGCGCTGCTGCTGTGGCAGCTCCCCCAGGCCATCATCACCGTCTCGGTGATGACCGCGGTGCTGCCCAGGATCTCCCGCTCGGCCCACGACGGGGACGCCGCCGCGGTCCGCGACGACATCTCGTACGGCCTGCGCACCTCCGCCGTCGCCATCGTGCCCTCCGCCTTCGCCTTCTTCGCGCTGGGCGTGCCGATGGCGGGACTGATGTACGCCGGCTCGGGCGCGGAAGGCGCCCGGAACATCGGCTTCACCCTGATGGCCTTCGGCCTCGGCCTGATCCCGTACTCCGTCCAGTACGTCGTGCTCCGCGGCTTCTACGCCTACGAGGACACCCGGACGCCCTTCTACAACACCGTGATCGTCGCCGTCGTCAACGCGAGCGCGGCCGGGATCAGCTTCCTGCTGCTGCCCGCCCGCTGGGCCGTGGTCGGCATGGCCGCCTCCTACGGCATGGCGTACATGATCGGCGTGGGAGTGGCCTGGCGCCGGCTGAAGCGGCGGCTGGGCGGCGACCTGGACGGACCGCACATCATGCGGACGTACACCCGCCTGTGCATGGCCTCGCTGCCGGCAGCGCTGGTCGGCGGCGCGGCGGCCTTCGGGATCATCAAGGTCCTGGGCAACGGTGCCAGCGGCTCCCTCGCCGCGCTCCTGGGCGGAGGGATCGTGCTCCTGGGCGTCTTCTTCCTCGCGGCCAAGCGCATGCGCATCGAGGAGCTGAACTCCATGGTCGGCATGGTGCGCGGGCGTCTCGGCAGGTAGGACCGCGCACCTCCGCGCACAACCATCGTCAGGTGCCGTGTGTCGTGCATAGCAGCGGACTGTGGGCACAATTGGCATGGCTGTTGGTTATGCGCAACGGATGGGGAGGCAGGAACGACGGTGGCGGAACGTAGCACGGCTGCCGTCGACGTGGCCGACAACGGCGGAGACGAACCGCTGACCGCGCAGGCGGAGGAGGCCACGGCCGACGGGGCGTCCGAATCCCCCGCACCGGAGGCGAAGGGCTCTCCGGACGGGGAAGACAACGGGTCCACGGGCCAGCGGGGCGACGAGCCCCGAGGGACGGAGCAGCCCGAAGAGCCCGCACGGGCCGAGCAGTCCGAGGAACCTGCACCGGTCGAGCAGACGGAGAGTGCTGCACCGGACGACGGGACCGCGCAGGCTCCGAAGGCGGGGAAGAAGGCGAAGGCCGCCGATTCGGCCATCGCCTCGCCCGAGCTGCACAGCGGCCACAAGCTCGCCAGACGCTACCGCCTCGAAGAGTGCATCACCCGTTTGGACGGATTCAGCAGCTGGCGTGCGGTGGACGAGAAGCTGCGCCGCGCCGTCGGGGTGCACGTGCTCCCCGCGGACCACCCTAGGGCCCGCTCCGTGCTCGCCGCGGCCCGCTCCGCGGCCCTGCTCGGCGACGCCCGGTTCGTCATGGTGCTCGACGCCGTCGAGGACAACGACCTCGTGTACGTCGTCCACGAGTGGCTCCCGGACGCCACCGAGCTGACCGCGCTGCTCGCGATGGGCCCGTTGGAGCCCCACGAGGCGTACAAGCTCGTCGACCAGCTCTCCCAGGCCCTGGCCGCCGCCCACCGCGAAGGTCTCTCCCACCTCAAGCTCACCCCGGGCGCCGTCCTGCGGACCTCCACCGGCCAGTACCGCATCCGCGGCCTCGCCGTGAACGCCGCCCTGCGCGGTATCTCCGTCGAGCGGCCCCAGCGCACCGACACCGAGGCGATCGGCGCGCTCCTGTACGCCGCCCTCACCCAGCGCTGGCCGTACGAGACGAACGCGTACGGCCTGTCCGGACTGCCCAAGGGCGTCGGGCTGCTGCCGCCGGACCAGGTCCGGGCGGGCGTGCACCGGGGACTCTCCGAGCTGGCCATGCGCGCCCTGGTGAACGACGGCGCCACCGCCTCCCGCCAGGAGCCGCCCTGCACGACCCCGGAGGAGCTGGCCAAGGCCGTCGGGGAGATGCCGCGGATCCGCCCCCCGGAGCCCACGTTCGCCACCCCGCCGGAGTACCGGCGCACCACCTACCAGCAGGGCACCTACGGCCGGCCCGCCGGCCCGCCCAACGTCGGGATCACGCACGCGGTGCCGATCCCGCCCGCGCCGCTGGAGAGCCGGGCCGGCAAGGTGCTCAAGTGGATCGTCGCGGCCCTGCTGATCACCGCCCTGGGGCTGGGCAGCTGGCAGATCGCGGAGAAGCTCCTCGAACGGGACGACGACCCCGGGTCCAGCACGCAGACGCCGCCCAAGGAGAACGACGAGAAGCCGAAGGCGCCCGCTGGGCCCCTGGCCATCAAGGACGCCGACGAGTTCATGCTGAACGGCGACGGCATCAAGGAGCAGCAGGTCCCGAACACGGTCGACGGCGATCCGGGCACGTCCTGGGTCACGCCGGAGTACCACAACTACCCGAACTTCGGGAACCTGCCCGAGCGCAAGCAGGGGAGCGGCATCATCGTCGACCTCGGCAGCGTGCAGGAGGTGTCCGGCATCGACATCGACATGTACCGCGCCGGTCACGAGATCCAGGTGTTCGCGGCAGGAGAGAACGCGTCCAACCCGACGTCGCGCTCGCAGTTCGGCAAGAGCCTGACGCCCCGGCAGATGGTGGGGGCGAACGTGAAGGCGACCTTCGACGAGCCCACCCGCACCCGCTACGTCCTGGTCCATGTCTCCAAGCTCCCGCTGGAGTTCGGGAACAAGTACCGCGGCGGCATCACGGAGATCAAGATCCTCGGTCGCTGAGCGCTGGGCCGGCGGCGGGAGGTCCCGCCGCCGGCCCGACCACGCACCGGACGCGGGCCGGCCACCAGCGACGCGATTGCGTTTTCCCCCTGCCTCTCCCCGTCTGAATCGTGATAGACAGGCCGAGCCACAGCCGGTTCGATCAGGTACGGAATGCGACTGACCAGAGGGTGGAGGCCGTGACGACGGGGGCGTCCCACACACTCAGTGACTTCGAACTCCTCGCCCGCCATGTCGAGGGCGACCCCGACGCCTTCGGCGAACTGGTCCGCCGGCACCGCGACCGGCTCTGGGCCGTTGCGCTACGCACCCTGGGGGACCGGGAAGAGGCCGCGGACGCCGTCCAGGACGCGCTGGTCTCCGCCTTCCGCGCCGCCCACACCTTCCGAGGGCAGTCAGCCGTCACCACCTGGCTCCACCGCATCACGGTGAACGCCTGCCTGGACCGCGCCCGAAAGGCCGCCACCCGCAAGACCGCTCCCGTCGACGACACCGAGCGCCTGGAACAACTCCTCGAACCGCACGAGTCCGCCGAGGCGCCCGTCGAGCGGCACGCCCTGAACCGGGAGGTGCTGACCGCGCTGGCGAAGCTCCCCACCGATCAGCGGGCCGCTCTGGTGCTGGTGGACATGCAGGGCTACTCGGTCGCGGAGGCCGCCCAGATCCTCGACGTCCCCGTCGGCACGGTGAAGAGCCGCTGCGCCCGGGGACGGGCACGGCTCCTGCCGATGGTCACCCATCTGCGCGGCGACCAGGGGGATAGCCACGATCAGAGAAAGGGAAGGAACCGGACGCCGGGGACAACCGTCCCACCGGCGAAGGACCAAAAGGACGCAGGGCCGAGTGATCCTGCTGCTGTGAAGGGCGGAGGTGGACGCGCGTGACATCCACGGCCGACATGACTCAGCATCCGGATGTCTCGGAGATCTCCGACCTCACGGAGGGCCTGCTCTCCCCTTCGCAGAGCGCCGATCTCCGCGCGCACCTCGACGGCTGCGAACTGTGCGCCGACGTCCAGGCGTCCCTGGAGGAAATCCGTAGTCTGCTGGGCACCCTGCCCGGGGCCGCACGCATGCCCGCGGACGTCGCCGGCCGCATCGACGCGGCGCTCGCCGCCGAGGCCCTGCTGGACTCCAGCGCCCCCGAGCACCAACCACACGGTTCCGCCGCTGCGAATGTTTCACGTGAAACACCGCCACCTCCGGCGACCGCCAACGGCGCCGCGACAGACGCCGACGCGGCCACCGCCGAGAACGACGGCGCGTCCCCCGCGGGCGGCCTGCCCCGCAACACCGGGTCCGGGTCCGGGTCCGGGTCCGGGTCCGTCCACGGAACGCCGAAGGGCGGGGACCGACCGGTGGGCCATGCGCGCGGCGCCACCGGGCCCGGTCGCTCCCTCCAGCTCCGCCGGAAGCGACGCGCAGTCCTCAGTGCCGTCGCCGGCGTCGCCGTCGCGGGGGTGAGCGTGCTCGTCCTTCAGACCTACCAGGTCCTGGACGATCAGCCGAAGTCCACCGAGGTCCACGCCACCTCCTCCGCCGACGGGTCGAAGGAGTTCTCCGTCTCCGCCCTCAAGGGCCAGGTGCAGGCTTTGATCTCCGACTCCAGTCCCCTCAGTCCGAACGGCAACCAGGGGAACACCTTGCGCACGGAGAGGGAGCCCGAGACCCGAGCGCCCGGCACGGAGATCGGAAGCGGTACGGAGGTCACCGCCCCGGTTCCGCCCTGTGTCCAGCTGGGCACCGGCCGCACCGACCTCCCGATCGCGGCGGAACCGGGCCGCTACCAGGGGACCGCCGCCTATCTCGTGGTGCTTCCGTACGCCAACGACATGCAGCAGGTCGAAGCGTTCGTGATCGACGCGAGCTGCACCTCGGACTCGTCCACCACCGCCGGGAAGGTCCTGCTGACCCGTACCTATCCTCGTCGTTGACCCTTTCCACAGCGCTGCGCTGACAACGCGGGAATGCATGCCCCTTAGGATCCGTTGGGTGGGGTGAGAGCCATAGACCCCGGGCCCAACAGTCAGCAGGCAGCCTGCAGAGACGAGGAAGACATCCGTGAGCGACGTCCGTAACGTGATCATCATCGGCTCCGGACCCGCCGGCTATACGGCGGCGCTCTACACAGCGCGTGCATCGCTGAAGCCGCTGGTGTTCGAGGGAGCCGTCACCGCCGGTGGCGCGCTGATGAACACCACCGATGTGGAGAACTTCCCCGGCTTCCGCGACGGCATCATGGGCCCGGACCTCATGGACAACATGCGGGCCCAGGCCGAGCGCTTCGGCGCCGAGCTGGTGCCGGACGACGTGATCTCCGTCGACCTCACCGGTGAGATCAAGACCGTGACCGACACCGCTGGCACCGTGCACAAGGCCAAGGCCGTGATCGTCACGACCGGCTCCCAGCACCGCAAGCTCGGTCTGCCGAACGAGGACGCGCTCTCCGGACGTGGCGTCTCCTGGTGCGCCACCTGCGACGGCTTCTTCTTCAAGGACCAGGACATCGCCGTGGTCGGCGGCGGCGACACCGCGATGGAGGAGGCGACCTTCCTCTCCCGGTTCGCCAAGTCGGTCACCATCGTCCACCGCCGGGACAGCCTGCGCGCCTCCAAGGCCATGCAGGACCGGGCCTTCGCCGACCCGAAGATCTCCTTCGCCTGGGACAGCGAGGTCGCGGAGATCCACGGCGACCAGAAGCTCTCCGGCCTGACCCTGCGCAACACCAAGACCGGTGAGACCTCGCACCTCCCGGCCACCGGACTCTTCATCGCCGTCGGCCACGACCCGCGCACCGAGCTCTTCAAGGGCCAGCTCGACCTGGACGACGAGGGCTACCTGAAGGTCGAGGCGCCCTCCACCCGCACCAACCTCACCGGTGTGTTCGCCGCCGGCGACGTCGTGGACCACACCTACCGCCAGGCCATCACGGCCGCTGGCACGGGCTGCTCCGCTGCTCTGGACGCCGAGCGCTTCCTCGCCGCGCTGGCCGACGGTGAGCAGGCCGCCCAGGCCGAGCAGACCGCCGCGGTCTGATCCCGCCGCACCATCTCCCCGCCACCCCGCAGAAAACTAAGGAGGCCGCCGTGGCCGGCGCGCTGAAGAACGTAACGGACGCCACCTTCGAAGAGGAGGTCCTCAAGAGCGGCAAGCCCGTCCTGGTGGACTTCTGGGCCGCCTGGTGCGGTCCGTGCCGCCAGATCGCGCCGTCCCTTGAGGCGATCGCGGCCGAGCACGGCGACAAGATCGAAATCGTCAAGCTCAACATCGACGAGAACCCCGCCACCGCTGCGAAGTACGGCGTCATGTCCATCCCGACGCTGAACGTCTACCAGAACGGCGAGGTCGCCAAGACTATCGTCGGCGCCAAGCCGAAGGCCGCGATCGTCCGCGACCTGGAGAGCTTCCTCGGCTAGTTGCGGCACGGCGCTGGTGCGCCGGCATCGTGTTTCACGTGAAACATGCGCAAGGGCCCGTCCCCATCCGGGGGCGGGCCCTTGGTGTTCCACCACGGCAGCGAGCGATCGAGGTCTACGAGGGGCGCAGGACCGGTTCCTTCTGCACCGCCCCCAGCAGCCGGTCCAACGCCAGCTCCACGTCTTCCTTCCAGGAGAGCGTGTTTCGCAGCTCCAGCCGCAACCGCGGATACGTCGGATGCGGCCGGACCGTCTTGAAGCCCACGGCCGTCAGATGGTCAGCGGGCAGGACGCAGGCGGGTTCCTGCCACCGCAGCTGGCCGAACGCTTCGATCGCCTTGAAGCCCCGGCGCAGTACGTCCTTGGCCACCGTCTGCACGATGACCCTGCCGAGCCCCTGCCCTTGGTACCCGGGGTCGATCCACCCGGTCATCAGTTGGACCGCGTCGGCTGACACCGGACTTGTGGGAAAGGCCAGCGAACGCGGCACATAGGCGGGAGGCGCGTAGAGGACGAAGCCCACCGGCACCTCGTCAACGTAGACGACCCGCCCGCAGGAGCCCCATTCCAACAGCACCGCGGAGATCCAGGCTTCCTTCTCCAGCTCGGGCGTGCCCGCCTTTACCGCTGCTTCTCCACTGACCGGATCGAGCTCCCAGAAGACGCATGAGCGGCATCGCTGGGGGAGGTCCGAAAGGTTGTCCAGCGTGAGGGGTTCAAGCCGACGCCCCATGGAGGCTGTTCCTCGCTTCCTTCCCCGGCCGCGCTCCGGGCGGCTGCCAGGACGCTCCGCTCAAGGAGCAGGCTGGTGACGAAGCCCCCCACCGCTCCCAGGCCCAACCCGGCCGTCACCCATTGACTGCGGCTGACCGATCGCATGGCCCTGTCCTCCTCCGAGGCGGCTCACACCGTGGATGCGTCCCTACCCGACGCATCGTATCCACCCGCCTCCGAAGCGGACACCGCTGCAATGCGGAAGGCGGGCCGTCATCGGTGATTCACCGTGCCGGCCCGCCCTCGTCGATCGTGCGGGAAGGTCAGTCCTCGTCGTCCTCGCCCGTTCCCGTCAGGCCCTTTTCCAGGGCCCGGTCCTCGCCCGGGGCGAGCGTGCCGAGGATGCGCTCCAGATCCTCCATCGAGGCGAACTCGACGACGATCTTCCCCTTCTTCTGCCCCAGGTCGACCTTCACCCGGGTCTCGAAGCGGTCGGAGAGACGGGACGCCAGATCGGTGAGCGCGGGGGAAACCCGAGCGCCGGCCCGCGGGCCCTTCTTCTGCTTGGACGAGCCCTTGTCCTCGGACTCGTACAGCTTCACGATCTCCTCGACCGAACGCACCGAGAGCCCCTCGGCGACGATCCGCCGGGCCAGCTCTTCCTGCGTCTGAGGGTCTTCCACGCCCAGCAGTGCCCGGGCGTGCCCGGCCATCAGCACTCCGGCCGCCACCTTCTGCTGCACGGCGGGCGTCAGCCGCAGCAGCCGCAGGGTGTTGGAGACCTGGGGGCGGGAGCGACCGATCCGGTCAGCGAGCTGGTCGTGCGTGCAGTTGAAGTCCTTGAGCAACTGGTCGTAGGCGAACGCCTCTTCCAGCGGATTCAGCTGTACGCGGTGCAGGTTCTCCAGGAGCGCGTCCAGCAGCAGCTTCTCGTCGTCCGTGTGCCGGACGATGGCGGGGATCGTCTCCAGGCCGGCCTCACGGCAGGCCCGCACACGACGCTCGCCCATGATCAGCTCGTACTGCTCCGCCCCCGTCTGACGGACGACGACCGGCTGGAGGAGCCCGACTTCCTTGATGGAGACGACCAGTTCAGCGAGATCGTCCTCGTCGAAGACCTTGCGCGGCTGGAAGGGGTTGCGGCTGATCGAGTCCAGCGGCACTTCCGCGAAGAACGCGCCGACCGGCGTCAGCAGCTGAGCAGCGGCCTCCAGCTCCGGCTCGGGCACCACGACGGAGTCGAGCGCCGGGGCGGAGTCGAGCGCCGGGGCGGCCGACGGCAGCTTCAGCGACGTGGGTGCCGTGACGCCACGGTCCACGGTCTGCACGGGAGATCCCCCCGAGGAGATCCCCGCACCACCGGCCGACGCCGGCTTCTCTTGGGGAGCTGCAGGGATCAGGGCGGCGAGCCCACGCCCCAACCCTCTACGTCGCTCACTCACTGGATCCCCTCCGAGACGTTCTTCTGGCTGTTCTGCACGCCCGCATGGGCGTGATGCGGGTCGTACTGGAGGCCGACACCGCGCAGGGCGATCTCTCGTGCCGCTTCCAGGTACGACAGGGATCCGCTGGACCCCGGGTCATAGGTCAGCACCGTCTGTCCATAGCTCGGTGCCTCCGAGATGCGGACGGAGCGCGGAATGCTCGTCCGCAGGACCTCCTCACCGAAGTGACTGCGGACCTCGTCGGCCACCTGGGAGGCAAGCCGGGTCCGACCGTCGTACATGGTGAGGAGGATCGTCGACACGTGCAGCACGGGGTTCAGATGACCGCGCACCAGATCGACGTTCCGCAGCAACTGCCCCAGTCCCTCCAGCGCGTAGTACTCACACTGGATGGGGATCAGGACCTCGGCCCCGGCCACCAGGGCATTGACCGTCAGCAGCCCGAGCGACGGAGGGCAGTCGATGAAGACGTAGTCCAGCGGTTGCTGGTACGCCTGAATCGCACGCTGGAGTCTGCTCTCCCGCGCCACCAGCGACACCAACTCGATCTCCGCACCGGCGAGATCAATGGTGGCCGGGGCGCAGAAGAGACCTTCGACGTCCGGGACGGGCTGGACCACGTCGGAGAGCGGCCTGCTCTCCACCAGGACGTCATAGATCGAGGGAACTTCGGCGTGATGATCGATCCCCAGCGCCGTGGAGGCATTGCCCTGCGGATCCAGATCGATCACCAGAACACGTGCGCCGTGCAGCGCCAGCGACGCAGCCAGGTTGACGGTGGTCGTCGTCTTTCCCACGCCACCCTTCTGGTTGGCGACGACGACGATGCGCGTCTGCTCAGGTCGGGGCAGCCCCTCGCCGGCACGCCCCAGTGCCTCCATGGCCAGCTGGGCTGCACGGCCGATGGGGGTGTCGTCCAAGGGGGGCGGTGTTTCACGTGAAACATCGTCTCCCGGCGACTCGGTACGGGGACCGGGGACCGGATCGGTCATCGGTCCCGCGATGTTGGCGTCGGACCGCAAGGATTCACTCTCCTCGACTTCAGGCTCGCGATGAACAGAGCCTGCCATGCTTTCGGGGTCATGAACCAGCGAGGCCCGTGCATCTGTGGATGAATCCACGTCTGTGGACAACTTCGTGACCCCTGCGAGGGGTCTGCGGTTCCGAATCGGGGCGGCAGCACGCCCGCGGCTGATGATTCCGTGCAGCAGTGAGCGACGTTTCACGTGAAACACGATGCCCGGGCCGTGAAACGACTTCCGGACGACACTCCGAAATACGTACGTATGGAACTACTCAGCGACGTCGACGGCCACGGCTGACCCGGGCCGCCTTGGCCCGCTTGGCGGCGAAGCGGACGCCACCCGGGCTCTCGCCGACCTCCACCCGCACGACGGTGGCCAGCGGATCGACCAGACCTTCACCGACGTGCAGCACCGAGGACTCCACCACACCGAGCTTGCTCAGCGCGGCGCGGGCGCCCTTCAGCTCCTCCTCGGCGGTGTCGCCCTTCAGAGCCAGCATCTCCCCGTAGGGGCGCAGCAGCGGAACACCCCAGCCGGCGAGCCGGTCCAGCGGAGCCACGGCCCGGGCGGTCACCACGTGAACCGGAGGCACCTTGCCCAGCATTTCCTCAGCCCGCCCGCGAACGACCGTCACATGGTCCAACCCCAGCAGTTCGACGACTTCCTGAAGGAAGTTGGTGCGCCGCAGCAGGGGCTCCAGGAGCGTGATCTTCAGATCCGGACGCACCAGGGCGAGCGGGATGCCGGGCAGACCGGCGCCCGAGCCCACGTCGCAGACCGTGACACCCTCCGGGACCACCTCGGAGAGCACCGCGCAGTTCAGCAGGTGCCGCTCCCAGAGCCGGGGGACTTCACGAGGGCCGATCAAGCCGCGCTTGACTCCGGCGTCAGCGAGCAGCTCCGCATATCGCACGGCTTCCGGAAAGAACTCTCCGAATGCCGTCCGCGCCGCATCGGGCGCCTGGGGAAGCTCTGCTGCCTCCGTCACGGGGACCGTCCTTCCGTACCGCACTGTCGTTCATCGAACGGGGTGGCTGACTATCAGGCTGACAAAGATCGGCCCCGCCTGCGAACAGACGGGGCCGACGGAACGATCGAGGTCAGGCAGGGAGCACGACGACGAACCGCTGCGGTTCCTCGCCCTCGGACTCGCTGCGCAGCCCCGCCGCGGCGACCGCGTCGTGCACGACCTTGCGCTCGAACGGTGTCATGGGGTTCAGCTTCACCGGCTCGCCGGAGCTCTTCACCTCGTCGGCGGCCTTGGCCCCCAGCTCGGCGAGTTCGGTGCGCTTCTTGGCCCGGAAGCCCGCGATGTCCAGCATCAGCCGACTGCGGTCGCCCGTCTCGCGGTGCACGGCGAGCCGGGTCAGCTCCTGGAGGGCTTCCAGGACCTCGCCCTCCCGGCCGACGAGCTTCTGGAGGTCCCGGCCGTTGGCGTCGCTGATGATCGAGACCGCGGCCCGGTCGGCCTCGACGTCCATGTCGATGTCACCGTCGAGGTCGGCGATGTCGAGCAGGCCCTCCAGGTAGTCCGCGGCAATCTCCCCCTCCTGCTCAAGGCGGGTCAGGGTGTCGCTCTCCTCAGCGGCGGGGATGGTGCCTTCCGTCACGGATGGACTCCTTCTACTACTTCTTGGACGACGGGTGCTTGGGGCGCTGCTGGCCCTTGCGCTGTCCCGACTTGGGCTGCTGGCGGGCCGAGTTGGCGCGTCCGGCCTGCTTGGACTTGGGCTTCGCGCCCTGTGACGCGTCCTTCTCCAAGGACGTCGTGGGCTCCGACCCCTCGGCCGGGGAGTCCGACGGGGCATCGGAGGAGGAATCCGACGGGGAGTCCGACGAGGACCTGCCCTCGGCACTGCCGCGCTGGGCACCGCCGGACTGGCGCTTGGACTTCGTCTGCCGCTTGGGCTGCTGACGACGCTGGGCGGCGCCGCTCTCGGCCTCGGCCGCGATGGTCTCGCTCTTGATCACGGTGCCGTCCGCCTGGGCTGCGTATCCGGCCTTGGCCAGGCTGCTGACGAACTTGCGCTCGTTGTCGTTGCGGTCCGAGCCCTTGGCGACGAGCGTCTGCACGACCTTGCGCTTGCGGCGCGAGCGGATCTCACCGTGCTGGGTGGCGCCCTTCAGCAGACGCTCAAGGTACTGGTCCTGCGCCTTGCTGCCGGGGGTCGGGTTCTGGTTGATCACGTACATCTGCTGACCCATGGTCCACAGGTTGGTGGTCAGCCAGTAGACGAGGACACCCACGGGGAAGTTGATGCCCATCACGGCGAAGATGATCGGGAAGATGTACATCAGCATCTTCTGCTGCTGCATGTACGGGGTCTTCACGCTCAGGTCGACGTTCTTCTGCATCAGCTGGCGCTGCGTGTAGAACTGCGACGCCGACATCAGGATGATCATGATGGCGGTGACGACGCGGACGTCGGTGAGCGAGGCGTCGAGCGCAGCGACCTTGGCGGAGCTGTCGGTGAACTTCGCCGCCAGCGGGGCGCCGAAGATGTGCGCCTGACGGGCGCTGGCGAGCAGCGGCTCGTTGATCACGCCGACGACGTCGCCGGACGCGATCTTGGAGAGCACGTAGTACAGCGCGAAGAAGAACGGCGACTGCGCCAGGATGGGCAAGCACGAGGAGAGCGGGTTGGTGCCCGTCTCCTTGTACAGCTTCATCATCTCTTCGGACTGACGCTGCTTGTCGCTCTTGTAGCGCTCCTGGATCGCCTTCATCTTCGGCTGGAGCGCCTGCATGTTCCGCATCGACTTGATCTGCTTCACGAAGAGCGGGATCAGACAGATGCGGATGAGGACCACCAGCGACACGATGGACAGTCCCCAGGCCCAGCCCGTGTCGGGGCCGAACATCGCCCCGTAGAGCTTGTGGAACTGGACGATGATCCACGAGACGGGCGTGGTGATAAAGCTGAAGAGACCGGCAATCGTGTCCACTAATCAGGCTCCTTGAGCATTGGGCGAGGTGTCTGCGGCCGTGCTCGGGGGGTTACCCCGGGAAGGCACGTCCGTGGGGTGCCCGCCCTTCGTGCCGCCGTCGGCGTCCTTGCCCCGGAGGGCGTCGCGCAGCATCTCGTGCCACCTCGGTCGCTTGCGCGGCGGCACGTGATCCACTCCGCCCGGCGACCACGGATTGCACCGTAGGATCCGCCAGGCGGTGAGCACCGTGCCTTTCACTGCACCGTGCCTGTCGATGGCCGTGTATCCGTAGTGGGAACACGACGGGTAGTACCGGCAGACGGGGCCCAGCAAAGGGCTGATCGTCCACTGGTACAGCTTGATCAGAGCCAGCAGCGGGTACTTCATCGCGTGCCCCCTCCCAGCAGCCGCGAGAGGGCGGCGTCCAGGTCTCGGGCCAGCTGTGGTTGGTTGGCGTCGCCCGCTCCGGGCAGCGCCCGTACGACCACCAGGCTACCGGGGGGAAACTCGGCGAGCCGGTCGCGTATCAGATGCCGCAGCCTGCGCTTGACCTGGTTGCGTACGACCGCGCCACCCACTGCCTTGCTCACGACGAAACCCGCACACGTCGGGGGAGCGCTCTCCCCAGGCGCGTGCGGGTCCGTTGAACCGCTGCGTAGGTGGACGACCAGGAGGGGGCGTCCGGCCCTGCGTCCTCGTCGTACCGCGGTCGCGAAGTCCTCGCGCCGCCTCAGCCGATTCTCGGTAGGCAGCACGTCATGACCTGTGCGCGATCAGGCGGACAGGCGAGCGCGACCCTTGCTACGGCGAGACGCGAGAATCGCGCGGCCGGCGCGGGTACGCATGCGCAGACGGAAACCGTGGGTCTTGGCCCGACGACGGTTGTTCGGCTGGAAGGTGCGCTTGCTCACTCGGGGGCTCCAGAAATGATTCGTAGATGGCGGGGCATCGCCTGGCTGTCACCGTGCGCCCACGAGAAGCTCGCGTTTCGCCCGAGTGGCACCGCTTCATGACCACGGAAGGTAACGCCGTGATCTTTGCCCATCGGAGGCAGGCGGCAGCAGCCATCGACAACTCGACCTGGTCACGGTACGCGGGGCTGCGCCATCCGGTCAAACCAGCCCCCGGTCGCCCGTCGACCGCCCGACAAAGACGGCCCTCTGTGCACAGGCTGTGGACAACAACTTGAACCACGCGGGTCGCGCTGACTACCGTGGCTGAACTCCGAATCTTTTCCTTTCTGTCCTTGACTGTCCTTCCCCCACCCCGTCCCCGGAACCACACACTCGTGGGACGCCGCGGGACCTGCGAGAGAGCGTGCCTTGTGGCTGACGTACCTGCCGATCTTGCCGCAGTGTGGCCACGGGTCCTGGAGCAGCTCCTCGCCGAAGGGGCACACGGGGTCGAGCCCAAGGACAAGCAGTGGGTCGAGCGCTGCCAGCCGCTGGCGCTGGTCGCGGACACCGCGCTGCTCGCCGTGCCCAACGAGTGGGGGAAGCGGGTCCTCGAAGGCCGGCTCGCCCCGCTGATCAGCGAAACCCTGAGCCGGGAGTGCGGTCGGCCCATCCGGATCGCGATCACGGTCGACGACTCCGTCGCCGGCCCGGCCCCCTCGGCCCCGCAGCCGTCGGCGCCCTCCCCCGCCGCGCACTACGAAGGGCGCGACGAGGCTCAGGACGGCCCGTACGCGCCCGACGACCGGTACGCGCCGGACGACCGCTACCAGCAGGGCGACCCCTACGGCGGGTACGGCCACCGGCCGGTGGACGACGGCCTCCCCGAGATCCGCCCCGCGTACCCCGACTACGTCCAGCAGCGGCCCGAGCCGGGCGCCTGGCCGCGCACCCAGGACGACCTGTCCTGGCAGCAGCCGCGGCTCGGCGGCTTCCAGGACCGCGATCCGTACGCCACCGCCCGGCCGCAGCCCCCGCGCGACTACCGCGCGCCGCAGCCGCCCGAGCGCCAGGGGTACGACTCCGCCCGCCCGGAGCGCCACGAGCTGCCCGAGCCCCAGCCGCCGCACCGCGGCGGTCCGAACGGGCCGACGGGCGCCGGCCACGGCGGCCCGGGGGGCCCCGGCAGTGCTTCTCCGGGCGGATCCGGGACGCAGTCCGCGTCCGCGGCCGGCCCGGGCGAACCGCATGCCCGGCTGAACCCCAAGTACCTCTTCGACACCTTCGTCATCGGCGCGTCCAACCGGTTCGCCCACGCCGCGGCCGTCGCGGTCGCGGAAGCCCCGGCGAAGGCGTACAACCCGCTCTTCATCTACGGGGAGTCCGGGCTCGGCAAGACGCACCTGCTGCACGCGATCGGGCACTACGCGCGCAGCCTCTACCCCGGGACGCGGGTGCGGTACGTCAGCTCGGAGGAGTTCACCAACGAGTTCATCAACTCGATCCGGGACGGCAAGGGCGACACCTTCCGCAAGCGCTACCGGGACGTGGACATCCTGCTGGTCGACGACATCCAGTTCCTCGCGAGCAAGGAGTCGACGCAGGAGGAGTTCTTCCACACCTTCAACACCCTCCACAACGCCAACAAGCAGATCGTGCTCTCCTCCGACCGGCCGCCCAAGCAGCTGATGACGCTGGAGGACCGGCTGCGGAACCGCTTCGAGTGGGGGCTGACCACCGACGTCCAGCCGCCGGAGCTGGAGACCCGAATCGCGATCCTGCGCAAGAAGGCGGTCCAGGAGCAGCTGAACGCGCCTCCGGAGGTGCTGGAGTTCATCGCGTCCCGGATCTCGCGCAACATCCGCGAGTTGGAGGGCGCGCTGATCCGGGTCACGGCGTTCGCGTCGCTGAACCGGCAGCCGGTCGACCTCGGGCTGACCGAGATCGTGCTGAAGGACCTGATCCCCGGCGGCGAGGACTCGGCGCCGGAGATCACGGCGGGCGCGATCATGGCGGCGACCGCGGACTACTTCGGTCTGACGGTGGAGGACCTGTGCGGCTCCTCCCGCAGCCGGGTGCTCGTCACGGCCCGGCAGATCGCCATGTACCTGTGCCGGGAGCTGACGGACCTGTCGCTGCCCAAGATCGGCGCGCAGTTCGGCGGCCGGGACCACACGACCGTGATGCACGCGGACCGGAAGATCCGCGCGCTGATGGCGGAGCGCCGCTCCATCTACAACCAGGTGACCGAGCTGACCAACCGCATCAAGAACGGCTGACCGACCAAGGACACCGCCGGCTGACGGCCGGTTTCGAGGCGCCCCGGGAGAACCGCTCCCGGGGCGCCTCTGTGCGTACCCACAGGGCTGTGGGAGTGCGCTGGGAGCCGTTCTGCGCACACCGCCCGAGAGGCGCGCCGCGCCCCTTTCCGCGCCGTCCGGGAGCCCGTTTCCCCGCACCGGAGCCCGTTTTCGCGTACGGAGCGGGAGCACGGGGCGTGTGGAGCGGCGCCGACGGCCGCGGCCGGTGTTCGAATAGGCCCCCGGGAAGGCGGGTTCTCCACAGATCCGGGGACGATCGGCCGTCCACAGGCTGGGGACTGCGAAGTTGTCCCAACGCCATCCACAGGCGAGCCGATGACCTCATGATCGCAGCAGGTCAACTGGTTGTGGATTTGTGGCCAACCGCTTTCCACAGACTGTGGACAGCTGCTCCGTCCACAGGGCGTCGCGAGCGTTGTCCACCGGCGACCCACAGGCTGGGGGCGGTTGCCCACAGCTTCTCCACACCGCTGTCCACTGTTCGGCAACGAAACACCCGCCCTCACCGGGTCGAGTGAAAGCCGTCACACCAAGGAGACGGGTTGGGCTGTGGGGAACCTGGGTAAAGCTGGGGACAGGGCTGGGGAGAACTCCCCTCGGGCTGTGCATCGACTGTGCAGAACTTTCCGGCGTCCACAGGAACCCCGGGTTATCCACGGGCGTCACCCACAGGACCAGTGGACAAAAAACCGCGCCTGAGCTGCGCAAACGAGGTTTTCCACCGTTTCCACAGGCCCTACTACTACTCCCACTTAGAGTTACCGGTGAATCCGCTTCGAAGTGGGGCCTGTGCACAACTCGACGCCGGAGCCCGATCCGCCCGCCGCCACGACTTGACCCCGAGCCGCACCTACTGTCGGTGCGGTGCGTCAGACTGGACCCCGGCGACCCAGCCGACACGAAGGCCAGCACGGCGAGACGGCGATAGCAGGAGGCGGTTCCGGTGAAGATCCGGGTTGAGCGCGATGTACTCGCGGAGGCGGTGGCCTGGGTGGCCAGGAGCCTCCCGGCCCGTCCCCCCGCGCCCGTGCTCGCGGGCCTCCTCCTGAAGGCGGAGGACGGCGCGCTCAGCTTCTCCAGCTTCGACTACGAGGTCTCGGCCCGGGTCTCCGTCGACGCGGAGGTCGAGGAGGACGGCACGGTGCTCGTCTCCGGCCGCCTGCTCGCCGACATCTGCCGCGCCCTGCCCAACCGCCCGGTGGAGATTTCCACAGACGGTGTACGGGCGACCGTGGTCTGCGGCTCCTCCCGCTTCACCCTCCACACCCTCCCGGTGGAGGAGTACCCGGCGCTGCCCCAGATGCCGACCGCCACCGGCACCGTGCCCGGTGAGGTCTTCGCCGCCGCCGCCTCCCAGGTCGCCATCGCCGCCGGCCGGGACGACACGCTGCCCGTCCTCACCGGCGTGCGGATCGAGATCGAGGGCGACACCGTCACCCTCGCCTCCACCGACCGCTACCGCTTCGCGGTCCGCGAGTTCCTGTGGAAGCCGGAGAACGCCGACGCGTCCGCCGTCGCCCTGGTGCCCGCGAAGACCCTCCTGGACACCGCCAAGGCGCTGACCAGCGGCGACACCGTCACGCTCGCCCTCTCCGGCTCCGGTGCCGGTGAGGGGCTGATCGGTTTCGAGGGCGCCGGCCGGCGGACCACGACCCGACTGCTCGAAGGCGACCTGCCGAAGTACCGGACGCTGTTCCCCACCGAGTTCAACTCGGTCGCGGTGATCGAGACCGCGCCGTTCGTCGAGGCCGTCAAGCGCGTCGCCCTCGTCGCCGAGCGCAACACCCCGGTCCGGCTCAGCTTCGAGCAGGGCGTGCTGATCCTGGAGGCCGGCTCCAGCGACGACGCACAGGCTGTGGAGCGTCTCGACGCCCAGCTGGAGGGCGACGACATCTCGATCGCCTTCAACCCGACGTTCCTGCTCGACGGCCTGAGCGCGATCGACTCCCCGGTCGCCCAGCTCTCGTTCACGACCTCCACCAAGCCCGCGCTGCTCAGCGGCAAGCCGGCCGTGGACGCCGAGGCGGACGAGGCGTACAAGTACCTGATCATGCCGGTGCGGCTCTCCGGCTGAGGCCACCGCCCCGCTGCACCCGGCGCCCGGCGCCCGTCGAGCCCCACCGGATCCTCCGTCGTAGGCTCGACTCAGGTCAGGTACGGAAACCTCGGATTACGTGAACGAAGCGAAGGACACTGAGATGCAGCTCGGCCTCGTCGGCCTCGGGAAGATGGGCGGCAACATGCGCGAGCGCATTCGCCGCGCCGGCCACACCGTCGTCGGATACGACCGCAACCCGGACCTCGCCGACGTCCACAGCCTCCAGGAACTGGTGGACAAGCTCCCCGCGCCCCGCGTCGTGTGGGTGATGGTCCCGGCCGGCGCCGCGACCCAGTCCACCGTCGACGAGCTCGCCGAGCTGCTGTCCCCCGGCGACGTCGTCGTCGACGGCGGCAACTCCCGCTGGACGGACGACCAGAAGCACGCCGTCGAGCTGGGCATCAAGGGCATCGGCTTCGTCGACTGCGGCGTCTCCGGCGGCGTCTGGGGCCTGGAGAACGGCTACGCGCTGATGTACGGCGGCGACGCGGAGAACGTCGCCCGCGTCCAGCCGATCTTCGACGCCCTCAAGCCCGAGGGCGAGTACGGCTCGGTGCACGCGGGCAAGGTCGGCGCCGGCCACTTCGCCAAGATGGTCCACAACGGCATCGAGTACGCCATGATGCAGGCGTACGCCGAGGGCTGGGAGCTGCTGGAGAAGGCGGACGCCGTCACCGACGTCCGCGAGGTCTTCCGCTCCTGGCAGGAGGGCACCGTCATCCGCTCCTGGCTGCTCGACCTGGCGGTCAACGCGCTGGACGACGACGAGCACCTGGACAAGCTGCGGGGTTACGCGGAGGACAGCGGCGAGGGCCGGTGGACGGTCGAGGCCGCCATCGACCACGCCGTGCCGCTGCCGGCGATCACCGCGTCGCTCTTCGCGCGCTTCGCGTCCCGCCAGGACGACTCCCCGCAGATGAAGATGATCGCCGCGCTGCGCAACCAGTTCGGCGGCCACGCCGTGGAGACCAAGAAGTAACGGCTTCGGCCGGGGAGGTCGGCTTCCATCCATGCACGTCACGCACTTGTCGTTGGCCGACTTCCGCTCGTACGCCCGGGTCGAGGTCGCCCTTGACCCGGGCGTCACCTCGTTCGTGGGGGCGAACGGACAGGGCAAGACCAATCTCGTCGAGGCGGTCGGCTATCTGGCCACCCTCGCCAGCCACCGTGTCTCGTCGGACGCCCCGCTGGTGCGGGTCGGAGCCGACCGGGCCGTGATCCGCGCGGCCGTCACCCAGGGCGAACGCTCCCAACTCGTCGAGCTGGAACTGAACCCCGGCAAGGCCAACCGCGCCAGGATCAATCGGTCCTCGCAGGTCAGGCCGCGTGACGTGCTGGGGATCCTGCGGACGGTGCTCTTCGCGCCGGAGGACCTGTCGCTGGTCAAGGGCGACCCCGGCGACCGCCGCCGCTTCCTGGACGAGCTGGTCACGGCCCGCTCGCCGCGGATGGCCGGCGTCCGGTCCGACTACGAACGGGTGCTCAAGCAGCGCAACAGCCTGCTGAAGTCGGCGGCGCTGGCGCGCCGGCACGGCGTCGCCAAGGGCGCCTCCGGCGGCGGGGCGGACCTGTCCACGCTCGACGTGTGGGACCAGCACCTGGCGCGCACCGGGGCGGAGCTGCTGGCGCAGCGCCTGGAGCTGATCTCGGTGCTCCAGCCGTTGGCGGACAAGGCGTACGAGTCGCTGGCGCCCGGGGGCGGCCCGGTCGTGCTGGAGTACCGTTCCGCCGCCCTGGAGGACCGTTCCGCCAGCGACGGCGCCAGTGGTGACGCGACTGGCGCGGCGGTGGACGCGCAGGCCCTTCCCCAGCCGCGGGAAGAGCTGTACGCACAGCTGATGAACGCGCTCGGCGAGGCCCGCAAGCAGGAGGTCGAGCGCGGAGTGACGCTCGTCGGGCCGCACCGGGACGAACTGTTGCTGAAGCTGGGCCGGCTGCCGGCGAAGGGGTACGCGAGCCACGGCGAGTCCTGGTCGTACGCGCTGGCGCTCCGCCTCGCCTCGTACGACCTGCTGCGGGCCGAGGGCAACGAACCCGTGCTCGTCCTGGACGACGTCTTCGCGGAGTTGGACGTACGCCGTCGGGAGCGGCTGGCGGAGCTGGTCGCGCCGGGCGAGCAGGTGCTGGTGACCGCGGCGGTCGACGACGACGTGCCGGGGGTGCTGGCCGGAACGCGGTACCGGGTGGCCGGGGGCGAGGTGACGCGGCTGTGAACGGAGCGATGCCCTTCCCCGGTGGACCGGGACTGCCCTCCGGCCCCGGCGGTCCCGCACCGCAGGAAGCGCCACCGGCCCCGAGTGCGCCCGCCGCTTCCGGCGTCGACCTGGCGCGGGTCGCCCTGCGCGCGGCCAAGGAGCAGGCCCGGGCCCGCGGCGCCGCCGCACAGGAGCGCAAGCAGGCCCGCCGGGGCGGCGGCCTGCGCTCCGGCGCCCGCGCGGACGGCCGCGATCCCCTTCCGCTGGGCGCCGCGATCAACCGACTGATCACCGAGCGCGGTTGGGAGACGCCCGCGGCGGTGGGCGGTGTGATGGGCCGCTGGCCGCAGATCGTCGGCGAGGGCCTGGCCAACCACTGCGTACCCCAGCGGTACGACGAGGACGAGCGCGTCCTGACCGTCCAGTGCGACTCGACCGCCTGGGCGACCCAGCTCCGGCTGCTCGCCCCCCGGCTCGTCGCCCGGCTCAACGAGGACCTGGGCCAGGGCACCGTACGGCTGATCAAGGTCATGGGGCCGGGTGCGCCCCGACGTGGATACGGCCCGCTGCGGGCCCCGGGCAGCACGGGCGCCGGCGACACCTACGGCTGAGCCCGGCCGTACGCGTACCCCCCTCCCTCCGCACCCTAATTGCCCCTTTTGTTCGGCAATCCATGTACGGCCCCTTCATCTCTCCGGCACCCTGCGTGAGCGTCGCCGGGGGTGCTCGGACGAGCGTTCCCACACCGTGAGCACCGTTTGACAGCTCGAAGCCCACAATGCCCGTGTGAGCCTCTTGAGGCCCCTCCCCTGATATGGGGAGTCGGACCAACGGGTCCGAGGGCGGCACATGCGGACTCAAGCGCCGGCAAACCCCCATTCGTGTCGGCGGTACCGGTAGACTGGTGGACAATCCCGCCACCTTGCGGAACATGTCGAAACGACGCAGCCGTACCCGTCTGCACGGAGAACGGCTTGTGCTGTGCCAGAAAGGGCGCTTCGTGGCCGATTCCGGCAACCCCAACGAGATCAACCCGTCCACCTCCGCCGGCGACAGCGGCGAGGCCACCGCCTCGTACGACGCCAGCGCCATCACCGTCCTTGAGGGGCTGGACGCGGTCCGCAAGCGGCCCGGCATGTACATCGGCTCCACCGGTGAGCGTGGCCTTCATCACCTGGTGTACGAGGTCGTCGACAACTCCGTCGACGAGGCGCTCGCCGGACACGCGGACACCATCGACGTCACGATCCTCGCCGACGGCGGCGTCCGGGTCGTCGACAACGGCCGTGGCATCCCCGTGGGCATCGTTCCGTCAGAGAACAAGCCCGCCGTCGAGGTCGTGCTCACCGTGCTGCACGCCGGCGGCAAGTTCGGCGGCGGCGGCTACGCCGTCTCCGGCGGTCTGCACGGCGTCGGCGTCTCCGTGGTGAACGCGCTCTCCACCAAGGTCGCCGTCGAGGTCAAGACCGACGGCCACCGCTGGACGCAGGACTACAAGCTCGGCGTCCCCACCGCCCCGCTGGCGCAGAACGAGGCGACGGAGGAGACCGGCACCTCGGTCACGTTCTGGGCGGACGGCGACATCTTCGAGACCACCGAGTACTCCTTCGAGACGCTGTCGCGGCGCTTCCAGGAGATGGCCTTCCTGAACAAGGGCCTCACCCTGACGCTGACCGACGAGCGCGAGTCCGCGAAGGCGACGGCCGGCGCCGACACCGCCGAGGAGGCGGAGTCCGACCAGGCCCGCACGGTCACGTACCACTACGAGGGCGGCATCGTCGACTTCGTGAAGTACCTGAACTCCCGCAAGGGCGAGCTGGTGCACCCCACCGTGATCGACGTGGAGTCCGAGGACAAGGAGCGGATGCTCTCGGTCGAGATCGCGATGCAGTGGAACTCCCAGTACAGCGAGGGCGTTTACTCGTTCGCGAACACGATCCACACCCACGAGGGCGGTACGCACGAGGAGGGCTTCCGCGCCGCGCTGACGGGCCTGGTGAACCGCTACGCCCGCGACAAGAAGCTGCTGCGCGAGAAGGACGACAACCTCTCCGGCGAGGACATCCGCGAGGGTCTGACGGCGATCATCTCGATCAAGCTGGGCGAGCCCCAGTTCGAGGGCCAGACCAAGACCAAGCTGGGCAACACCGAAGCGAAGACCTTCGTCCAGAAGGTCGCCCACGAGCACCTGACCGACTGGTTCGACCGCAACCCGAACGAGTCCGCGGACATCGTCCGCAAGGCCATCCAGGCCCAGACAGCCCGCGTCGCCGCCCGCAAGGCCCGCGACCTGACCCGCCGCAAGGGCCTGCTGGAGTCGGCGTCCCTGCCCGGCAAGCTCAGCGACTGCCAGTCGAACGACCCGACGAAGTGCGAGATCTTCATCGTCGAGGGCGACTCCGCCGGCGGCTCCGCGAAGTCCGGCCGCAATCCGATGTACCAGGCCATCCTGCCCATCCGCGGCAAGATCCTGAACGTCGAGAAGGCCCGGATCGACAAGATCCTCCAGAACACCGAGGTCCAGGCGCTGATCTCGGCCTTCGGCACCGGGGTCCACGAGGACTTCGACATCGAGAAGCTCCGCTATCACAAGATCATCCTGATGGCGGACGCCGACGTCGACGGCCAGCACATCAACACCCTGCTGCTCACCTTCCTCTTCCGCTTCATGCGACCGCTGGTCGAGGCGGGCCACGTCTTCCTCTCCCGCCCCCCGCTCTACAAGATCAAGTGGGGTCGGGACGACTTCGAGTACGCGTACTCGGACCGTGAGCGCGACGCCCTGGTCGAGCTGGGCAAGCAGCAGGGCAAGCGCATCCGCGAGGACTCGATCCAGCGCTTCAAGGGTCTGGGCGAGATGAACGCCGAGGAGCTGCGCGTCACCACGATGGACGTCGAGCACCGCGTCCTCGGCCAGGTCACGCTGGACGACGCCGCCCAGGCCGACGACCTCTTCTCGGTGCTGATGGGTGAGGACGTCGAGGCCCGGCGCTCCTTCATCCAGCGCAACGCCAAGGACGTCCGCTTCCTCGACATCTGAGTCGGCCCCCGCTGACCGTACGAAAGGACCCGAGACCAGCAATGGCCGACGAGAACACCCCTGCCCCCACTGCCGAGGACGAGCAGCAGACGATGCGGATCGAGCCCGTCGGGCTCGAAACCGAGATGCAGCGCTCGTACCTCGACTACGCGATGTCCGTCATCGTGTCGCGCGCGCTGCCGGACGTGCGGGACGGCCTCAAGCCCGTCCACCGCCGCGTGCTGTACGCGATGTACGACGGCGGCTACCGGCCCGAGAAGGGCTTCTACAAGTGCGCCCGCGTCGTCGGCGACGTCATGGGCACGTACCACCCGCACGGCGACTCCTCGATCTACGACGCCCTGGTGCGACTCGCCCAGCCGTGGTCGATGCGGATGCCGCTGGTCGACTCCAACGGCAACTTCGGTTCCCCGGGCAACGACCCGGCCGCCGCCATGCGGTACACCGAGTGCAAGATGATGCCGCTGTCCATGGAGATGCTCCGGGACATCGACGAGGAGACCGTCGACTTCCAGGACAACTACGACGGCCGCAACCAGGAGCCGACGGTCCTGCCGGCGCGCTTCCCGAACCTGCTGGTGAACGGCTCCGCGGGCATCGCGGTCGGCATGGCGACCAACATCCCGCCGCACAACCTGCGCGAGGTCGCCTCCGGTGCGCAGTGGGCGCTGGAGCACCCGGACGCGTCCCACGAGGAGCTGCTCGACGCGCTGATCGAGCGCATCAAGGGCCCCGACTTCCCCACCGGCGCGCTGGTCGTCGGCCGCAAGGGCATCGAGGAGGCGTACCGCACCGGTCGCGGCTCCATCACGATGCGCGCGGTCGTCGAGGTCGAGGAGATCCAGAACCGCCAGTGCCTGGTGGTCACCGAGCTGCCGTACCAGGTCAACCCGGACAACCTCGCGCAGAAGATCGCCGACCTCGTCAAGGACGGCCGGATCGGCGGCATCGCCGACGTGCGCGACGAGACCTCCTCCCGCACCGGCCAGCGCCTGGTCATCGTCCTCAAGCGGGACGCGGTCGCCAAGGTCGTCCTCAACAACCTCTACAAGCACACCGACCTCCAGACGAACTTCGGCGCCAACATGCTGGCGCTGGTCGACGGGGTGCCGCGCACGCTCTCGCTGGACGCCTTCATCCGCCACTGGGTGACGCACCAGATCGAGGTCATCGTGCGGCGCACCCGCTTCCGGCTGCGCAAGGCCGAGGAGCGGGCGCACATCCTGCGCGGTCTGCTCAAGGCGCTGGACGCCATCGACGAGGTCATCGCGCTGATCCGACGCAGCGACACCGTCGACATCGCGCGCGGCGGCCTGATGGACCTGCTGGCGATCGACGAGCTCCAGGCGAACGCCATCCTGGAGATGCAGCTGCGCCGGCTGGCCGCGCTGGAGCGGCAGAAGATCCTCCAGGAGCACGACGAGCTCCAGGCGAAGATCAACGAGTACAACGCGATCCTGGCCTCCCCGGAGAAGCAGCGCGCGATCGTCAGCGAGGAGCTGGCGGTGCTCGTGGAGAAGTACGGCGACGACCGGCGCTCGCAGCTGGTGCCCTTCGACGGCGACATGTCCATCGAGGACCTGATCGCCGAGGAGGACATCGTCGTCACGATCAGCCGCGGCGGCTACGTGAAGCGCACGAAGACGGACGACTACCGCTCGCAGAAGCGCGGCGGCAAGGGCGTGCGGGGCACCAAGCTCAAGGAAGACGACATCGTCGACCACTTCTTCGTCTCCACCACCCACCACTGGCTGCTCTTCTTCACCAACAAGGGCCGGGTCTACCGGGCCAAGGCGTACGAACTCCCCGACGCCGGCAGGGACGCCCGCGGGCAGCACGTGGCCAACCTGCTGGCCTTCCAGCCGGACGAGCAGATCGCCGAGATCCTGGCGATCCGCGACTACGAGGCCGCGCCGTACCTGGTGCTCGCCACCAAGGGCGGCCTGGTGAAGAAGACGCCGCTGAAGGACTACGACTCGCCCCGCTCGGGCGGTGTGATCGCGATCAACCTCCGGGAGACGGAGGACGGCCGCGATGACGAGCTGATCGGCGCCGAGCTGCTGTCGGCCGAGGACGACCTGCTGCTCATCAGCAAGAAGGCCCAGTCGATCCGGTTCACCGCGACGGACGAAGCGCTGCGTCCGATGGGACGAGCGACTTCAGGCGTCAAGGGGATGAGTTTCCGCGAAGGAGACGAACTCCTCTCGATGAATGTCGTCCGGCCCGGTACGTTCGTGTTCACCGCCACCGACGGTGGGTACGCGAAGCGGACCGCCGTCGACGAGTACCGCGTCCAGGGTCGCGGTGGCCTCGGCATCAAGGCCGCCAAGATCGTGGAGGACCGCGGGTCGCTCGTGGGCGCCCTGGTGGTCGAGGAGTCCGACGAGATTCTGGCCATCACCCTCGGCGGCGGTGTGATTCGCACGCGAGTCAATGAAGTCAGGGAGACCGGGCGTGACACCATGGGTGTTCAACTGATCAACCTGGGCAAGCGCGATGCCGTGGTGGGCATCGCCCGGAACGCCGAGGCCGGTCGCGAGGCCGAGGAAGTCGACGGAGCCGATCTCGGCGTCGAGGGAACCGACGGGGCCCCGCAGACCTCTGAAGAGGTCAGGGGGATCAGTGGCGAGGCCGGCGACGGTCCGGCCGAGGCGGCAGCCGAGGGCACCACGCCCCCGGCCGGTGAGCACGAGGAGTAGAGCGTGAGTGGAGCCACGGGAGCCGGTCCGGCCGCAGCTGCCGGAGCTACTGGAGCAAACGGTCCCCGTGGCTCTGCCACGGACTCCCAGGGAGTTGCGGTGACAGACACGCGTGACGGCCAGTCCCCGGTCTTCGACGGGGAACGCCCCAAGCCGCGCCCGTCGGGCCCGTACCGTCCCCCTCAGGCGTACCAGACGCCCCAGGAGGACCCGGACGGCGCGGTCCGCATGCCGCGCACGGGGGCGCGCACGACCCCGCGCACGCGCAAGGCGCGCCTGCGGGTGGCGAAGGCCGACCCGTGGTCGGTGATGAAGGTCAGCTTCCTGCTCTCCATCGCCCTGGGCATCTGCACGGTCGTCGCCTCGGCGGCGCTGTGGATGGTCATGGACGCGATGGGCGTCTTCTCGACGGTCGGCGGCACGATCAGCGAGGCGACGGGCTCGAACGAGAACAACGGCTTCGACCTCCAGGCGTTCCTGTCCCTGCCGCGCGTGCTCATCTTCACCTCGGTCATCGCGGTGATCGACGTCGTCCTGGTGACGGCGCTGGCGACGCTGGGCGCGTTCATCTACAACCTGTCGGCGGGCTTCGTGGGCGGCGTGGAGCTGACCCTCGCGGAAGACGAGTAGCAAGCCCCAATCCGCTGGTCGCAGCGGTTCGCGGGGCGGTTCCGGTCCTCTTTCGAAGCCTCCCCGGGGCCTGCGGCCCGGTCCCCTCGGGAACGGATTTGGGAGCAGCGCGGGACGTGCGCTAATCTTCAGAGGTCAGCGCGCAGCGCGGAGGGGCTATAGCTCAGTTGGTTAGAGCGCATCCCTGATAAGGATGAGGCCACAGGTTCAAATCCTGTTAGCCCCACTTCTGTGAAACCCCCGGTCCATGAAGGCCGGGGGTTTTTCGTGTGCGCACGGGGTGGGTGGGCGGTGGTGACGCGGCGGGCCGGCAGGGGGGCTCACCCGGGGTGGCGTCGTCTCTCGGCGAGCGCGTAGCGGGCGAGGGTCTTCACGTGTTCCGCGAGCTGCATCAGGTACTCGCCGGGCGGGGTGGTGCCGGGGCCGTCGGTGGCCGCCGTGCGGGCGCGGTGGACGTCGCGGAGGAGGACGTGCTGGTGGCCCCCGGCGGGGAGGCTGCGGGCGTACGCCTCGGCCGGGGCGGCCAGTACGGTGATGTGGGCCCGCAGGCGGTCGCGCAGGGCCACTTCCCGCTCCGGCAGCGCCTGTGCCACCGTCCACGCCAACTGCACGTCGCGCGTGACGTCAACCAGGCTCACACCCACTCGCCCCTCGGCCATGGCATCCATGCAACCGCCGCGGCGGCGCCCGGACCAGGACACCGCGCGGCCATCGACCGGCCATCGGGCGGCCACCGCCAACTCGGCGCACATCTACGGCCAAAGCAGGCATGGAGCGCGGGTCGGCTGAGGCGTACCGTGGACACGTGGCGAGCCCAGACACCAACAGGAAGTTACGGACGGCCCGGATCGACCAAGGGTGGCACTCCCAGGAGCAGGCAGCCGAGGCCCTGAGCACCATCGGCCAGAACATCCTGGAGGACCCGCACTTCTGCATCAGCGCCCGGACGTACCGCAGATGGGAGTCCGCAACGCCGGGCTGGCCGCGTCCCGACACCGCCACCGTCCTCAGCGCGGCGTTCGGGCGCAGCCCCGCTGACTTGGGATTCACGCCGTCGGCCGGCCGGCCCCTCGGCCCGGACGCTAGGGAGGACCCTTTGAAGCGACGCAACTTCCTCGCAGCAGGGTCGGCGGGCGCGTTGGCCGCGGTCCACGCCGCCCCCGCCGGAGCCGTACCGCACCGCCGCGTCGACCCCCAACTCGTCGGCTACTTCAGCCAACAGCTCAGCGGGCACGCGGCGGCCGACATGTTCCTCGACCCGCGCGATCTGATAGGGACCGTGGGCGAGCAGCACCGGCTCATCGCCGGTCTCGCGCGCACGGCCGACGGCCCGGTGCGCGAGGACCTGACGCGGGTCGGCGCCGCCTACGCCGTACTGGCCGGCTGGCTCCACCAGGACGCCGGCGACTGGACCGCGGCGCGCTCCTGGCACGCCTCCGCGCTGGCGGACGCCCAGACCATCGACGACCCGGACCTGCACGCGTACACCCTGGCCAACCTCTCCTACCTCCACACGGAGTTGGGCGACGGGCGCGCGGCCGTCTCGCTGTGCACCCGCGGTCTGTCGCTGCCCGGGATCCCGCCGATCGCCCGGATGCAGCTGATGTACCAGCAGGCGCACGGCCATTCGCTCCTCGGCGACCGCGGCGCCGTCGACCGCCTCCTCGACGCCGCCGAGAACACCGCCCGGACCCGGCCCGAGCAGCCGCCCGCGCCCTGGAACCGTACGGCGGCGATCACGAACTCGCTGTTCTTCGACATCCAGCGCGCCACGTGCTACGGGCGGCTCGGTCTGCACGCGCACGCGCAGCCGCTGTGGGAACGCGTGACGTCCGCCGTCCCCGACGGCGCCCGCCGCCGCGCCGGCGTCTACCTCGCCCGCCAGGCCGGCGCCCACGCCGCGCTCGGGGATCCGGAGCAGGCGCTCGTACTGGCCGCGGAGTCCGCGCAGATCGCCGCGGAGTCCGGATCCGTGCGCCACCTCGGCGAACTGGCCACGCTGCGCGCCCGCATGAGTCCGTGGGAGAAGGGGCCCCTGGCTGCTCAGTTCGAGCAGGCGTTCCAGCACGTTTCGGGGTGACGGGCCGTCGCCGACCTCAGCGGGACCGGGTCGGGGAGACCTTGTTGCCCAGTGTGCCCATGTGCTCGATGAAGACCGTGACCCAGTCGCCGGGCGTGAGGTCGCCGGAGCCCGCGGGGGTGCCGGTCAGGACGATGTCGCCCGGGGACAGGGGGGTCGTTGCGGTGATGTGCGTGAGGAGGGAGGGGACGGGGGTGGGCATGAGACCCGTGGTCGACTGTTGGCGGCGCACGCCGTTGACCATGCTGCCGATGCCGAGGGACGCCGGATCGATGCCCGTCACGATCCAGGGGCCCAGGGCCAAGGAGTCGGTCGTGAGGGCGTTGGCGCAGGTGTAGCCGAAGACGTGGGAGTCGCGGCCGATGACGACGGCCAGCTCGGCGGCGTAGCGCGCGGGCGGGGGGACGGTGGTCTGCGGGTCGACGGAGGCGGGCGGAGGGCCAAGGGTGAAGCGGGGGGATTCCGCGGGGACGTCGGCGTAGGCGGAGTGGACCGTCACGACCCGTCCCGGCAGCAGCGGCGCCAGGAAGCGGATCTCCTCCATCTCCAGCAGTTCGCCCGTCGGGGTCGCGTCCGTGCGGATCGGGTCGGCGCTGAGGACCTCGACCGGGGTGACGTCGTCCACGGTGGGGGCCACGCGGCCGAACCGTACGCGGCCCAGGTGTTCGAAGCGTACGTACCGTCGTCGTGTCATCGGACCAAGATCGCCGATCGGTGTCAGGAAGAGAAGAGGCCCAGCGCCGCGTCGAGCGACCAGGTCTGCCAGCTCATGCCGAAGAGCGCCACCACTGCGATCAGCGCCATCATCAGGTTCTGTCCCTGCTCCGCCCAGTCGTGGATCATCAGGGCCAGGTAGATCAGGCTCAGGAGCAGCCCGCAGGCGAGGGCGATCGGGGTGAGGAAGCCGAGGACGAGGCCGAGGCCGAGGGCCAGTTCCGCGTAGGCGACGACGTACGCCATCACGCGCGGGCGGGGTTTGACCACCGTGTCGAAGCCCTTGCGGACGACGGGCCAGCGGTGCTTCTCGGCTATGCCGCCGGCCCAGGCGATTCCGCCGCCCTTGAACCACTCCTTCTTGTCCTTGTGGCGCCAGCTCTCCAGCCACCACAGGCCGAGTCCGATGCGGAGCACCGCGAGCCACTGGGCCCCGTCGAGCCAGATCGTGTCCATCCCGCCCTCCCTCTCGTCCTGGCGCAGCAACATCTGATGGTTCGTCAGTTCAGCGGATGACGGGCCGCGACGCAAGGGGGCGGCGGACGCTTGCTCTCCTTGGCCGCCGGGCCGTAGCCTGAATCTGATGGGTCGTCAGATGGGAGTGTGATCGGCGTGGTCGACAAGGCGAACGGCGGCAAGGACCTGCCCAGGGTCATCAGCGTGGACGATCACGTGATCGAGCCGGCGCACCTCTTCGAGACCTGGCTGCCGGCCAAGTACCGGGAGCGCGGGCCGCAGCCCTTCACCGCGGGGATCGGGGAGCTGGCGTACGTCGGCGGGAAGTACCGCTTCACCACGGACCCCGAGGGGCAGCTCACCGACTGGTGGCGGTACGAGGGCGAGATCTTCCCGTACAAGCGCATCATCGCCGCCGTGGGGTTCTCCCGGGACGAGATGACGCTGGACGGGATCACCCGCGAGCAGATGCGGCGCGGTTGCTGGGACCCGAAGGCGCGGCTGGCCGACATGGACCTGAACCACGTCGAGGCGTCGCTGTGCTTCCCCACCTTCCCCCGCTTCTGCGGGCAGACCTTCGCCGAGGCCGGGGACAAGGAGGTCGCGCTCGCGTGCGTGCGCGCGTACAACGACTGGATGGTGGAGGAGTGGTGCGGCGACAGCGGCGGGCGGCTGATCCCGCTCTGTCTGATCCCGCTGTGGGACGTGGACCTCGCCGTCGCCGAGATCCGGCGGAACGCCGCCCGCGGGGTGCGCGCGGTGACGTTCTCCGAGATACCGACGTACCTGGGGCTGCCGTCGATCCACTCCGGGTACTGGGACCCCTTCTTCGCGGCCTGCGAGGAGACGGGGACGGTGGTGAACATGCACATCGGGTCGTCCTCGCAGATGCCCGCGGCCTCCCCCGACGCCCCGCCCGCCGTCCAGGCGTCGCTGAGCTTCAACAACGCCATGGCCTCGATGATGGACTTCCTCTTCAGCGGGGTGCTGGTGAAGTTCCCACGGCTGAAGCTGGCGTACAGCGAGGGGCAGATGGGGTGGATCCCGTACGCGCTGGAGCGGGCGGACGACGTGTGGGAGGAGCACCGGGCCTGGGGCGGGGTGCGGGACCTGATCCCCGAGCCGCCGTCCACGTACTACTACCGGCAGATCTTCTGCTGCTTCTTCCGGGACAAGCACGGGATCGAGGCGATCGAGACGGTGGGGGTGGACAACGCGACCTTCGAGACGGACTACCCGCACGTGGACTCGACCTGGCCGCACACCAAGGAGGTGGCGGCCGAGCACGTCGGCGGGCTGTCGGACGAGGTGGCGTACAAGCTGCTGCGGGGCAACGCGATCCGGATGCTGGAGCTGCCGTTCGACCGGGAGCCGAGAGTGTGAGCACTGCTCTCGGCGGTGAGCGGTGCTCTTGGCGGTAGGCGTCGCTCTCGGTGGTGAGCACCGCTCTTGTCACGAACGGTGCTCTCGGTGGTGAGCGCCGCTCTCGGTGGTGAGCGGTGCTCTTGGCGGTAGGCGTCGCTCTTGGTGGTGTGCACTGCTCTCGGTGGTGAGCGGTGCTCACCGGTGCATGCGGGCGCCCTTGAAGACCTTGTCGACCGCGTTCCTCGGGCCGTACACCGCCAGGCCCACCAGGTCCAACTGGCCCCGGGACACCGCGCGCACCGCGGCGCGGTTGTCGCGGTCGTTGCCGGTGGCGAAGAGGTCCGAGGTGAAGACCGAGCACGGGAGCGAGCGGGCCACGGCCCGCTCGTGCGCCCCGGTCAGCAGCTCCTTCCCGCCCTCGAAGACCAGCACCGGCTGTCGGAACATCGGCAGGTACGGGGTGTCGTCGGCGTCCGCGTACGGTTCGCCGATCACCTCGGGACGGCGGGTGCCGAGGCCGCTGACGAGGAACGCGGTCACGTTGAGCCGTTGCCAGCCGGCCAGGTCGGTGCGGAGCAGTACGGCGATCTTGGTGTCGAAGCGCACGGGGGCGTCGTCGTTCGTCATGCGCCCAGCGTGCCGACGGGAGGCCGGGCCCTTCTTGTACGTTCCTGGCCGGTTGCGGCCCGTCGCCACCCCCTGCTCCGCCGCTGATCAGCCGCCGATCAGCCGTGGGCGGTGCGCAAGGGCACGCAGGTCACCGATCGGTATCGGTCGGTGTGTATAGTCGGGCGCCAGAAGTCCTCATTCGTCATACGCATACGTCAAGGAAAGACGAGGTCGCGCGGTGAAGAAGCTTCTCCTGGTCGCACTGGCCGCCATCGGCGGGCTCCTCGTGTACCGCCAGATCCAGGCGGATCGGGCCGAGCAGGACCTGTGGACGGAGGCGACCGACTCCGTGCCCGCAGGTTCGGGTTCGAGCGTCTGAACACACAGCTGTTCTTTCGAAAAGCCCCGGTTGCTCACTACGAAGCGACCGGGGCTTTCTGCTGCCCGCGTGAGGGCCGGGCGGTGACGGTCGGGCGCTGGGGTTCACGCCTGGCCGAGGGCCCAGAAGCCGACGGCGAAGCAGATCAGGGCGAGGAGCAGCACCGGGATCGCGACCTTGGGCGGGGGACCGGTGCGTTTACGTCTGCGCTCGTGGCGGCGGCGTTCGGCCCGGGAGAGCGGGGCCTGCGGCTGCGGTGCGGTGTACGGGCGCGTGGGCGGCGTTTCGTACCGCGTGCCGTATGCGCCGTACCCGCCGTGCCGTACGGCCTCGGACGGCGGCGCGGGGGCCGGTGAGGGCGTGGGCTCGGGAGCGGGGGCTGCCAGGGGTACGGGCGGGACCGGCGGCGGAGTCGGCGTGTGCGGCTGACCCGTATGCGGCGGCGCCGGCTGTGCCGGCCGTATCGGGTGCGGCGGGGGCGTGGGCGGCTGGCTCGGCGGGGCGGGGACCAGAAGTCCCGACGACGGCTGTGACGGCGTTGCCGGCTGTGCCGGCGGGGGCACGGGTGAGGGTGTGACGGGCCCCTGCCCCGTGTCCGGGCCGCCGAAGGCGCGGGCGCCCGGCGCCGCGGCGCGGCCGGGCGACGGCGGCCCCGTGGGCCCGTTCGGTCCGAAGCCCGAAGGCAGCGGCTCCAGTTGGTCGAAGATCTCCACCGGTTCGTCGTCCGGGCCCGTGTCCGGCAGCGCGTCGACGGCCGCCAGCAGGGCCTTGCGCGCACCCGCCGCGGAGCGGAAACGGTCCTCCGGGTCAGGCTGGAGCAGCCCCGCCAGCACCTGCCACAGGGGCTCGGGCAGGCCGAGGGGAGCGCTCGGGGTGCCGTGCTCGGCGAAGTGGTCCACCAGCGCGCCGGCGTCCGGCTTCTGGCCCTGGAGGAGGTAGAGCCCGACCAGGCCGACGGCGAAGAGGTCGGCGGGGAAGTCGGGTTCGGCGCCGGCCATCTGCTCGGGCGCGAAGTAGCCGGGCGTACCGACGACGTAGTTCGCCTCCGTCAGCCGTGGCTCGCCCTTGCGCATGGAGATGCCGAAGTCGGACAGGCGCAGGTGCGGCCGGCCCGTACCGGTGGCCTCCATCAGGATGTTCGCCGGCTTGATGTCGCGGTGCACCACGCCTTCGGCGTGGACCGCGGAGAGCCCGGACAGCAACTGGTCGAGCAGGGTGCACACGTAGCGCGGGGGCAGCGGGCCGTAGTCGCCGATCACGTGGGCCAGCGAGCCGCCGCCCACCAGGTCCATGGTGAAGAGCACCTTGTCGTCGTCCGCGGCCCAGCTCGCGGGGGCGAGGACGTGCGGGTGGTCGATCCGGGTGGCCTGCTCGCGGACGAAGCGCAGCAGGGTGTGCGCGTCGCCCTGCTGGAGCACCTTGGCCGCGACGTAGCGGCGCCGCCGGTGGTCCCAGGCGCGCCACACCGCGCCGACGCCACCGTGCCCGATCGGGTCGATCAGCTCGTACCGAGCGGCGAAGACCTCACCCATGGTGCCGTGCCCGCTCCTCGCTCCGTCGTGTGGCGCTCGCGTCCGCCCCGCCTCGCCACTGCTGCGAACCGCTGCCGCCGCTGCCAGGTGCCGGGAGCCCGGTCGCGCGCCCGGTTCAGCTGGTTCGGATGGTCAGCTCTGGTGGGACTCGTAGTGCGCAACGGCGTCCGCGGTGCGCCCGGCGCCGTACACCCGGAGGAACTCTGCCAGCTCCGGGTGGGTCGGAGCGAGGGAGTCGGCGGCGTCGATGATGTCCCCGGCGGCCGACACCGACCGCAGCAACGACTGGATCTCCCGCACCACCCGGCGCACGGTCGGAGCGCCCGAGCTGGTGGTGGTCTGGCTGGTGCCGGTCAGTACGGACCCGCCCTGCGACTTCTTGATCTCGTCCATCCGCCCCGTCGCCTCCACGGCGCTCACACTGCCGTCCGCGACCTGCCCCGCCAGCTCCTGGAGCGCCTGCACCCGCTGGACGACCGCGGGGTTCCCGATCTTCGCCCGCTGGCCGCTCATCAGCTGGGACAGCATCGGCGCGGACAGCCCGAGCACGGCTGCGAGCCGCGCCTGGTTCAGCCCCAGGTCGTCTATGAGTCGTCGAAAGAGCGCGCCCAACGGTTCCCCGTACCAGCTGCGCTGCAGCTCACGTGCCCTGGCGGTCGTCTCCTGCTGAGCGGCGTCCATGCGCGTCTCCCCATCGCTTCCCCATGCGGGGCTTCCCATGGCTGGCTTCGCTGCTGCGAACCACGCGGTGCATCTTACGGAGAGTGGTTGCGCATCGGGAGTCCCAATCCTTTTGCAGGATGGGCGGGGGGACCCGGTATTCTGGTGCGCGGCGACGGTCGGGGCGATGACGGTGTTCATCGGTCCCGTTCTTCGTTGATCCGGGGCCTTAGCTCAGTTGGTAGAGCGCTGTCTTTGCATGGCAGATGTCAGGGGTTCGACTCCCCTAGGCTCCACATCCCGGAAGGCCCTCTGAACTGCGGAAACGCGGTTCAGAGGGCCTTTTTTGCACGGCGCGTCAAGTTGGCCGCGGGCTGTTGGCACACGCGCGTCGCTGGCGCACGCTGGGCTGCGGACGCGGTCGAGGGGCCGTCGGGGAGGCGGACCGCCGCCTGCTCGGGGCGGTGTGGGTACGCCTTCCTGGGGCGGTGGGCACGCGAGGTGGCGAAGGGGGCTCCGTCGATGACCGATGGCCAGTACCTGCGGCGGTACGGCACGGACCGCGGGTTCGCCCTCGGTTTCTTCGTCCCCGCGTTCACGCTGCTGATGGGGGCTGCGGGGGCGGTCGTGCTGGACGACGTGGTGCCGGCGTGGGTCAGCGTCGCAGTGGTCGCCGTGCTGGTGCTGCTGGCCGTCTGGGTGGCCGCTGCGGTGCTGCGGGCCGTGACGATCGTCCGGCAGGAGCACCTCGTGATCCGAACGGCGTTCAGGACCAGGAGGATCGCCTGGGGGGACGTGCAGGGCATCCAGATCGAGCGCATCCCGAACGCGGCCCAACACGACCTGCCGGAGCGGACCGTGGTCGTCTACGACCGGGACGGTCGCAGGCTCGGGCTCCCCCATCTCAACGACCGGGAGGTGGCGGAGCTCGATGCCGAGGCGAGCGCCCTGCGTGACCTGTGGCAGGGGTGGCGCGGACCGGGGTGGGCACCCGTTCCAAACGTCGCCGGCAAGATGAGCGCCACGGCCGCCAAGGCGAGCGAACACGCATTGACGCCGGGCACGCTCGCCGCCTTCGCAGGGGGCTGCTCGGCCTGGTTCGCCCTGATGGTGTTCCTCGTCGTGGGGCTCAACACCGATCTCCTGGACGGCATCCCGGAGGACCTCTTGGTCTATCTGCTCGTCGGACCCCTTCCCGTGGTGGGGCTCGTCGTCTACGTGACCACCGTGCTGCGACGCAGGCGCCGCCGATGCCGCCGGCGTTGAGGCAAACCGATCCTCCGGCCTGGGCACCGGCTCCCCGCGGCCGGTCCGCGGTTCCTCTCGTCGGCCGGGGCTGGTGGGCTTCCGTTTCGACTTCGTACCGGCCTTGACGATTTCCTCGTGTGGGCGTCGATGGATGGTGAAGCCTTCGATGGGCCGTTCGGTGTCCGGGAAATGCGCGGGGTGATATCTCCAGTCGTCGGCCAGGGGGTCCGGGGCGTGCCCCGGCAGTTCAAGAATCTTCCGGCATGCCGCCGTTATGCGGTCGGGGGATGTGAATTCTTCCGTCTGGTCGGTCGCATTTCCTGCGGAATTCTGCTTCTGCCTGTCCGGTGCCCGGTGCTTCGTGTACGGGGTAATGATCATGGCGCGGGGTGCTGGTTCGGGCGTTGTGGCCGACCTGACACGGGGGTGTCACCTTGCCTGATGAGAGCTTGATGAGGGGCTGTTGTGGGCCTGATGACGGGTGCGGTGGCGGCTCCTGCGCCGCGCGGTGGGCATTAGTTGGATGGTATTCTGGTCAGGCTGGGCACTGAGATCTGGTATCGCCGGACATCTAGTGGCGGCGGAGACCAGAGTTCATCCACGTGAAAGGAGACGGGGGTAAGGGTCCGTAGCCCCTGCTTCCCTGTAACGCCATGAATAACCCGTCTGACCTCGCTACCGAAGGTATAAACGCCGACGACCTGTGCTCTTACGCGGTCGACGTATGGGTCAGTGACCACAGCATCCTCACTGATGAGAAGCGGCTTCTCGAAGTCCTGCGCACTGCCGCGGAAAAGGGAAACGCAAAGGTCCTCGGCGAGGCTTCGCACGTCTTTCCCAATGGTGCCGTGACGGCGATCCTGCTGCTCTCCGCCTCGCACCTCAGCATCCACACCTGGCCCGAGTACAGCCTGGCCAACGTCGATCTGCTGGCCTACGGCCGGCTCAACGGCGAGCGGATGATGGAGAGCGTGGAGCTCGGGCTCTCCCCCACGAAGATCAACGTGACCCGCATGCTGCGGGCCGTTCACTGACCTGACGTACGGCGGGGCCAGCGGCACCGGACCGGGGCGCGCTGGCTCAAACGACTGTTCCACGCCGTTCTCCCGCTGCTGCTGGACTTTCTCCGTCGACGCGGTGCGGTCCGCCCTCCGCGCGGGGAGAACGCGGTCGTGGATACCGCATTGACTGTCAGCGCCCGTCGGGACCGCGTGACCGTTCCGCTGCCCGACGCCTTCGGCATCGACCCGTCCCCGATGCTCCGCCGGCTCCAGAAAGAGGCGCCGGTGGTGCCTGCCCGGACCGTGAACGGGCACGACGTGTGGCTGGTCACGCGCTACGCCGACGTGAAGACCGTGCTGTCCGACCCGCGCTTCTCCCGTGCCGAGGTGGTGCGGCCCGGACGCCCGCACGCCGCGGCCACCGCGCCCCGGAACAACACGCTGCCCGCGATGGACCCGCCCGAGCACACCCGGCTGCGCGGCCTGGTGACCGCCTCCTTCGCGCACCGCAGGATCGAGCAGCGGCGGGAGTGGGTGCGTCAGCAGGCGGAGCGGTGCGTGGACGAGCTGGTGGCGGCCGGCGCCCCGGCGGACCTCCAACTCCACCTCGCCACCCGGCTGCCGCTGCGGGTGATCTGCGAACTGCTGGGCGCACCGGTGGCGGACGAGCCGGCGATCCGGGCGTGGACCGAGGTCATGTACAGCCTCGAACCCGACACGGCCCGGGCCGGGAACGACGCGTACGACGCCCTTCTCGCGTACATGACCACCCTGGTCGAGGAGAAGGAGCGGACGCTGGCCAGCCCGGAGGCCGTCCCCGTCGACCTGCTGGGCGAACTGCTGCGGACCTCCCTGGACAGCGACCGCATCAGCCACGACGAACTGGTGCACTTCGGCGTGACGATGCTCGTCGGGGGGTACGAGACGACCGCCAACCAGATCGGCGCCTTCGTCATCGACCTGCTGCGGCGGCCCGAGCGCTGGGAGTCGCTGCGGGCCGAGCCGGGGCTCGTGCCCGACGCGATCGAGGAGTTGCTGCGCAGCAACATGCTCAGCGAGACCGGGCAGGTGCGCGTCGCCCTGGAGGACGTGGAGCTCGCCGGCACGCTGATCCGGGCCGGCGAGGGCGTGATGGCCCACATCGGCGCCGCCAACCGCGACGCGGACGTCTTCACCGCCCCCGACGAGGTCGACTTCCAACGCTCCGAGTCGTCGCACCTCACCTTCGGGCACGGCATCCACTACTGCCTCGGCGCGCACCTGGCCCGGGTCGAACTCCAAGAAGCGCTCGGGGTGCTGCTGCGCCGGCTGCCCGGGCTGCGGCTGGCGGTGCCGGCGGAGGACATCGTGTGGCGCCGCAGCCTGCTGCGCGGTCCGAAGGCCGTCCTGGTCGTCTGGGAGGGGTGAGCCGGCCGTACGACCCGGGGCGCACGGCCGGGGTACGACCCGGGGTGCACGCAGCATCCGGGCCGGCCCGGATGCTGCCGTCCTCAAGCGGTGCTACCGCACGCGACGGAGCGCGGGCCCCGCGTCCCGCTCCGTGAGCGCGAGGCCGCCGCGTCCGATGACGCAGACGGCTGCGGGGTGCCGCCCGGCGACCACCATGTCGATCATCTGCACGTCGTGGGGGAGGTCGGGGCGCTCGGGCCAGCCGACGACGTCGGGCGGCTGCTCGGGGGCGGTGACCTCCAGCTGGCGCAGCGGTACGTGCAGGCCCGTGCCCCACGCCTTCAGCACGGCCTCCTTGCGCACCCAGTAGCGCAGGAAGGCGTCGGGGAGTTGGGCCGGCGGGCGGTCGTGCAGCGCGGCCAACTCGGCGGCGGTCAGCACGCGCGGGGCGAGCACGTCCACGTTCCGTACGCCACCGTTGCTGTTGCTGTTGCCGCTGCCGTCGATGTTGCTGCCGCTGAGCTGGGCGACCTCCTCGACGTCGAGGCCGACCTCGGCGCCGTCGCAGAAGGCCACCCCGACCGTGTCACCGCCGTGGGTGACGGAGAAGCGGACGTCGGGCAGCGGCGGAGCGCCGGGCGGGGTGCGCGAGGGGGCGAGCGCGACCTTCCCGTGCGGACCGCCGCAGCGCGGGCAGACCCGCTTCAAGGGGACCTCGGCCGGCGGCAGTCCGAGCCGTTCGCCGAGCACGAGGCGGCTGATGGAGCAGCCCACGAGGAAGCGCCGCGCGGTCGCCGGGTCCGTCGTCGCCGCGTACCGGGCGCGCTCCACCGGATCGAGCAGCCGGACGAGCCGGTCGTGCCCGTCGTCGACCCGGGCCCACCGGACCTCGACTGCGCGCGGCGCCCCGCCGGACTCCGTCACGGGGCGGCCTTCATCCGGACCCCTCCCCGGTGGAACCAGGCGAGTACGTCCATGCTTCTCCAGCCCTTCTCGTACGCGTCTCGTACGTGCCGGTGGCGGCCCGTCGCGCCGTGCTGCCGTGCGCCCCGGGTGATCATCGTTTCATGAGGAAGGGGTGCCTTACACTCCGGAGGCATGTCACAGCACCCCGTCAGGCCCTTGTTCAGGCGGTTGCCGAAGGCACTCGCACCGACCGACCGGCCGACGAGGCTGCCGCACGTGGAGCTGGACGCCACGGCGGTGCGCTTCCTCGGGGACGCGGTCGACCCCGAGGTCTTCCCCGCCTCCGCGGCGGACCTGTGGCACACCTGCGACGGCAGTCGCCCCCTGGACTCCTGGGCGCCGGCGGACCGGGAGCGAATAGCCCGCTGGCACGCGGCCGGTCTGGTGGTCGCGGTGCCGGCCCCGCGGACGGCGCCCGCGCGGGCGCTGACCTTCCTCTCCCCCCATCCCGACGACGCGCAACTGGCCTTGGGCAGCACGGTGTTCCGGTTCGGCGGGCGCGTCGTCGACGTGTTCTCGGACGAGACCTGGACGCGTCGCCCGTACTACCAGGAACGGCCCGCGCTCGCCTCCCGCATGCTGATCGAGGAGGAGCGGGTGTCCTGTCGGGTGCTCGGCGCGGGGCTGACGCTGCTGGGCCACCTGGACGGCGAGAGCCGGCCCGCCTGGCGCGAGGGCTTCCTCCTGGGGTCGGGCTCGACGGTCGACGTGCGGCGGGCGGAGCCCGAGCTGTTCGAACGGATCGTCCTCGACCTGGCGCGGGAACTCGCCGACGCCTCCCTCGTGCTGGTGCCGCTGGCCGTGGGCGGGCACGTCGACCACGTCATCACGCGCGAGGCCGTGAGCGAGCTGGTGGCCCGCGGGGCCGTGGCGGCCGGGCGGGTCGTCTTCTACGAGGACATGCCGTACTCGCTGTTCGGCGACGCGCGGGCCGACGCCGGGCGGCTGGCCGCCCCGTGGGACGGGGCCGCGCTGACCCCGGTGCTCATCCCGGGGTCGGACCTCTCCGCCGAGGCCAAGCGGGAGGCCCTGTGGCCGTACCGGCTCCAGGTCATGGAGCCGATCACCAACCGGATCGTGCGGTACGGGCGGGGGCTCGGCACCGCGGAGCCGGCCGCGGGCGGGTTCGCCGAGCGCGTCTGGGCGCCCGCGGAGTCCGTCGCAGCGGTACGGGAACTCGCCGCCTGCGCCCCCTAGTCCTCAGCCCGCGGGGCGCGCCCCGATTCCGTCGAGCAGGAACTCCAGGCCGGTCGCGAAGTTGGCGTCCCAGTCGTCGTCGGCGATGTAGTTGTTCGCGGCCACGGTCGGGTACTGCTCGCGCCGGTCGGACAGGTACGCCCGGCCGGCCTCCGCCTCCTCGGCGGAGAGCTGGAGGTTCGACTGCACGGCCGTCGACCCCATCACGTGGTTGTAGAGGACCCACGTCGCCGCGTTGAGCCGGGGGCCGCTCAGTCCGGCGCGCTCCAGCGCGGACTGGAGGAACTCCATCCAGGCCAGGAAGTTCGGGCCGAGCAGCGGCCTCTGACGTGCCGGCACCGTGGCCGCCCAGGGGTGGCGGAGCAGGGCCCGGCGCCAGCCGTCGAGCAGTGCGGTGACGTCGTCCCGCGGGCTCGCGCCGTGGCGCTCCGGGACCGCGGTCTCGCCGAAGATCGCGTCGACGGCGAGGTCGACCACGTCGTCCTTGGTCGCCACGTGCCAGTACAGGGTGGTGGCGCCCGCCTGGAGGCGCTCGGCCAGCCGGCGCATCGTCAGCCGGTCCATGCCCTCCTCGTCGAGGAGGGCGACGGCGGCGTCCACGATGCGCTCGCGGGTGAGCGGGGGCTCTCCCTTCTTGGCGCGCGTGGGTCGGATCCAGACGTTTCCCGGCGGGTGGCCCGGCGTGCTTCTCCTGCGTTCTCCGGCAGCGATGACGTTCACCTCCAGTCGACGCGCATCGGGGTGCTGCGCGTCGTCGCGGACGAGTTTTGCACGGTCGGGGCGGTGCGCCGCGCCGTGTGCCGGCTTCCCGGCCGCGAGCGGCGGCGGCGCGCCCGCGCGCCGGCCGATCGGCGTCGCCCGCTGGCTGGATATCGCCCTTCCGCGGGCCCGACCGGGGCGCGGGGGTGCAGTACCTTGGGCCGCTTCTAGACCAATGTTCGAGAGGGTCGACCGGTGTACTGGGGTCGGCGGAAGGCGGGAGGGCGCACGGTGACCGAGACGCGCGGGACGCGGCGGGACGACGGCGGGAGTACGGACAGGAGTACGGGCGGGAGCACGAGGAACACGGCGTGGGAGCCGGGTGTCGAGGGCGGGGCGGATGCCGCCGGTGCTCCTGGCGCTGACGGCGCTGACGACGCTGACGGCGCTTCGGCTGCTTCCGCGCGGCGCTGGTGGGCCCTGCCCGTGGTGAGCCTCGCCCAACTGATGGTCGTCCTGGACGTGACCATCGTGAACATCGCCCTGCCCTCGGCCCAGGGCGCCCTGGGGATCAGCGACACCGACCGGCACTGGGCGATCACGGCGTACGCCCTCGCCTTCGGCGGTCTGCTGCTGGTCGGCGGCCGGGTGTCCAGCGCGCTGGGGCACCGACGGGCCTTCGCCGTCGGCCTCGTCGGCTTCGCGCTCGCCTCGGTGCTCGGCGGCGCCGCGAACGACGCGGCCGTGCTCTTCGCCGCCCGCGCCGCCCAGGGCGTCTGCGCCGCGCTGCTGGCCCCGGCGGCGCTCTCCCTGCTGGTGCTGACCTTCACCGACGGGCCGGAGCGGGCCCGGGCGTTCGGGGTCTTCGCCGGCGTCGGCGCCGGTGGCGCGGCGCTCGGACTGGTGGCCGGCGGCCTGCTCACCGAGTACGCCGACTGGCGCTGGTGCCTCTACATCAACGTGCCCATGGCCGCGCTCGCCCTGCTCGGCGTCCCGCTCGTAGGGCGCGACCGGCCGAGCGGCGACCTGCGCCGGCTCGACGTCCCCGGGGCGCTGCTCAGCACGGCGGGGCTCGTCGCGCTGGTCTACGGATTCACGGAGGCCGAGCCGCACGGCTGGGACGACCCGAAGGTGCTCGCCCTGCTCGGTGGCGGCGTCCTGCTGCTGGGGCTGTTCGTCCGGGTGGAGGCGGCGTCGCGGCAACCGCTGCTGCCGCTGCGGATCCTGGCCCACCGGGCGCGCGGCACCGCGTTCGTCGGGGTCTTCGTGATGTACGTGTCGATGTTCGGCTTCTATCTCTTCCTGAGCTACTACACCCAGACGGTGCTCGGGTACTCCCCCGTCAAGGCCGGGCTGACGCTGCTGGTCAACGCGGTGAGCACCACGGTCGGCGCGATGGTGCTCGCGCAGCGGCTGCACGGGCGGCTGGCGCCGGACCGGCTGATCGGGGGCGGTCTGCTCTCCGCCGCCCTCGGCATGCTGGTCCTCACCCGACTGGAGGTGGACAGCGCGCGGGTGTTTCTTGTGTTCCTCACCCCGTCGATGGTGCTGACCGGACTCGGCCTCGGCTGTCTGCTGGCGGTGGCGACGAACCGGGCGACGGTGGAGTTGGCGCCGGCCGAGGCGGGCGTGGCCTCCGCGGCGTACAACACCGTCCAGCAGATGGGAGCGGCCTTCGGCACCGCGCTGCTGAACTCGATCGCCACCGGCGCCACCGCGTCGTATCTGGCGGACCACGGGCCGGGTGCGCTCAAGGCCGGGACGGTGCACGGCTATGCGACGGCCCTGTGGGTGGCCTTCGGGATCCTGGCCGGTGGAGCGCTGCTCGTGGCCCTGCTCTCCCGTGACCGCGCCCGGCGGTGACCGCGGCTGTCGATGACCGCATCCGTCCGTGACCGCGGCCGTCCGTGGTGGCGTTTGGTCGAGTAGCCCGGGCAGCCCCGTCCCGGATGCCGGTGGCGGGGTGACGCGGCAGGGTGGCGATGAGCAGTAGGTACGTTCCGGGCCGTCCCGGCCGTCGTTCCGGGCCGCTGCCCGCGGACCGACCCGCGCGGAGCACCGCCGCGCAGACAAGGACTGGCCATGGTCGTGACCCACCACCGGCGCCCGCAACCGCGTTCCGGCCGGCGGTTCCCTTCTCGCCGTCGGCTCGTCGGCGGTACGGGGACGGCGCTCCTGGTCGTTGCGCTCGCCGGCTGCTCCGGGCTGGGGCGTACGGCTGTGGGCCCCATGGACTACGAGACGGAGCGGTCGGTCCATGTGAAGGTGAACAGCCCCGTGGTGACGGGGTGCCACCGACTGGGCCCCAACGGTGCGGTGTCGGTGGAGAACGGCACCCTGGTCGACGTGCTGATGTACCCCAGCGCGGACTGCTCCGGTGCCTCGATCTATGTGGCGACCATGACGTCCGATGTGATCGCGCCCGGTACGGGCCCCTGGCGGAGCTACAGCTTTGTGCACTGAGCACGCGATCGGGGATGCTCCACGTTTCACGTGAAACATCCCCGATCTGCGTGGGACGTGCTACTGGCCGGACCCCGTGGGCCACGGGCGCTTACTTCGGGTCGCGGTTGAAGAGCGACTTGGACCAGACGTAACCGAGCACCGCCAGCGCCACGCACCAGGCCACGGCCAGCCATCCGTTGTGGCCGATCTCGGTGCCGAGCAGCAGTCCGCGCAGGGTCTCGATGGCGGGGGTGAAGGGCTGGTACTCGGCGATCGGCTGGAACCAGTCCGGCATCGCGTCGACCGGGACGAAGGCGCTGCCCAGCATCGGCAGGAGCATCAGCGGCAGGGCGTTGTTGCTGGCGGCTTCGACGTTCGGGCTGGACAGCCCCATGCCGACGGCCACCCAGGTCAGCGCCAGGGAGACGAGCGCCAGCAGCCCGAAGGCCAGGACCCACTCCAGGACGGTGGCGTCGACGGAACGGAAGCCGATCGCCACGGCGACGGCACCGACGACGGTCACGCTCATCACGCACTGGAGCACGCTGCCGACGACGTGTCCGATGAGTACGGACCCGCGGTGGATGGCCATGGTGCGGAAGCGGGCGATGATGCCTTCGTTCATGTCCATCGCGATGGACACCGCGCTGCCGATCGTGGTGCCGCCGATGGTCAGCATCAGGATGCCGGGGAAGACGTAGGCGAGGTAGTCGGACCGGTCGGCGCCGCCGCCTCCGATGCCGGCGCTCATCGCACCGCCGAAGATGTAGACGAAGACCAGCAGCAGCATGACGGGCGTGAGCAGCAGGTTCAGCGTCATGGACGGGTAGCGGCGCATGTGGAGCAGATTGCGGCGCAGCATGGTCGTCGAGTCACGGACGGCGAGGGTGAGGGAGCTCATCGGACGGTCTCCTTGGACTGGTTCGGCTGGCCGGGGACGGTGTTGCTGGTGAGGGCGAAGAAGACGTCGTCGAGGTCGGGGGTGTGGAGGGTGAGTTCGTCGGCTTGGGTGCCGGTGGAGTCGAGCCAGTCGAGGATGGCGCGGAGTTCGCGTTGGGTGCCGTCGCTGGGGATGTGGAGGGCGAGGGCTTCGTCGTCGCGGGTGGCTTCGTGGAGTGCGGTGGCGGCGTTGTGGTAGGTGGTGGGGTTGGCG